>NZ_JASGCA010000028.1:0-26233 GCF_030449715.1 Bacillus sp. LB7
CCGTATCGCGAAGTGCATGGTTTCCCTGCAAAAGTAAAACCAGGAGCTCAAGAAAAACATATTCCTGGAACACCAAATTATAAACAAGAAGTTGCCAACGGGAAAAACAAAAGTATCTTTAACGGCGATAATAAAAAAGCACAAGAATTACTTGATAAGTATGCAGGAACAGGAACTATTTTGAAAAATGAAAATAGGGAAAGAGTTAATTTCGGTCAAGTTATAGGAAAATACTACAATAAGAAAACTGATAAATACGAAGATACTACTAACGGTATTATACATTATAGTAAAAACGGTGCTCATATAGTACCTTCCAGACCCTAAAAAAACAAAAAAGAGGATGAATGATTATGGGATATGATTCTCTAATAGACACATTAATAAATTATGAAAATGATGATATGAAAATAGAATGGGAAAGTGGATTGAAAGTCATTGCCGAGCTAGACACAGTCTTTGAAACAGACAACGGTTTAGATGATGACGATATCAATTTTATAGAATATGATGCAGCTGTAATTAGAGTAAACAATATTATTTCCCTTCCTACCAATAACGAAAAAGACAGTTTATATAATTGGTTAGTTGAAGAGAAAAACACTTTGGTTGAGATATCTCTTTATGATGATCCGCCGAAGAAAATTTTAGTAGATGATCAGACAGTATGGGAATTGGACAGTAACGTATAACAGTTAGCCCTCTTTTTATAGAGGGCCTTTTTATATTACTTCAACAACGCTTCAAGTTTCGCTTTAGTTTTAGGTCCGTAAATACCTTCGGTAGAAAACCCGTACATCAGCTGGAACCGTTTAAGGACAGGGCTTTTTCAATAGGGTTTTTAATGTTTCAGAAATACAACTTTGCATTTCATTTTTTGTTGGCAAGCTGTCTATTTTTTTAGTTCGCTCTTCAATAACAACTATTTTTTCATCAATTTCTTGGATTTTTTTCAGCATTTCTTCATCACTTCAACAGAGCTTCAAGTTTCGCCTTCGTTTTAGGACCGTAAATTCCATCCGCAGACAGCCCGTGCATCATCTGGAACCGTTTGACCGCGTTCGCCGTTTTCGGCCCGTAATAGCCATCTATGCCGTTATTTTTTGCTCCTTTGTCTGGATAGAAATAGAGGGTAGCTAAAGCCTCCTGAATCTGCCGGACGGCCGTCCCTTTCATCAGTGGGCTTTTTACCTTATAGATGCCAGACGGCAGCGGATAGGATGATTTTTTGCCGCTTGAGGAAGGCTTTTTCTTTTTCGCTTCAATGGCTGCAAGGGCCTTTTCGGTAGCCGGTCCGTAAATTCCATCCACCGTGATACCGGCTTTCTTTTGCAGAGCTTTGATGGCCTGCACCGTTTCATCTCCGTAAGACCCATCTGCCCCATATTTCGGCAGAGAGAAGCCAGCGGCAATCAAACGTTTCTGCAGCGCCTTGACCTGGGAACCGGACGATCCTTTTTTCAGAATGGTCCCTGTGGATTTGCTTGACTGGCTCGTGGATGATGTTGTCTTTGACACAGTTTTATTTCCAAGCAGGGCATCGACTTTTTTCCTGAAAGTTGCCAGCTGGCTTGCATCCCTCACCCAGGGAGTCGGACAGCTTTTATTTGTCACATCATAATGCCGCACAATCTTATCTGTAGAAAGGCCGTAACGCTTGCACAGATCAGCGACCAATTCAGCAGCATTTTGAACGGTCTCGCTGTGAATCTGCCCGTTTTTTTCAACACACATTTCAACACCGATCGCCTTTGTATTGGCGTTTGGCTTTAAAAAACTGACGTAACAGCGGTTTTGATCATGGGCGTGATAGGCGACTTCATTTTCTGGAATAATCAATTGCGCTTCTTTTCGATCCACAAAATAATGGGATGACGCGTAACGTTTATCAGCGATACACGTGCCATTGAAATAATTCCGCTCATTCAGTGCGGACGCGCCGGGAGTAGCCGTCCAGTGCATGACAATGCCTTTCACTCCCGACATTTTCAGACCCGGCCGGGTATACTGATTGACTTTCACAAAGTTTTTTACGACTTTAACCATTTGAACCCCTCCAATTTTGTTTTAAATAAAAAAGGCTGCCAGCTGGCAACCTCATTTTGTTAATCCTTTTTGTTTTAGAACTTCTTTTTGCTGCTTACCTTTACCGGTGACATAGTTGTTTTTATACCAAGCGACCAACGTCGTGACAATTGTAAAAATCGTGGAGCCGGCCACATACAAAGCATCGGCCAACGTATTAACCTGGTCCTCACTAATCGGCAAAGCTGCTTTTCCGAACATGATCAATGTCTGGTTTACCAATGCAATAAAAAGAAGCACCGTCCGGACGACCGTGCCTTTGTCAAAGTTTTTCATATTGTGTTTTCCTCCTTATTTCTGCAGTAGATTATAAAAAACAGCGATTGCGCCGCCGATGATGCCGGTGCTGACCGCTGTAATGATCGCGCCGGTGATGCTGCGCTTGATCCAAGTTGTGTTTTCCTCGATCTTGTTCAGCTTTTCATTGATAGAAATGATTTGCTGATCATGACGGTCAGTTGTTCTTTCGAGAGTAGTAATCCGCTGATCTTGTGTTTTTTGATCTGCTTTAATTTCTGCGATTTCTTTTTGTAAAACATCATAATCATTCGGTTGCGTCATGTCCCCTAATCCTCCTGTTCTCACATCGTTTTCACCTCCTTTGAGGCAAAATAAAAACACCCTTATCGGGCGCTTGTCATTCCTAAATCCACACAGACGGCGGGTTTGTCATAGCTCCGGCCTGTTATTTTTTCATATTCTGCCGGGGTAATATGCCCCCAATCTACGTAATCTCTCATGATTGAGTCATCATCATAACAACCCCAATCATAAAACTGCTTAATAGCCGCAAAGTCTGGATACATCATGAGGAACCATCACCTTTCAATGATGCAACTTCTTTTTGAAGACGGGCCAATTGATAAGAGAGTAAAGCGTTTTGCTTTTTTAGTAGCTCAATTTCACTCGCTTCAGGCTCCGGAGGCAGCAAGTTTTCAATGTACTCTTTTGTAGCCGTCTCCTTCCACACCTTTTCGTCCGGAAAAAACTTCGGAAGATATAAACCCGGGTCAAATGGAATGTCTGTCCATCCATCCGGAATTTCATAGTTCCCTTGATCATCAGGCTGAATGATATCATTATCAATCAACAAGAACGTCTCTTTGTCATATTTAAAAATGTTTTTCATGACTTATCTCTCCTACAGGGGAATAATTTCGTCCAAACCATATGAAGTTATGTTCTCAGACTTATCAGCGATTTGCCCCTCCAGCCTCATATTTCCGTTTGTTTCGATATACAATTTTGTCATCCCTGTTGTACCGAATATAGGAACAAGTCTGCTGCGGAGCTGGTCAGGTCTATAAGAAGCTGGGAGCGTGCCAAAAATCACACCTCTATTGGTGATTACCTCGCCTTTTAAACAAAGAAAACCGCCAACCACCGCACACATAACTTTTCTGGCCCCATGTTTCGCACCGTTTTTTAAAGGAACTTCAGTCCAGGCAGGCTTTAGATCATTTGAAGTTGGAATCATGACAAAATCAGTCCAACCTAGACTATGATACCAATGACGAATGTAAATTCTCGGGTCTTTCAAATTTCCCGCTGGAAAGAAAACCTGAGCAAACCGGTATTGAGTTGATTTCACATTTAAAATACCGCCATAAGAACTCGGGTATCCTGTGGCTTCATTAACTAATAGCGGAAAAGTTGAGATTCCATCAGGGTAATTATCTCCCTCATAAGAAGCATCTTGAAATGCTGAATCATTAATAAGTGTAACCTGCTTTGTCGTTACTTGATGAGGGTTCGACTGATTATTGATATGAGACTCAGTCCGGGACTCCGCCTTATTCCATTTATCCCGCTCCGCTGCCGTGATATGAATATCCGTGTTCTTGGCATGAGTGTCCGTGTATTCTTTCGCGCTCGCTATAGCTTTGTCAGTGTATTCCTTTGCATTCGATTCAGCCTTATTCGCCTTTTCCGTCGCCCCGTCTTTTGTTTCAATATTTTCAAACTCCGCAAATTTTGCTTTGATCTCTTCAAGAGCTTGGCTGATCTCCGCCACAGTTTTGTTAATGCCAGCCCGGAGCGTTTCAAAATCGTCAATATAATACTCCGCAACAGGCACGATATTTTGATCTTCGAGAGTTTTCTCGATGTGGAAGGTAAAAAAGACCGTTGCAAGCGCCTGACCATTCGCATAATAAAGCTTGATTTCGGCCTTAACTTCGCCGTAATGCTTGAGTTCTTCGTCAGACAAAACATATTCTGCTTTCCCGTTTACCTTGTCTGTCAGCGTCAGGCTGCGTTTATAAAACGAATCATCCGCATACAGAAGGACAATTTTGGCATCTACGGCCGAAAGGGGCAATGGAACGCCGTCTTTTGTAAAAGAAAAGGACAGCTTTGCGCTGCCCGTATCCTGGGTGAAAAATTGGATATTGGTTGATTGTGCGCTCGATTTCCGCGCGTTTATATCAAGTGATAGACCACCTTGTTTATAAATCATCAATGAGCCTCCTTTACAGCTGCGGATACATAAAGACCAGGGCGACACCATATCCTTTTTGATGAGAGTAAGGCTGCTTGATACGCATCACATAAAAGCCTGTTCCGTCTTCTGATTTAGTGCCAATTCCCCCTGTGGGCACGATGCTGTCTCCTGCCTGGACCGTATCATCAATCCTGACATAGACCTGGCCGACCAGCCCCACAACATGCCACTCGTCCCGCTCTTCCCGCGGAATATATTCTACATCCGGATCGTAATATGGGTTTTCTTTCGGAATGAGTTCTTTTTGAATCACCACATTACCGTCTTTGTCTTCTGATTCAACGTCGATTTCTTCATAGATGATCCCGCCGAACTCATTTCTTAAATAGCGATCATTCCAATAAAAAGCTGCGCCGCCCATAATGACGCCAGCCGTCTCAGAAATAACGCCTAAAACCTTTTCACCTTTTTCTGCTTTCCGGATTTTATCACCATCCAACGTTACCAGGTAACCGGAATCAATCTTGCTGCCGTCTTTGGATTCAAAGTATTCAGCCAAGTCCTTTAAGTCAGATACACTTTCAATACGACCGGTACCTAAAACATTTCCAGCCTTTGCATTTAGCTCTACCTTTTTATTTGAAGCCGATGGACTCCCGGTGCCGTATCCAAGCGCCACCGTATAGCTCTTATTGTTTATGACAGCTTGTGAGGATAAAATTGTTCGAGATACTCCATCCCCCTCAATCCTGACATTATTTGATGATCCAATGACAGACCGGCTTCCGTCTTTCGTTGCGGTCGATCTATCAGAAGAACCGATCACCACATTCCGCGTACCTTGTGCCTTACATCCGCCGGTTGATCCAATGACAGATGAAGCCTCTCCGGAAGCAACAGGATCACCGGAAGAAGCCGCAATAAAACCGGTCTCTGAGGTCGCATATCCTGAAGTTGTGGCAACCCTCGTCCCGCCTTTTAAGTTGTTTGGCACATATTTATACTTTTGACCTTTAATCATTGCCGCGTAATCATAACCCTCCGCATAAACACCCACAATATTGGCTTGGCTGTTTGGTGAGGTGATACCGTAAGCACCCTTGTCCCCTGTCATGATTCCATTGTTGATATTAACGTTATATACTTTCCCGCCAATCACAATGCCGCTTTTAGCAGATTTATAGAACGTGAAGTTTGAAATGTTGACATTATCAGTCCGCTGGTTGCCACCAAAAAGACGAATATCCGCTTCAGCTTTTTTAAACCCACGCACTTGAATCCCATTGAGTGAGATGTTTCGGCTGCGATATTGCAGTGCGATAGCTGGATAGTTTTTATAATCGTATGAGGGATCACCGATAGCTGTAAAGCCGTTGACCACGACATTTTTATAGGCAGAAATGACAAGCGCACGCGGTGAAAGGTCCTTATACAAGGAATTAAATACCGGTTCTATCGCCGTACAATCCGTTATTGTGACACCGTAAGCTGTCGTACTTTCAGGGTCAGATGCTAAATGATGGCCGATGTGACGGATATCGTATGACCGCACATCACGATAAGACACATGACCGATAACATGGACATTTTGAGCAGCCGGCCATTTGGCATGAGCTTTAACCTCCACGCCCCTGACATTTCCCTCAGAATAGCAATTCAGTATCCAGGCGTGCTTTGAACCGTCGTCAATTTCAATACCGTTGGAATTGGACTCCCCCTGTTTATGAGCTTTGCCGCTTGGATAAACACAATGTGAATTGGAGATGAAAATATATTCGCTGTAATGTGTGGTAATCCCATCATCCCCGTATCCATAGGCAACGCAATTGTCTAGCCATATATAACGGCTCCCGTTCTTCGTATAATCGGTTGTTGGCAAATGATCATAAGTAGGAGCTGTAATATCAAAACCGTGCAGTCCTGGGTTTATCGCCTCAACATCTTTCACCCAGCCATATTTCACATTGGCAAGTGTTAAGCAGCTTGAATGTTGCCCGCCAGTCGCCCGAACTCCGCCTTGTCTATTCGGATTCCAATCAAGCGACATCCCCTGCACAAAAATATTTCTGTTTCCCTTATCATAGTCTGCATTTGTAATCACCCATTCACTGGCGGGCGTATCCTCATGAAGCTTGATGGTCGTGATACCTTTTCCCTTTCCATTCAAGTACGTCCAGGATGGGAGCTTGATGCCTTTCACAATATAAGTACCGGCACTTAACTCAATCCGCACCCTGCCATTCCCTAAAGCCTTTTTGAAAGCCTCGGTGCTGTCGGTTTTTCCGTCCGGAACGGCTCCAAAGTCATCAACATACACAGTGCGATTTATTTTTTGTGCGAGTCTATTAAATTCTAAGTCCAGACGATCTTTCAATGTTTGAGCAATTTCTCCGTCAGTTGTTACCCGGGCATCCACAACCTCTTTGACATCTGAACCATCGTGATTTGTGACCAAGTTGGCAAAGCGAGCTGATAAATTTTTCAGACGGTTTCCAACAGTGAAGCCGCCATGGTCGATTTGTTCCGACGTGTGGGCGGCTCTGGAAGACTCATGTCTTTTCAAATTATAGTCGTGATCATTCAACGCATTTTCTATGGTTTGCATATCTTCACTTAGCTGGGATTCATAAAGTGAATTACGGGTTTTATTATAGTGCTTAATCAGCCGCAACATGTTCATCACTCCCTTTTTGACAAAATAAAAAAACGCCTACCTGAGCGTTTTGAAAAGCTGGTCAATATATCGTTTTTGATCTCTAAGCCTTTTCGCTTGATCCACATTTATGCTTTGGATATCTTTGCGGAAGTTCGCAAACGTCAATTTGGGACTGCTGTATGGGTTCAAAGGGTTGTACTGGATGGACACAAGTCTCACATCATCTTCAAATGTGATACCATCCGCCGTATCAGCCAGGACATGGATTGTGTCGCCTTTCCAAAAATCTTGCTCGATCTCTAAAAGCTTCGGCTCATAGATTTTTTGGAAATCAGCTTCTACCGTCATTTCCGGATATGGATTCACATGCTTCTTCAGTGCTGAAACCATGCGACTGGATTTTTTTATTGTTTCATCTTTTATCGGTTCAGCCCACCGCGGCTTTCCTTCAATTAAGAATTTATCTTCATCAGGATGAACATATAAAATAGGCTCAAATTCATATTTTGGATTCTTGTCAGTACTATTGCTGCCTTCTTTTAAGGCACCGTACCCCCAGGCACGTGTGGTACTATTTTGAGAACTTGTTTTAATTGTAATGCCGGGCATGTTATAACGGGAATCTAGTGTAAAATCGATTCGGTTCCCCATTTTTTTATAGACATGGATTTTATAGTTATCGACATCTATTTCAAGCCCATAATCTTCAATAATTTCATCCATCAATTCAGTAGAGTTTTTATCGCCAAAATTCTCCTGATCAGCGCTTGGAAACTCGCTCTCTGGCGCCTCCAAAATATATTTGAAATCTGTATCTTTCAAGGCAATGTCCAGCGCTTCTCTAAGCTTTAATTTCTTTGTTACGGTATCATTCACGTAATTATTGATCAGTAGAACAGAAAAAATATGAGCTGCCGTGACGGTTTTTGTAAGGATGTTATTTTCCTGTCTTACCTCTACATCCGTAATATAGTATTTTTGATGATTGAATTTTTTCTCATCCAGATAAAGTATATTGTCGTTTACCAATAAATCGAATTCTGTGCCGTTCTCCTGCGTTTTTGTGATCGTGAAGGTAAAACTCTTCTTACCTGTCGTATCGTCCGTCAGATCAACGGAAACACCCGTTATTTCCACAACTTTTTTTCCATCTTTTGATGAGACATGCAACTGTGGAAAATCAACATCTGTCGGCAGATTCTGATTGAGTGTTATATCTTTCCCGTCATACTCCTTACTCGGAAATTCCGGCTCCGGTATCGGTGTGTCAGGTTGATCAGGATCATCAGGAATGCCGTCCACAGAATCATATTGTGTAAGATTATACGTTTCAATTAGATTGTTTAATTTCGTTGCATAAGCCGGATCAGTTGCATAACCGGCTTTTACAAGGGCTGCTGTCGCTTTCTTGTAATCTTTTTCACCTACTATGGCTTTATAATGGTTGGGATCCCAGCTTGTTCCGTTAACATAAAGTTTGGCTAAATCTTGCAGAGAAGCATACCAGGATGGGTACTTGCGGAATTTGGCTTGTACCCGGGTCGCATTCCCTTTCCGATCGTATTCAGTCGTCCACATGAGAACATATTGCCCGTTATAAGTCCCCTTAATTCCGAATAGATTTTTTCCTTTCTGAGCGAGCACGCTTGTCCCCCATGCGCTCTCTAAACAGGCCTGAGCAATAATGAGAGACGCGAGAATATCATACTTTTTATAGACTCTTTGGGCGTCTGGTGCAATTTCTTTTATAAAATCTGAATTTGCCATTGTACTTACTCCTTATGCGTAATAAAAACGTGTATCGAAAGTGATTTCAAAATCATCGGTATTCTGTATTTCAAAATCATTGCTCCCTATATCAAGCCCCGGGAGCCTACCGGAGGTTTTAACCGGCTTATCATTGATCACGGTATACTGTTTGATAAAAGTGACAGGCTGTGATTTTTTCAACTCCTGTTCAATTTTCAGCCTCTCCCCATTTGTATGGTTGATGATCGTCACGTTTTTACCTGAAGCCCGCAAGGTCACATTGTAGTCATGTTCCAGAGGATTGATATAGGCGTCCCCAGTGTTATAAACCTGAAACCTCTTTCGATTTTTGAACCTGTATTCCAGATCATCACGCATTTGAATATTCATTCCCGGACTCCAATGTTCTCCGTCAAAATTTTGCTTTGTCAGGGAAGTGAATTTGGATTCTGCCAGTCCAGTGATGTTATTAAATTCAACTGTGAACGTTACAAAGTTTTTCTCCTTTTCTTTTGGAATACTAAAATTCCCATCACAAGTTACACGAAAACGAAGATTCGGCAATAAATCGGTCGAGATATAATAGGGGAACGGCTTGACTAAAAGCGCGTAAAGTTCCCGCCTAAATTGATAAAAGTTTTCAGCGATGACTGAATTCAAATAAAATTCAACGGTTATTTTTCGTTCTGTATATGTGACATCCCGAGGATGCTGCGGAAGGACAACTCCGTTTATTCTGGGTATACTAACCGTTTCACGATCAATCCCCGGCGCTTCAGGTGTGAAGCTTAAAGGTTCAAAAAAAGGAAGCAGGCTTTTTAAGCTCTGCTCCCCAAGACCATTATCGTAATCAAGGAATAATTTCACTATCTCACCCCGTTTATGAATGAAGTTCGAGTAAACCGATCCCCGGCTGATTGGTCAATTTTTCTGCCATCAAGATATGTGTTGTTGTCTTTTAGTAAAAGTTGCTGCAAGAGCTGCACATTTTTATTTAGAAAATCAATCTGCTTTGCCATCATACTGATTTGTTTTTCTTGATTCTTTACAACACGGCTGATGTCTACAGAAAAATCATTAGGTGGTGGTGGCTCCTGTTCAGGCTTTGCCGAAACTTTTTGAAGCAGGAGAAGTGCTTTTGAAATCATCCCATCCTGTAAATCCGGAAGTATGCCAAGCTTGCTACCGATACGAGCCCATAGACCAATATTACGCTCCCTGTATGAAGGATCTTCCGTGATGGTCGTTTCATCATACCCTCGTTCATTTAAGATGGCCCATTTTGAGCCACCCCGTCCAGGTGAGATACCACCTTTTGCATAACCAACATAGCCGCCACCTCGGGCCATTGATTTTAAGCCTGGATGATTGCTAATGTCTCCATATCTGCGCTTGATATAGTTTATTGCAGCCAACGTATTATCTATCGGATTCAAAATGTTATTATGTCCAGGAAACTTATTGGCGTTAAAAGTGCTCGGAATCGTTTGCATCAAACCCTGTGAGGGATGGCCGGCTTTCGCATTGGAATCCCATAAGTTGATAGCATTTGGATTTCCGCCGCTTTCCTTCATGGCGATGGTCACAAGCCCTGGAATCCATGAAAGTGGCACCCCTGCTATACCAACAGCCTCTGTCACCCATTGGTTTACGGCTTTCGTTCCTCCGGTCCCTTTAAATGTGGACGGCTCTGGCATGACTCCTTTCAGGAATTTAGCTGCCCCGTCTTTCAGTGTCTTAAGTACACCGGTTCCTAACATGTCGATGCCTTTTCCTGTTTTGTAGGGGATAAGCCCACTAAATAGTTTTTTGATTAAGTTGCCAGGACCCTTTGTAATCAAGTCCATTGCACTTGAGCTGACATCCCCGACTTTATCCACGATGCTTTTTCCAAAAGATACAGCCCCGTTGACCATCTTTTTAGAGCCGTCAATCGCTTTTTTGAAAAAGTCGCCAACCCCTCCTGCATATCCTGGTAACCCTGTGGCTGCTAATTTTTTTGACAGGTCATGCGGTAGTACGGAGGTGCCTCGTGGGAGATCCCAAATTTGCGGGCCGCCCATACCGACAACATACGTTCCGATGCCTGGTGTATGGGCCAGCTCCCATCCTTCTTCACCGACAAGTGCCTTTCCACCAGGGTGAAAGTCCGTCCCTTTTGCATAAGCGACACCAGGTGCAACTTGCATTTTAGAAGTATCTTGATAACCTTTGGGCTTCCATTCCGGAATCTTAGTAGGAATATGAAGAAAATCAAAAACGTTATTAATATAGCCGGTGATCTTATTGACTACCCCAGCTAAATCAATTAGGTGATGATCCCATGAATCAAGGATCTCACCTGTCTCAATATCAACTTGATCAAGATGGCCGGCAGCTTGAAGCTTTGCTTCCTTGACTACACCTTTATGCGTCTTTTCTGCTTCTTTAATTGTTTTTTTGGCTTGGCTTCTGGCTTTCCCAACAATGTCATCGTGCTCTTTCTTTGAAATTGTACCTTTTACATAATACTGATCATCAGCAGCGTCAATAACAGCATCGCGCTGCTTCTCAGCAGCTTTAATTGTTTTCTCTTTTGCTTTGTTACTATTTCTTACAACTGCGGCTGCCTGTTGGGCGGAAAGGTTTGAAGACTCTTCTTTCAACTTTCTAGAGATTTTCGTTTGCTCATCTTTGCTTCGGGTTAGTGCTGTCTCCATTTGGGAGAGCATTTTTCCTTGAATGTTAGTAACTTCTTCATATTCTTTATCCGTAAGCTTACGATGTTCTTTTGCGGCGTTTTGATAAATCTCATTAATGCGATCTACGTATCCTTGGATTTTCTTTTGTTTCTTGTGATTTCCAACTTCAATTTTATTTAGAATCTTAGCTTCTTCCTTATCTGACATTTTATCATTAGAAGCAAAAAATTCTTTTAATACCTTGGTCGCTGAATCAGCGCTTGTTTGGAATCCATTTTTCAATGACTCTCCCATCGCTGTAAACTGTGTTGTGACATCGTCCGCTATTTTCTTGGTGATTTTGGCATTAGTTATACGGAGATATTCAAGTTTTGCTGTGACTTTAATATTCATATCTTCATAAGCATTCACAGCTTTTGCCGTTGACTTCGATACTCCCTCACCAAAGTCAATAGTCGATGGAAGAACCCTTTTCTTCAGATTGTCATAATACTTTGTTCCAGCTTCGGTTAAAAGTGTCACTCCTGTTACAGCAAGACCAACTGGACCACCTAACAAGCTCAATCCGCCACGTAAAAGGCCGACAACTCCTGCTCCTTTTTTGAGAATGTTGAATAGGCCAAAACCGCTTTTTGCTAATTTCATAAAGCCGCCAGCACCTTTAATTGCATTGGCTCCAACCTTTAAAATACTCCCACCGAATTTTAAGAGCTCAGGAGCAAATGAAAGAATTAGCCCAGCAATTGAACCAACTGGCCCGCCAAACAATCCAAGACCAACGCCGGCAACACGTGAAGCACCGCCCAGTCCCCGCATAGCTCTTGTACTTTTACTAGATGACTGCTCAAGCCGTCCTACTCTCGTTGTTGCGACTGCGGTTGATTGATGAAAACGTTCCATCCTTGTAGACGCTACAGCCGCCGCCGTGGAGGTCGTGTTCATTCCTGCAGCCGCTGTCCTGGAAGCTGCGCCCGCTGCAATGGCTTCTGTAGAATAAACGCCAAGACTGGCTGATGCTTGATTTACATTCCGCGTTAAATATCCGCCGGCAGTCCGAAGCATATTCCATCCTGCTGCTATCTTTGGCAAGGAGCCGAGCAACAGTAAGAACGCGCCACCTAAGAGTGAAAATACAGTGACTGCACCGCCAGTAATCGCAATGGTACTCGCAACGGAAGGGGGTAATGAATCAAACCAAGTAACAAATTTGGTTAGACCGTCAGTGGTTGCACGGATGACAGGGAGAAACTGATTCCCCAATGTGATAACAGCGTTATTTAACGCCGATTTCAAATACTCAATAGAGCCAGCCAGGTTGTCCATTTGCTTTTTGGCTACTCTTTCAGCTGTGCCGCCACTACCTTCAATTTCTCTTGTAAATTCTTGAATCTTATCTTTTCCCGCGTGCATTAAAGTAATAAAACCAGAAAGAGCGTGCTGCCCAGCCAACTGTTTGGCAATTCGAATTTTTTCAGTTTCGGTATAATCTTTTGTTTTCTCATTGATCTGGCCGATAATATCCGCAAGTGGCCGCAGTTTCCCTGTCGAATCGGTCACCTTCAAACCTAATTCATCAATCGCATTTCCGGCTTGTTTTGGTGGCGATGATAAACGGGTCAGTGTAGCTCGCAAAGCTGTTCCTGCCATATCAGCCTTAATACCGCTGTTTGCCATAATGCCTGTCGCTGCCGCTAATTCTTCCATGCTGAGCCCTGCCGTTTTTGCTGCAGGAGCTGCATATTTCATTGTTTGCCCGATTTCTTGCAGGGTAGCATTTGAATTGGTGAAAGTATACGCCATGGCATCCGCAACACGGTTTGTATCTTCAGCCTTGATATGAAATTCAGTCAAAATGTCAGAAACGATATCGGCCGTAACTCCAAGGTCTGTTTGACCGGCTGCAGCAGTTGCGAGAAGACCAGGCATAGCCCCGATAATTTGATTTGTTTTATATCCAGCCATCGCAAGGTACTGCATTCCTTCGGCAACTTCTCCATCAGTAAACTGAGTTGTTGCACCCAAATGCCGCGCCGTTTCCGTCAGTTTAGCCATTTGGTCGTTTGTGGCATTCGCTAAAGCACCAACACGGCTCATAGCTTTTTCAAAGTCAGCTGCGGCTTTTACACTTACTCCAATCCCCAGCGTCCCAGCCGCACCAACAGCCGAAAGGGCTGTTCCAACCTTAGAAGCAGAATGGTAAACAGCGTTTAGCCCTTCAGATACTTTCCCTGAATCTCGTCTGAACACAGAAAAAACACCCGACGCGCGACGGGTGCTGTTTGTCGTGTTTTCAAATTCTCTTGTTACACGTTGCAGTTCGTTTCCAAGGCTTTGATGAACGGCAATTGCATCATTCAGCCGGCGGCCTTGTATCTGCGTTTCTCGGTTGTCCAGCCCTTTTTCTCTGACTAACCTATTGTATTTTGTTCGATGCTCATCAACTAAACGGCCTTGAATGCGGTATTTGTTATTAAGTCCTTCTACTTGGGATTGGAGAAATTTAGATTGATTGCCCGCAGCTTTATAAACTGCACCGGATGCTTTCATTTCCGAATTCGCTAAACGCATTTGCCGCTTTAAGCCTTCAATTCCTCGGTTAAAACCTGTATCATCAAGGCCTACTTTAATAATCATATTTCCGATAGGTTGCGCCATATGTATCCACCCCGCTTCCCTGGCATAAACTCAACTAAAAAAGACCGGCTGTTAAACCCGCCTTAGAAAAACACTTGATCAATTGGAACAACTTTAGGTTTATTTTCTTGCGCTAAAACCTCCAAGTAATGGTAAATGTCCATTTCATCAATATCGGTCATAGTCCATCCTTGTTTTAAAAGCGTGGCGTATATCTCATTAAGCTGCTCTATTCCTTTTTCGAATGTGTATTCATCTCCGGTTCCTCCGGCAAAAAATCTTTGTCCTCTTCCTCAATCTCTTTATAGCCGGTTATCTCAGCAAGAATGCGGCTGATTTCTTTCGCAATTTCAAAAGATTGAAGCCCATCTTCTAAGTCCTCATAAGTGAACTGATTGCGGAACAATTTCACAATAAAGTGCATTTGTTTCTCTAATGTTTTGATGCTTTTTTCCAGATTGTCCGCCGTTCTTTCAGCCTCAGCATTTAGTCTTAATGCTTCAAGAAGCGTTTTTGTATTAGTACGTGGAGCAATAAATGTCTTAAATTTCTGTTCATCTTCAAACCATAATTTAATAGAAATATGCTTTTGAGCCATGTTGACTCCTCCTTTATTTTGTTTGATGTGAAAAAAGAGAAGCGCGCGGGCTTCTCCTTATGTTTTACTTTCCAAGATCAACGCTCGAGCTGTCATCTGATCCGGAATCAGAATTTTTATAAGCATCACCAAACACCTTTTCATAAAACTTGTCCAAATCGAAATTCGGTGCGTCCTCATCAGCCAATACTTTATAGGCGTTGTCTTGTTCGCGCTCCATAAATTCAGCAGAAAGTTTGACTGTTTGGAAGTCTGTCTTTTCTTCTTTTGTTTTCCATTCATCATCCGGAAGAGAAAAACGCCCTTTCACTAAGCCTACATGGCGATTCTTGCCGTTCGCTTTTGGCCCATAGAAAGACATAGCAACCCACGGCGGAATGATATTTTTCTTAAATAAATAGAGGCCGTCTGTTTCCTCAATTCCTAATAGTTCGGCCAAGATTTCCATCGGTAAATCTCGCATTTCAAGCTCCAACTTTGTGGAACCTGTTGTGACCGCCATATCAACTAACTTGTTGTCTGCATATTGTTTTTCGGTTGATGTTTCCGTATTAACTTTCGCGTTAATTGCATAGGGATATTCAATAATTTTTGAAGCTACATAAAGACCATTCACCTTTTTTAATGGCGCAAATCTAACGCCTTCCAACCCGGTAACGGAACTAAATTCAGGCATTCTAAAACCTCCAATTATAGTAAAATATTGGCCTCAAACCGGTAACCTTTCCGGATAAGGCCCTCATCTTTTAAAAAGTCATTGATTAAAATTCCTGTTTGAAAATCTAATCGATTCATGACCCCAACTACGGCAGCCAAAATCTGATCGCAGGAAGAATCGTTGTATACATCAATTTGATAAACAGCGCTATCCTTGATCGGCTTTCCGTCAGCCCACTTGGTAGTTCTGTAGTCCAATTCCTGTACGACCATATAAGGCGGTTTGCTTTTGATCCCAATTGGTACCGCAAGTTCAAAAATGTTTGCTGGATCGGCCAACAATAAAAGCGCTGGATCGGTTTCCAGCGCTTCAAATACTCTGTTTTTCAGTTGTAATGCTCTTTCTGCAACATTCATAGCTTGTACCCTTTCCTGATAACGGCTACCATCGCTTCAAGCATTCGATCATTTGCACTTTTCATACTCTGCTGAATAAACGGGTTAGCCGGTTGATGGATCGTACCGAATTCCGGTAAATGGACACGGTATTTTGTATCTTTTGTAGGGCCGACCACAGCATATATCTCACCATCAGGGTCCTTTCTCGTGCGATTACCGACTATAATATCTTCATCAATGTGGGGATGGCTCCCTCCAATATTGGAACGGGGAGCATTCTTGTTAATTTCCTTCGCAAGAATCGCGCCGCCGGCTTTCACAGCAGCTTTATTTATTTTTTCGTCCTTCCTTGCGAGTGAAGATAAATATGAATCTAATTCTTTAAAGCCCTGCATCTCCATTTCGATTTTCATTATTCCACCGCCTTTGCCCTGATTGTGGTGAAATTTTTTCGGGAATAGTTTGGAAGAATTGATTCGATCTCATATGATTGGTTCTGAAACAGAATCCGCATATGTTTGTCGATATCCTCACGGTGTCGGATCGTAAATTTTATTGTATGTTCTTTTTGTACGGCCGCTGCTGCATAGTATTCCCGACCTTTTAATCCTTCAGCTTTTGCCCAACATTCAACGACCGTTTCATAGTCACCTTCCACAGGGAGACGGCCGCCTTCTTTTTTCTTTTGAAACATGATTCGATATCGCATATCATTCAGCATCGGCATCAGTCTCCGAAACTGTGTATTTTAATTGATTGATCAACGTTGTCAGAACTCCATCAAGGTTTGAAGTTGTGCCAGCTATTTCACGGTTTTCATACCAGTGGGTGACAAAAGCCTTTACACACAAATCTGCGCGAGCTGAATTATTAGGAAATTTCAGGCCCGTTGCGGACGTAATGTATTCTTTTGCAGAAGCGATAAACCCAAGAATTAAATCATCCTCCAGATCACCATCGACCCGGAGGAATTTTTTCGCCTCTTCAAGCTCTTTTTGTTGGGTTTCAGTCATAGGGCATCACCTATCTTTCGTTAACTAGATGCGCCGCCTTTGAGCTCATCAATTTGCTTTTGTAGGTCTTCAAAAATGGCCTTTACTTCGCTGTTAAAGTGATCCGGCATGACACTGCCGGTTCCGATGTTGTTGCTTCTAACAGACTTGTCCGCAAGCATTTCATGTAGGATACTTTTCTCTCCAATGTCAGCCGGATCGCCTTTGTCACCTTTCGGGCCTTGGGGTCCTGGCTCTCCCTGTGGACCTTGCGGGCCGGTATCTCCTTTGTCCCCTTTTGGCCCTTGAGGTCCCTGCGGCCCAGGTTCCCCCTGCATTCCCTTAATGTACAAAGGATTATCCTCGCTGTTTCCTTTCAAATAAACCGGTGTTACCGGCTTTCCTGTACCGTCGTCCTCTGCAGAAGTATAGACTCCGTTACTTTGGTTTAAAAATTGATCTGCCATATCTCATCATCCTTTTCAATTTTTTATTTTCCAACGTCAACTGATTTATCTTCTGAGCCACCAGCGCTTGGAGTTTCATTGTCAGGAACGGCATCTTTAATTGATGAAAATTCTGCATAGACCACCGCATCAGTATCCCAAAGAACGACGTCCTCACGTTCAATGATTCGCATATCTGTAGAGTTACGATAGAATGCTTTACCACCGACATTTGTCGTTAAAATGGAATATTGCTGACGATCAAAGAGTTTGACAGCTTCTTTAAGATCTCCAATGATTAATGGATATTTTGGAGTCGTTTTTGTACCGCCGTTTGGCAAATACTTATCAGAAATGACGGATACCGGCTTACCGAACAATAATTTTTTAGTTGGATCAGTAGGGTTCGGCTGAAGCAGGTAACGGCCGAAAGCGTCTTTCAGTTTATCTAACACGTTAAATCCTGATTGGTTCGTGACAACTTTAGTCGTGGCATTAATAGCCGGATCAAGTTTGACATTGATAATGTCTTTAATGTCGTCCTGTTTCGATATTGTCGTTTTCGCAAGTGAACCCAATTGTTCAAGAATCAATGTATTGCGGGTTACAGCCGATTTTTTAGCGAGCCAATTGGAGAGATACTCCAAAAGCGCCTCTTGAGTATCCGCAAGTAAATCATTTGAGAGGACCAAAATCCCTGCATAGTCTTTAATGCTATATTTAATGTTTTCAAATTTAGGGTTCTCTAATTCTTCAATATCTGCTAATTCCTCAAGATTTACTAACGGGGTGATATCCACTAGTTTTTCAAGAACCCTTGACCCTTTGTTTGTTGATACCGGAATGACATCGACTAGATTTGCCAACGTATCAAATTGACGTCGTTTTTCATTTATTTTCGTGGAGATATCCTGCGGTACAATAAGCCCGCCGTCCTCATCCACACCTTCTTTCATCGCGGCAAGAGGCTGTGGTACTTTGCCTGTTCTAAGGGCGTGAGCAAAAAGTTGAACATGATTCTTCACTTCTGTTTCAGCGATATCATCCGTTGCCTGTTGCGGTGTCTTTGTCTCTGGATCATGCTGCGGCTCTTCTTGTGCATATGAAACCTGCATGTTTCGTAAATCCTCATATGTTTGAATTTGATCTTTAATTTGTTGAGCCTCAGCAAGCAGTTTTTTGGCTTCGTCCATTTTCCCTTCATCGGTCAGCGCTTCAATTTTTGTACGTTTTTCCGCCAAGGTCTGGCGCAATTCTCGTTCTTTTTTGGACATCCCGCCCCCGGCAAAAAATTGAATATCAAGTCTCAATAACTTTTTCTGTTTCAAATGCTTGTCCTCCTTAAAAGTGGCATAAAAAAAGAACCCTTAAAGATTTAAGAGTTCAAGTTTCATATTGATCTTTTGTTTTAGTAATTCATCCGGCTTAGTTTCTTCAGCCGGACTTTCAGCAGTAGATTGAGCAACAATTTTGCCTGGAACATGTTTAAAATGTGCCAGTACCTGATGATCAATGCAGGCTGCTACATCCTTTGATTCTGAAACCATATCGATCAAGCCATAATTTAAAGCTTCATCGGCGGTGAGCCAGGTTTCCTCATCCAGCATCTGGCGTAAAGTCCCGTCGTCCAGTTTGTCTCCTGCTTTCGCAAGATATGTGGAAACGATACTTTCAGTAATCTTATCCAGATCATCGGCTGCCTTCCGGAATTCTGCGGCATTCCCGACCATCCCCATGTATGGGTTGTGAATCATCATCATGGCGTTACTTGGCATCGTAATCTTATCACCGGCCATTGCAATGACGGAAGCGATACTTCCGGCCAGCGCATCCACATAGACATTGATTTTGGCTTTATGACGCTGGAGCATCGAATGAATAGCCTGCCCCTCGAAAACATCCCCGCCGGGCGAATTGATGTACAAATCAATAGAGCTCACGTCACCTAAACTTTTCAATTCAGACTGAAAGGCCTTGGACGAGCTCTCACTAAACCATCCTTCGCCGGTAATAGAACCGTAAAGCGTGATTTCAGCGGTCGAATCATTCAGAACCTTCATGTTCCAATACTTGTTTTTCTTCCTCTGTACCGTTGCCATCACCCCCTTTCAGTCGATCTGAAGACCGCTTCGTCTTGTTAAGCTGATATTCTTTCATAATTGAAAGGGGAACAAGGTTTAAGTTTCCGTAATGCTCATCGCCGATCTCTCCGATGCCTGTCATGTCCTCTTTTTGAAGGATAGTATTAACGCTAAAAGCGCCGACACTTTGCATCGTTTTATAAAATTCAGCACGTGATTTACTGTCCCCGCGGAGCTCTGATTCCAGGTTAAATTTAAAGTAATAGCCAGCTCCCCGCTGCTTCTCTGTCAAAACCTTATCGTTTAACTCTTGTTCAATATTTGTGACGATTGGCTGTAAAGTGGTTTTGACATAATCTAAGGATTGTTGCTCAATATTTGAAAATGTTGCCCTGTCCAGCTCACCTATTTTATGCGGAGGCACCTTATAAATCGATGCAATCTGCTGACGATTCCACTTCATTGACTCTATAAATTGAGCATCCTTCATAGGCATTGTTACTTGTGAATAATCGAGGCCGGCGTCTAAAACTGCAATAGACTGCCCCGCATTCACCCGCTCCCAGTCTTCCCTAAGAATTTGTTTGCTTTTTCGGTCTAAAAGGGTCGGCGCTTTTACAACGCCAAATGGTGCGCCGCCATTCTTGTAAAATTTCGCGTTAAATTTTGTCGCAGCTCTATTTGATCCGATATTGTCCCGAATAACTGAAATCGGGGTTTGGCCTACAATTCCGTCAAGAGACAGGTTTTTAAAATGCAGTACCTCTTCGTAAAAAAATTCACGGTACTTGCCGTCAAGTGTGGTTGAATACCATACCCGGCCGTTATTTGGATCAATATTCGTATTTGTCGCTTCAGGGTCTAATGGTCTGATCCCAGCCACATTCCCGTCTTTATCAAAAAGCAAAAGATTATAGCTGTTTCCCCAAGTACACAATCTCGTAACCAAAAGGCGTTTCCACACAAAGCTTGTCATGTAGTTATTGACTTTGTTCAGAATGATATCGCTGACTTTATTTTGAACCTGTTGTATGTTGCCGTTTTGATTCTGAAAAAGTTTAATTGGTAGTTTGGCAATATCATCAGCCAAAACAATCACGCAAGCATATACATCCGGATGAAGAACGGCCGTTTTTGTTGATACCCTTTCACCAGATGCGCTTTCAGATCCAGCAAAAATATTTCTAAACCACGTAGCTGGATGAAGAAGGGAGCCGCTATCCTCTTCAGCAATTTCATTTTTTATCCCGCTTTTTAAACGGCTTAATAGCATCTATTTCCCTCCCTCATCCTTATTTTTTTGACGAACAAATCCTGCCAAGCTCGCAAGTGAAAATAAAAAAACACCGGTTGCAATTAAACCCGCGTTTACGTTTATTCGGTATATGGCTATTGAAATGAATACCATGCCTGCAATAAGCAAAATATCTTCTAAAAATAACTGTAAGGCTTTTAAAACTTTCAAGTTCTCACCCCCTACAGGCTGAAAGATCCAGACTGAATATAAGCGTTTAAGTCGATCGCTGTATCAATCTGAGAAGCCCGAACATGTGCATTAATAAGTGCAGCTGCCGGGTCAATCCGTTGTGTGGACTTGGACTTGTCCAGCATTATATTTTCCTGGGCATCCACTTTTGTAACGGCGTTCCCCATAGCCCAAGTCAGCAGATCGTTTTTATTATGGATGATCTTTTTCGCCTTCACTTTTTCGCGGAAGTCTTTCGTAGGCTCTGAAAGTGTGGCTACACCCTGCCGAATTTCAATCATCACATATCCGTCTGCCTCCATCTGTTGGGCAAACTGTGTGGCATTGTACGGATCGTAGGCAATTTCTTTTATCCGCCAGCCTTTTTCTTTCTCCATTTTCTTAATATAGGTTCTGATATAGTCATAATCGACAACAGCACCGTCGGTAACGGTTAGCCAGTTCTTTTTTCTCCACAGATCATAAGGTACGTTATCAGTCTTAATACGCTCATAGAAAGTATCTTCAGGCATAAAGCCGTGACTCTCAACAGCAAAGCTCCCATTATCCAATGGGAAAATAAACGAAACAGCTGTCAGGTCAATTCGTTTTGACAAGTCAATCCCAACATAGCACTCACGGCCGGATAAATCAGGGAACTGATCAGATCCGCAATCCTTCCAAGCCTGCATATCCATGTATCCACCGTCGCGCATATTAACCCAAACATTCATATTCTTGGTCAGGAAATCCCTCATCTTTTCAGGAACAGCCAGAGCCATTTCAAGACGATCTCGCAAATATTTTTTCCCAACTTCATGAGAAGCTAATATCGGATTAGCCTTTATCCAATTCCTTTCATCCTTTATGTCATCGTCTTTATCTATTTCGTTCACCATGACAAAATACTGTTCATTTGTCTCTACTTTGTTTGGATCGAGAAGACGTGAAACATAATCATACTCCACACGATAGGCCGGATTGTTTAACTCGTGCCCCGCTGTCGTGATAATAACCATGATAGGCTGCGTTCTTGCGCCCATCCCCGACTCCAGGATATCGTAAATCTCTGACGTTTTATGAGCATGATATTCATCTATTATGCCGCATTGCGGGTTAAATCCGTCACCGGTCTTTCCTGCATCTTTAGATAAAGCTTTGATGGTTGAATTTGTTTTTGGGTGCTCAATGGTACTGTATGCTATCCTGTATTTTTGCTCAGGTTTGTTTAGAAGTTCGCACCCTTCTATTTGGGCTTTTATCTCCTTCCAACATATTTGAGCCTGCTCCGTCTTTGTTGCCCCTATATAAACTTCAGACATTTTCTCATTGTTTGCCATTGCTTCATAGGATGCAACACATGCTAGACTCTGAGTCTTTGCATTTTTACGGCCTACCTGCCAATACACTTTTGTAAAACGGCGGTATCCTGTATCTTTATGAATCCAGCCATAAACATTACCGAAAATAAAGATTTGAATACGATCTGGAACTATGTTTTCACCAGCTAATGGCCCTTTTGTATGTTTGAATTGCGTCATCCAGTAAAGAAAGCGACGGGCTTTTTCATCGTCAAACACGTAAGGAAACTCTCTTGTTCCTTCTCTTTTAATATCATTTAAAAACCGCTGACAAGCCCATATATGCTTTTCGCACGCAACAATCTCGCCCGATATTACATCACGCGAGTAGTCAATCATAAACTGTTTAATTGTATTCATACATTACTAAACTCCTTTTCTGCTAAAGTCTTCTCCCGTTCTTCCTGGGTCTTGGTGATCGCGAGCTTGGCGCGTGCAGACGGCGTGAGCCCGAAATCGTTAGCAGCCGATTTCATTTGATCATAGAAGTTTTTCTGTCGTTTCAGGAGGGGATGCTCTTCTCCAACCAACTTGACCGGCTCCCCGTTTTCATCTTGACCCTCTGTATGAATCATGATGCCGTCTTCTTCAATAATTTTCGAAATAGAGATGTACTGAGAATACGCATTACAGTAGGCGGCTAACATGCTGATATCCGCCTCCGTCATAATTTCCACCTCAGATAATAAAGCAGCAATCCGCTTAAACTCTTTTTTAGCCACCTTATCCAGCCAGGTAGGCGGTTTGATATTTTCAGAGCGCATTTTCATCTTTTTTTCGTGTTTGGCCCTGGCTGCAAGCTCTTTCGTATTCTTTTTATTTGGATTGCCCTGTATTAATTGAAGGGCTGCGGATTTTGCAGGTCTCGGCATGTTTTCTCACCTCATTTCTTAAAAAAATTGCAATTTTGCGCTTGTTTTTTCTCAGTCTCATGGTATGATGAAAGCAACAACAAAACCAGTCATATCAAGCCCTCTCGGCGAATTTGCCGGGAGGGTTCTTTTTGTTTTCGGGAACTTTGAAAAGCGGTGTTTGTTTGCAGAAGAGGGGGCGCCGTTCCCGCGGCGGTTGCTTCCCAAGGATTTTCATAGGGGGGTATCCCTACTTGATCGGCTTGCTCCGGTCGCCGTGAACCTTGTTATGGCAGGCATTGCAGAGACTTTCAAGATTTGAAAGGTCTAAACGCTTGGACCAGTCCTGCTTAACCTCCACAATATGATGAACCATGTCAGCAGGCGTGAAACGGTGTTCTCTCAAGCACCGCTGGCAAAGACGATTGTCTCGAAGTAAAACAAGTTCTCTTGTTCGTTTCCATTCTGTTGATTTATAAAAACTTGTTATTGTTTTGTTTCTTGAATGTTTGTTGTAATGTTTCGTTTCCTCCTGCTTGACGTGCTTATGGTCAGGGCAGTAGCCCTCTCGGGTAAGAGCCTTACACCCGTGGGCCTTACACTCCCTTAATGGCTTAGGCGGCATTATAATCCTCCTTCAGTGCCAAACACTTATTGGTTCAGCTCTTCATTTGCTTGCTCGACTAAAGGCTGCATAAGTAGGCCAATACGCTCCTTTAAATTGAAATACTCTGTCAAAAGGCGCTCGGATTTCTTTAGCCTCTTGGCTTTGTCATACTGACTCTTCACACTTCTGATACGTTTTTGCAGCTCTCTAATTTGTGGAGTTGTCACAGAAAACACGGCCCTATGCTGGCAGGCGGGGCATTGAATATATCCAATCTCAATACCATTCGCCCTTTTCTCCTCCCGCAATAAAACCCCATGAACCTCGCCGCAATGCTCGCATTTTGATTCCATCCAGATCATCTCCTCAAATAAAAAACGCCCACCCGTTTGGGAAAGCGTTTGTATATATTCTTTCTAAACCGGGCCCACACTCAGAGGCACCCTTTGGCCGCTGATCGTCTATTCTGAGATTCACTGGACCCGGTTTACAGAGAATATAAAAAAGCACCCCGAAGGATGCTTAAAAATATATGTATTTTTCATTCAATAAATTGTTCTGCAGCGTTAAAAAGAGGTATGGCAATGTTTAATAGTCCATGTTCCCCTACATTTTTATATACAACACAATTCCCATCCCGTGTTAATAAAACTTTAGTAGGCTCATCCTCTAAATCTCCTAGTGGTAAGTCAATTCTAAGTGCAGAAATTTCTCCACCACTAGTTTCATACCGATCCCAATCATCACTTTCCGTAACAGCTCCACCGCCTAAGTATGCTACCTCTACATTCTTTACCGACATCCCTCTAAACCAGCCACCCTTTATATTGCCTTCTTCGGAATGTTCAAGATAGCTTTTAAAGTCTAATAAGTTTAATTTTATGTTTTCAGCAATGAGGTGATTGTCATGTTTTTTAAATCTTCTAAGTCTCCTTAATGCCTGGGCGGAAACCTCTCTTCTAGTACCTGAAGTGTATAAGTACAATTCATCTTTCACAAAACAAGGAAATTCTTCTGTGGTGGCAGTTGCAATAATATTATGAATTGAGCCATCCTCAAGGATACCCTTCCCTTCGAAAGCTCCCCCAATCTGGTGAGAGATTTTTAATTTTTTCAAATTGCTATCATACTCACTTTGCCCAATATGTTCAACCTTTGTTTTGAATGTCACTGAATTTATCCCAGTACTAACTTCTTCAGATTCAACTGGATAACTTACGGGAGACGTTTGTATTCTGTGCATTTTAATAGACTGTGCCAAGACTGCACCCCTCCATTATTTTAGTTAAGACAATTTTAATATCGCACTTTCTACCAAACCTTTTAGTTGATCTCTCCTTTTTGTTGCAAATTTTATATTTTTTTGCGTGACAAATTCATCAAATTGAGGACTATTTTTTCGAATTTCAAATGCCGTTATTTCATCAGCGTCATATTCATTAATAAAAATTTTTTTCATGTAATCCTGGCCAACTTTTTCAGGCTCAATAGTAAATGTATATTTTTCAAATGATGGTTCGTATTTTTCACATAACAGGTGATAGAAATCTAGGAGGATCCCTTCTATTGCTTTATTGCTGTCTTTATATCGCAGTGATGCTATTGTATTTATTTTTAGTATTCTAACTTCATCACCGTCATCATCAATTTCATCAAGATCAATTAGTGAAAATTCCATGTCAATAACATAATCTTTAATTGTTAATATTAAATTTCTGTTTTTGCTATAAGAGATCCTCACAGCTTTTTTATCACTGTTTTCATTATTTTTTTTAAGCGACGATAATAAAAGTTCCAAGATTTTCTCTTCTTCGGCTACTAACGTGGATTTCAATGTATCGCGCTTTATAGTAAAGTTAGCTTGGGCTTCCCACTTAAACATAGAAAATCCAATAAAATACTTAATTTTACGTAACAATTTTTTTATTGGTTTATAATTGGTCATTATAGTTGTGAAAAAAGCTATAATAAGACCAATTCCGGCTGGAGTTATAACAAAACCCCATTGATTTATTGAATATTGGAAAAGCATAGCGATTATATAAAGTATGGTTAAATAAATCCATTTGTTGTTGGTGAACCACTTTTTTAAATCCACTTATTTCACCTCACAAAGAGTCCAAATAATATTCCTAAGCAATATTTTAATCTAAAAAGGGCCATAATAAAACAATGAATATTGTAATACCAACAATCATTAGATGAGGTAAAGTTCCATAAAACCCCCTTTCATATATAGGTTGCAATAGTATTACAGAAAGCATTCTCTAGCTACAGCCAGAGTGCTATTATCGTTTCATGCCCTCTTTTCTCAAGAATCGGCAATTTTTATTTGTTACTTTAGTCTAATTTTTCGTTTTTTCTTTTGGTTTCCCCCTTACGCTAAACGCTTATTCAAATTTGCGCCTTACTAATACTCCGGGAGGAAGCCAAGCATTGTAAGACCACATATCCAAAAAACACACTGCTTACAATCTCCCGATACCAAAGTCGCAAGACTAGCGCGATCCGGCTCAGAATGTTCCTCC
>NZ_JASGCA010000029.1:0-24990 GCF_030449715.1 Bacillus sp. LB7
CCGTATCGCGAAGTGCATGGTTTCCCTGCAAAAGTAAAACCAGGAGCTCAAGAAAAACATATTCCTGGAACACCAAACTACAAACAAGAAATAGCTAATGGTCGTAAAAACAAAAGCATCTTCTACGGAGATAATAAAACGGCACAAGAATTGCTAGATAAGTTTGCAGGAAAAGGCACTCTGTTAAAAAATGGGGTCAAAGAGAGAGTAGACTTTGGCAAAGTAATAGGAAAATTCTATGATAAAGATACTGGTAAGTATGTGGAGACTACTAGAGGTTTGATACATTACAGCAAAAACGGCGCTCATATAGTACCATCAGAGCCTTTAAAACCATAACTGAGGAGGACATAAAATGGGATATGATCCTTTAATTTCAGCATTAAGAAAGTATAAAAATAACGATTTGATAATAGAATGGAAAAGTGGATTAAAGGTTATTGGAGAACCTGACACACTCTATGAAACAGACAACGGATTGGACGATGATGATGTCAATTATGTAGAATATGACGCAGTCGCATTTCAAGTAAATAATATTTTATCCCAACCCACTAATAACGATTGTGGTGTTTATGATTGGTTAAGACAAGGAGAAAGTTCCTTAATTGAAATTTCACTTTATGAAGATACACCAAGTGCAGTATATTTAGCAGACGGTCAGAAAATATGGGAGATGGATAGTGATGAATAACAATTAACAAGTTAGAATTTATAAAATCTAAGCCCTCTTGAAAGAGGGCCTTTTTGTATTAGTTCAATAGCGATTCAAGTTTCGCCTTTGTCTTCGGTCCGTAAATTCCATCCGCAGACAGCCCGTGCATCAGCTGGAACCGTTTGACCGCGTTCGCCGTTTTCGGCCCGTAATAACCATCTATGCCGTTATTTTTGGCACCTTTGTCCGGATAGAAATAGAGAGCAGCTAAGGCCTCCTGAATCTGGCGGACGGCCGTCCCTTTCATCAGTGGGCTTTTTACCTTATAGATGCCAGACGGCAGCGGGTAGGATGATTTTTTTCCGTTTGAAGAAGGCTTTTTCTTTTTCGCTTCAATAGCTGCGAGCGCCTTTTCTGTAGCCGGTCCGTAAATTCCATCCACCGCGATACCGGCTTTCTTTTGCAGAGCTTTGATGGCCTGCACCGTTTCATCTCCGTAAGACCCATCTGCCCCATATTTCGGCAGAGAGAAGCCAGCGGCAATCAAACGTTTCTGCAGCGCCTTGACCTTGGAACCGGACGACCCTTTTTTCAGGATGGTCCCTGTGGTTTTGCTTGACTGGCTCGTGGATGATGTTGTCTTTGACACAGTTTTATTTCCAAGCAAAGCATCGACTTTTTTCCTGAATGTCGTCAGCTGGCTTGAATCCCTCACCCAGGGAGTCGGGCAGCTTTTATTTGTCACATCATAATGCCGCACGATCTTGTCTGTAGAAAGGCCGTAACGCTTGCACAGATCGGCGACCAATTCAGCAGCATTTTGAATGGTCTCGCTGTGAATCTGCCCGTTTTTTTCTACACACATTTCAACACCGATCGCCTTTGTATTGGCGTTCGGCTTTAAAAAACTGACATAGCAGCGGTTTTTATCATGGGCGTGATAGGCAACTTCATTTTCAGGGATAATCAATTGCGCTTCTTTTCGATCCACAAAATAATGGGATGACGCATATCGTTTGTCCGCAATACACGTGCCATTGAAATAATTACGCTCATTCAGTGCCGACGCGCCAGGCGTCGCCGTCCAGTGCATGACAATCCCTTTCACTCCTGCCAACTTCAGACCTGGTCGTGTATATTGATTGACTTTCACAAAGTTTTTCACGACTTTAACCATTTGAACCCCTCCAATTTAGTTTTGAAAAAAAGGCTGCCAGCCGGCAACCTCATTTTGTTAATCCTTTTTGTTTTAGAACTTCTTTTTGCTGCTTACCTTTACCGGTGACATAGTTGTTTTTATACCAAGCGATCAACGTCGTGACGATTGTAAAAATCGTAGAGCCAGTTAAATACAAAGCGTCGGCCAGCGTATTGACCTGGTCCTCGCTGATCGGCAAAGCTGCCTTTCCAAACATGATCAATGTCTGGTTTACCAATGCAATAAAAAGAAGCACCGTCCGGACGACCGTGCCTTTGTCAAAGTTTTTCATATTGTGTTTTCCTCCTTATTTTTGCAGTAGATTATAAAAAACAGCGATTGCGCCGCCAATGATGCCGGTGCTGACCGCTGTAATGATTGCGCCGGTGATACTGCGCTTGATCCAAGTTGTGTTTTCCTCGATCTTGTTCAGCTTTTCATTGATAGAAATGATCTGCTGATCATGACGGTCAGTTGTTCTTTCAAGGTTAGTTATCCGCTGATCTTGTGTTCTTTGATCTGCTTTGATTTCTGCGATTTCTTTTTGTAAAACATCATAATCATTTGGTTGTGGCATGTCCTAAAATCCTCCTGTTCTCACATCGTTTTCACCTCCTTTGAGGCAAAATAAAAACACCCTTATTGAGCGTTAGGCATTCCTAAATCCACACAGACGGCGGGTTTGTCATAGCTCCGGCCTGTTATTTTTTCATATTCTGCCGGGGTAATATGCCCCCAATCTACGTAATCTCTCATGATTGAGTCATCATCATAACAACCCCAATCATAAAACTGCTTAATAGCCGCAAAGTCTGGATACATCATGAAGAACCATCACCTTTCAATGATGCAACTTCTTTTTGAAGACGGGCCAATTGATAAGAGAGTAAAGCGTTTTGCTTTTTTAGCAGCTCAATTTCACTCGCTTCAGGCTCCGGAGGCTGCAAGCTTTCAATATATTCTTTGGTAGCCGATTCAAACCATGTCCCTTTCCCAGGATCAAATTTTGCTAGGTACATACCGTCAGGCGGCTTTATTTCACAATAAAAATCCGGAAGCTCTGCGTTGTCCTCAACCTGTATCTCTTCACCCGGGATGTAGTTGTATTTCTTATCGTATTTGTAAAGCCATTTCATAAAAACCCCTCCTATGCCGCCTTAAATTTAAAACCAAATGTTATAAATTCATTAGGGTTGGTTGTATTTGAACAGCTCTGGATATACACCTTGCCATCGGTATTGATTTGAGTTCTATGAAACTGTGGAGCAGAACCCGTGCCGATGCTTGAGGCTACACCTATAAAATGAGTCATTTGTATCGGGCGGTATCCAGCAGGTAACGTAAAAGCTGGCACATCAAAACCAATGGTTCCACCAGTTATTGAGCCGATAATTTCAACCTCTCCAAAGGCATTTTTACTAAACTGGACCTTATGGGTTCCATACTGCTTCCACCCGTTTAATAACGCAGGTGATTGCCAAGTGACAGAAGCATCTGCATCCGTTATAAATCTCTGCCAACCTTTAAATGCACCGTTAGTGTGGATTGTTCCAAACCACCTTTTAGGATTGGCAGTAGCTGTTACAACGATTGTTTTTCGTGTAGTACCATTAGTTAAAATATCGTAATGAAACCATTCGACCGCATTCGGTTCAGGAGAATTTAGAACTTTGTTACTGACACCATAATAAAGTCCGGATGGCAAGGTTAATAAATCAGTGCCATCAGGAATACGTATTCGTTCACCATTATCTTGTGTCAATTTATACAGTTGTGCATTGTTCCATTTGGTACGTTCAGCAGCCGTCACATGAACTGTTTTATTGTTTGCATGAGCATCAACCTTAGCCTGTGATCCACTTTGAGTCTCAAGTACTTCCCAATCGCTCCAATTTCCGTTACTAATCGTTTTTCTGAAGGTTCTATTCGAGTTATCAAACGCAATAATTTGGCCGTGTGTACCCGCTAAATTACAGTTCCAAAAACCCCTGACAGCTACTCCCGGACCGTTTATCGCATTAGGATGTGATGCTAAATGTATAAACCCTTTGTATCTTGGAAGCAATTCATGAAAATCATCAGTGGCATTAACGTAAACCAGTGGCTGGCCGTCATCCCCCGTGATTTTAAAGAGCTGCCCCGCGCTCCATTTAGTCCGCTCATCAGCGGTAACATGGCGCACATTATCCGCAGTATGTGCATCAAAATCCGTTTTAGCTGCCTGCTTTACGTTGTCAACATTAGATAATCCAACTTGCGATTTCGTTACCTTATGTGGATTATCGATTTTAGCCGCATGTTCATCAGTGTGAGCTTTCGCACCAGCCTCAGCGGCGTCCGCTTTTTCCTGAGCGCCTTCTTTCGTTTCAATGTTATCGAGATTTTCGAACTTCTTCTGTAATTCAGCGATAACCCGTTCGGCATCATCTGCCATTTCTTGAACGGCGGCTTTGAGCGATTCGAAATCGTCGATATAGTACTCGGCCACTGGCGCGATGCCTTGATCAACGAGCGCCCGATCGATTTCGAACGAAAACTTATGGACGCTCAGTTTCTGGCCGTTGTCGTAATTAACGTAAAGCTCAGCCTGTACAGTTCCATAATGCTTAACTTGTTCCGGTTTTAAGACATAAAAAATAGCGCCCTTCAGCGCGTCTTCGACTTCTGTATTGACATAGACCTGGCTGCCGTCAGTAAATTTCATGAATAGCTTGGCATGGGTTGCCTTACTAATCGGCAAAGGCACACCATCCTTTGTCAGGTTAAACGACAATTTTGCGGTCCCTATATCTTGTGTACTGAACTGAATATTTGCTGATACACTTCGCTTCACTTGTGCATTGACATCAAAGTGCACAGCCGTATTTTTATAAATCATTGGCTCACCCCCCTATAAATTAGCTGCTGCTTTTTGTATTGATTTTTCTAATATAGTCATCTTTTGTTGTTCCATAATACCCGTTAAAATTGGAATCTCCCTGAACGATGACGCGGCCAGTCCCTTTTGTATTGGTGACATTCACCTCTGTTGCAGCGTCCTTTACTAAAATCGCGAACGCCTTCTCAACGCCTCGTATCCGGTTATTTTCAATCCGTCCGTCGTATCCATTTTCTACATAAATGCCCCCGCGCCCTCTCGTACTGCTTTGCTCTTTATTGGTATTCATCACATTATTATCTCTCACATCAAAGTGATCGCAGTTTTGAATGAAAATACCGTTACGGCCCGTAGTATTAATTTCGTTTCGATCAATAGATAGATGATATGATTTCGGCACGGTAGAAGTTTTGTCTCTGCTTTTTTCGACGTAGATTGCTTCTGTATCAACACAGGACACATAATTTCGATCAATAAAGGTGTTGTAACAGCCTTCTATCCACATCCCTCTTCTTCCCCCAAAAATCCGGTTATCAGAGATGAAAGCATTTCTTGCAAAGACTAATTTTATGGCTTGCTCATAGTCATATTCACCGATCTCTTTTGCTTTCAGCTTGAAATAATTACCCAAAATACGAATGCCATCGCTCCAGGCGATTTCGTTGTTATATATTTGCCCAAACGATAAAATTCCGTATGACTTGTAATCATAAAAGTCATTTCCCTGAATTAAGACATTTTGTGCATTTTGAGGGCGATTCATTTGAACTCCTGCAGCATTCTTAGAACTTTCAATTCCTCCGGCTGCTTGGGAAATTCGGATACACTCGTTGTTGCGCTTAAACCTATTGTTTAATATCTTAACTTCGCCCCATTTAAACGTCCTTACTCCCGCAAAAGTACAATCTTCGAAATCATTGTCAAAGAGTGTTATGTCTGTTTGGAAAACATTATAAACAGAATAGTGATTGCCGACTCCACATCCCCAAGCGCCTAATAACTCAGATTTACCAAAGTGATTATGGGCAATATAAACGTTTCTATTAGGGGTAGCGTCAAACGCTCCGAATTGATTGACGCCCATTTCAACAAATTCCCCAAGCTGTATGGCTTCTGAGAAAGGCCGTTTTCCGCTCAGATCAATGAATCCAAAAAAATTACTCCTTGTTATCTGGAGATTATTGCAGCCATTGGCATCAATGGCATGGGCGGTGATCGTGTCTTTAAATGTTACGCGATCAATCAAAATATTATTTGCATGTCCTAAGATGATTGAGTCCATCGCAGTAGACGGGTATTTGTCTATGTTGGCATAATTGCCGTCTAAAATACCGCCTTCAATAATGATGTTGCTTCTGCCGGAATAGCCGCTGAAACTATCATCAGGTCTTCCGTTGACAAAGAATCCTCCGGCCCATCCTCTAAGAAGTACACAATCCGCGGCCATAGTGACACGAGTATTTTCATACACAATCATTCTTTTTTCGATTAAATAAATACCGCCTGGTATCACAAGCTGCCCGCCGCCTTCTCGACGAATTTCATCCAGAGCCTTTTGTATGGCCCAGGCTGATGGGCCTTTTCCGGTCGGGTCCGCACCATAGTTAAGCGCATTTTTAAAGTTAAATCTCGTTTCAATATACTGCCCGTCTGCAGCCAGACGGTCCCATAAAGTTGGATACGCCGTTCCCTCGCGACCAACACGAGCATCAACAACTTCCTTTACGTTAGTACCATCAGCATTGAGCACCAGGTTTCTGAACCGTGCTTTGCCTGTTTCAATCTCTTGCGATACTGTAAGCCCGCTGCTGTGAGCAATCTGGTCAGACGTATGAGCTTTTTTTGATGTTTGATGCGATTGAATCTGTCTTTCTTGCTCATTCAAACTGTTTTCTATACTTTGCATATCTGCTCTTAGTTGTGCCTGGTAACGGGAATTCCGGGTTTGATCATAGTCTTTTATCAGCCGCTGCATCTCTTTCACTCCTTTTTTGGCAAAATAAAAAACGCCTACCTGAGCGTTTTGAAAAGCTGGTCAATATATCGTTTTTGATCCCTTAGCTTTTTGGCCTGATTGACTGCTATATCCTGAATGTCTTTTCTGAAATTCGCGAACGTCAATTTTGGGCTGCTGTATGGGTTCAACGGGTTGTACTGAATTGAAATCAGCCGAACATCGTCTTCAAACATGATCCCTGATGCCGTAACAGCCAAGACATGGATGGTGTCGCCTTTCCAGAAATCTTGCTCGATCTCTAAAAGCTTCGGCTCATAGATTTTTTGGAAATCTGCTTCAATTGTCAATTCTGGGTATGGATTCACATGTTTTTTTAATGCCGAAACCATGCTGCTGGCTTTTTTTATGGTTTCATCTTTAATCGGGTCGGCCCAGCGCGGCAAGCCTTCGAGTAAAAACTTTTCTTCCTCCGGATGCACGTATAAAATCGGCTCAAATTCATATTGTGGGTTTTTACTGTCAGTGCTGCTCTTTTTTAGTGCCCCATATCCCCATGCGCGCGTTGTACCGTTTTGTGAATTTGTCTTAATAGAAATGCCTGGCATGTTATAGCGAGAATCTAAGGTAAAATTGATTTTTTGCCCGATTTTCTTATAAACAAGTATTTTATAATTATCAACATCCAGCTCAGGACCGTAGTCTGAAATGATTTTATCCACCAATTCCGTGGAATTTCCGTCACCAAAGTTTTCTTGTTCGGCACTCGGAAAATCACTCACTGGAGCTTTTAAAACATACTTGAATGGCGTCCCTTTTAATGCGATATCAAAAGCCTCTTTGATCGTCATTTTTTTAGACGTCGTTTCAGTCACATAATTGTTGATCAGCAGGACCGAAAAAATATGGCTGGCCGAAACAGTTTTTCTCAATACATTATTTTCTTGCCGTACTTCAACGTTTGTAATGTAATACTTTTGATGATTAAATTTCCGTTCATCCAGAAAAAGAATGTTATCGATCACCAATAGATCAAATTCAATAGCGTTTTCCTGCGTTTTGGTGATGGTGAAGGTAAAACTCTTCTTTCCCGTCGTATCGTCCGTCAGATCGAGCGAAACACCCGTTATTTCAACAACATTCTTTCCGTCCCCTGCTAGTACATGCAGCTGTGGAAAATCAACATCTGAAGGCAAATTTTGATTAAGGGGAACGTCTTTCCCATCATATTCTTTGCTCGGTACCTCCGGGGTGGGTATCGGTGTTTCGGGTTCTTCAGGTTCATCCGGTACCTCATCCACAGAATCATATTGTGTGAGTTTGTAAGTGAAAATGATACTGTTCAATTTGGTGGCGTACTTTGGGTCAGTCGCATAACCGGCTTTTACAAGCGCAGCTGTCGCCTTCTGGTAATCTTTTTCCCCCACCACGGCTTTATAATGGTTTGGATCCCAGCTCGTTCCGTTTATGTACAGCTTGGCTAAATCCTGAATAGATTCATACCAAGACGGATACTTTCGGAACTTGGCTTGCACACGGGTAGCATTTCCGCTCTTATCATATTCAGTCGTCCACATGAGAACATATTGACCGTTATAAGTCCCCTTGATGCCGAATAAGTTTTTCCCTTTCTGCGCCAGCTCACTTGTACCCCATCCGCTCTCTAAACAGGCTTGTGCAATAATGAGAGACGCAAGAATATCATACTTTTTATAGACTCTTTGGGCGTCTGGTGCAATCTCTTTTATAAAATCCACATTTGCCATTTCCCTTGCTCCTTATCCGTAATAGAAACGAGTATCGAATATGATTTCAAAATCATTGGTATTCTGGATTTCAAACTCATTCATTCCTATATCGAGTCCCGGGAGCCTGCCGGATGTTTTGATAGGTGTTTTATTGATCACCGTGTATTGCTTAATAAAAGAAACCCGCTGTGATTTTTTTAATTCCTGCTCAATTTTCAGCTTTTCCCCATTTGTATGATTGATGATTGTCACATTTTTTCCGGCCGCCCGTAATGTCACATTGTAGTCATGTTCCAGAGGATTGATATAGGCATCACCAGTGTTATAAACCTGAAACCTCTTTCGATTTTTGAATCTGTATTCCAGATCATCTCGCATTTGAATGTTCATACCTGGACTCCAGTATTCCCCGTGAAAATTCTGTTTTGTCAAAGACGTAAATTTTGATTCAGCCAGGCCGGTGACGTTATTAAATTCCACAGTAAAAGAAGTTTGGTTTTTCTGTTTGTCTTTCTGTATGCTGAAATTACCGTCACACGTAACGAGAAAACGGAGGTTAGGCAATAGATCAGTTGAAATATAATAAGGGAACGGCTTCACCAAAAGCGCATAAATTTCTCGCCTGTACTGATAAAAATTTTCTGCGATGATCGAATTTAATAGAATTTCCACCTTGATAGATCGCTCTTTAAAAACAACATCGCGGGGATGCTGCGGCAAAACAAGACCGTTGATCCTCGGTATCTTCACTGTTTCCCGTTCAATGGCCGGTGAATCAGGCGTAAAACTCAGCAACTTAAAATGGGGGAGCAAACTTGATAAGCTCTGTTCCCCCAGGCCATTATTAAAATCTAAATAAAGATTCATCAGGTTCGTCTCACCCCACTCTGATAAGCATTTTGATCATATCGGTCTAAACTCTTCCTATCCAAAATCCTGCCGTCACCTTGTTCAAAAACGATTTCCGCCACTTGTTTTCCATCAATATTGACAGGCGCCGGATAAATTCTAATTGGCCCGCCCGTGGCCGCCGGCTCTGGTTGTCCTCCAAACGATAAACCATTAGAAAGAAGCGTAATGAGAGCATCAAGCTTCTGATTCAAAGAAGGTGTATCAACTTCATTTCGGACAACTAACTCCGAACGCAACGACAGCAGCTCATCAGCCGCACCTTTTATGTTGTAAGCCATTTTATTGATCTCCTGTTTGAGTGACAGGTTGGCTCCTTGCCCTAACGCCTGGGCGCTTCGTTTTGCGCGCGCGACCGTTTTGCTTATCCCTATCGCGAATCCGTCTGTAAAGTTGTTACCTTCAGCCATACTCTTTTTCGCAGGGGAATGAGAATCAATAGACTTTTTCAATGCTGATAATGCAGATTTACCAAGGTTCCAAGCTGCTTTAAAAAGCGAGTTACTACCGATTCCGCCCTCAATTCCTCTGACAAATCCAGAGACAAAATCAGATCCCACACTACTGGTTTTCACACTTTTCAATCCAGATTTCGCCTTGTTTGATACCTTCGAACCGGCATTGTAAGACGCGGTTTGCTGACTCATCAACCCTTTGGTCAAGTCCATACCGGCTTTCTTACCGCCCCCGCCGTCAGTTGTCTGACCGAGACGACCTGACACGTTTTTTGAAAGGCTTGCTGCAGTATTATTGTTTTTAGGCTTTGTGGAACTTAAACCGGCATTGTGTTGATCGCCTTTTTCTTTACCGGCTGTACGGGCTTGGCCGCTATTTTTAGAAAGTTCGCTGTTGACAGATTGGCGGAGCACGCTGCTGGATTGTTTATTAATCCCGAGCGTGTTTCTTAAACCGAGAGCAAATGCATTTCCTTTTTCTATTCCAAACTGCTTCGGCTGCGTCTTCCCTTGGCTTAATCCCTGATTGGCTCCTTTACGAATTAGACTCCCTGTTTCCTGAGCCTGTCCTAATGTACTGCTCAAACCAAGAGTGAATGCTGATCCTTTTTCTCGTCCGGCCTGTTCAGCTTTTTCATTGCCGCCGTTCATTTTTTCAAGGACGTTTTGGATCGCTTCGTCTGCTTTTGCCTGAGCTTCCTCTTCTGAATTGCCAAGACCTCTATAGAAGTCCTCAAGGGCTTGTCTGGTGGTCTCGATAGCTTTCTCTTTGTTTTCTCCAATTCTGTTCATATACTCAATCTGCTTTTGAGCCCAGCGTTCTTGATATTCAGAATCGGATTCTTCAATTTTGACCATAATACCCATGGAATTCGAAATATATTTATCCTGCCTATCAAGAGCCTTTTGAGTTTCTAAGTCAAGCAGCTTGCCATTCTTGGCCATCTTTGAAAAAAGCGCGCGAGTATTTTCCTCATATGAAGCAGAATTTTTCGCCATCGTTTTTTGATAGTCGGCCAAGCTTTTTTTCAAGAGAGCTTCTTTTTGTTGAGCATCTATATAGCCCTGTGCATACAACTGATTCAAGACTTTGTTCCGGTATTCATAATCTTCTTTCGCGGCTTTTTTGCCCTCGTCGTAGACTTTTTTAATCTTGTCGTTGTATTCTTTTGCTTGCTTGAAAGAGAGCTTTCCTTGCTGCTCTGTCACCGCTTTTTGCATTGCAAGAGCTTCTTTTTGATTGGCCGCGAATTTGCTGGTTGACTCCTCAAAATACGAAATAATTTCATTGAATCTTCGTTTCTGAGCATCATTCATTTTCGATGTGACAAGGCCTGTTTCTTTTTGGAGCTTCTCCAGCTCCTTCACTTTTTCCCTTGCCTCCTGGATATCCTCATTGATATTACCAACCATCTTATCAACGATCTTCTCCCCAGCCTTTTGGGTATTCTTATCCGTATCCTCCATCAAACCGTTAATAACAACTAAAGCGTCTTTTCTAAGCGTCTCAAGTTGTTGAATCAGCTTATCCCGCATCTCAGAATACGTTTGAACCAATTTTGCGGCCATCTTATCAGCCTGCTCCCCGGAAACGCGGGTGAGTTCAAAAAGTTGGACCTCTGCTTTTTCTCTCAAATCCACATAGGAGCCGGCTGCTTTTTGTGTCGCCTTTGAAACCCCTTCACCAAAAAGCAAAGCCTTTTCCCTGGCCTCTTCCTGCTTCTTTTTCATGTTTTCGGTTTGTTCGGAAACGGCATACATGGCGACTCCTAAAGCACCCAATAAAGCCGTTCCTCCGACAATAGCCAAGCCCACAGGACCAGTAAAAGCTAACAGAGCGCCGACTCCTGCCGTTAGTGTAGCGACAGCCGTCGTCACGCCTAATACTCCCGCAGTAAGAACCGCAGTTTTTCCAATGGTTGCTTGTGTGCCTTTATCCAGGTTGTTAAACATGGTAAGAAGGGCGGAACCTTTATCCGCAAGGTCACCGATTGAAGGAAGAAGGCCCTCGGTTAACGCAATTTTCGCGCCTTCCATAGCCGACTGAAATTTTGTGATGCTTCCTTGAGCATTATCAAGCATGGTATCTGCCATCTTTTTGGCTGCGCCGTCGGATTCTTTCAGCTTTTTCGTATTTTCTCCGAGCGCTTTCGAACCTTTTTGAAGAAGGACAGCCCAATGTTTATAGGCTTCAGCACCGACAATCGTTTTCAGAGTTGCCGCCTGCTGCTCTTTGGTCATGCCTTTCATGCCCTTTTCCATTTCTGCGATGACTTCAGGCATGCTTTTCATATTGCCGGCAGCGTCAAAAAATTCAAAACCAAGTCGATCAATTTCTTTTTGTGCCTTCCTGGCAGGAGTTGCGAGACGGATCAGGGACGTACCGAAAGCTTGACCAGCAATAGTCCCCTGTAAGCCGGCATCACCAAACGCCATGATTGCGGCGGCCGATTCTTCCATGCCCCAGCCGAGTGAGTTCGCATTCGGGGCAAGAAATTTCATTGCCTCGCCCATTTGTTCAACATTGGTATTGGCGTTGGATGCTGCATAGGCTATCACATCGGCTGCATGCGCCGATTCTTCGGCCTTTAATGCAAAGGCAGACATGATGTTTGATGTAATATCTGCAGCTGTTCCAAGTTCAAGCTGTCCGGCCGCTGCAAGGCTTAACATGCCAGGCATAGCCCCGTAAATCTCATTGGTTTTAAATCCAGTCATCGCAAGGAAGTTCTGTGCTTCTGCAGCTTGGCTGGCTGTGAAAGACGTGCTGGCGCCAAGTTCTTTCGCTTGCTCCGTTAACTTGGCGAGGTCTTTCGCGGTGCCGCCGGAAATCGCCTGCACTTTACTCATTTGCTTTTCAAAATCCATGCCAACTTGAACCGCATCTTTTAAAGGAAGGACCAAACCACCAAAGGCAATACCCGATGTCATGGCGACAGATGAACCGACATTCCTCATTGTGCTGCCGACTGCATTCATTCTTTGGCCCATTCTGTGGATGGTGGCAGAAGCGCGCCTAGATTCATCCTCCAGCCTTTTGATCCTCTGCGTGGTCTGCGTCAAAGCATTTTGCGCTTTATTCATTTCAGCTGTCGCATAGTTCAGCCGCCGAGCCAGCATCTGAGTTTCTTGAGCATCTTTGCCCTTTTTTATAGCTGAATCAGCATAAGCACGCTCAAGAGCTTTTACTTTTCGCTTGTGAATGTCCAACTGCCGGCTGAGTGTTTTCGCTTTTTCTTGAGACGTCCTTAATTCATTGCCCCATACGCCTACAGCTGTACGGTTCTTTTCGAATTCAGATTTGACGTTCTTCATCTGCTGTGCAACTGCACGCATTTCCTTTCGGAATTGGGTTGAGTTTGAATACAGGTTAATCCTTACATCCTTTGCCAATCGGTCACCCCCTTACCCCAACACCTGGTCAATGTACAGGCGCTTTTCTTCTTTCTCTCCTGCTGACTTTCCACCGGCTTCTTTTCGGCGTGCCAGGCGCCGCAGATGATAAAGAATGTCCATTTCATCAATCTGGTTTTGTGTATAGCCGATTTCTTCTAACGCGTTGTACATGTCAATGACAGCGTCAGATAAATTTACTTCCCCGGCTCTTCACCGTCTTTTGAATCAGGGTTTAAAATTTGACTGGCCTCAGCGATATTTCCTAAAACGTAGTTTGCTGTGCCGTAAATTGTTCTCGTGACCAGCCTCGCATCAATGCCATTTTCAAAGTCATCAGCTGTGAATTTATTTCCAAATGCAGCGCAGATAAATTCAATTTGTTTTTCAGTGTAAAGTCGGTCAGGATCGCTTGACTCAATATCTTCTGCGATCTCGGCCGCGTCCCGGAACAGCTTTCCTGAAATGAAATTTGGTGTGACAAACTTTTTGTTTTTACCATTGATTCTGAGATTGATTGAAATAGGTTCCATCTTGATTCCTCCCTGTTTTTGAACAATAAAAAAGAGCGCCTATAAGCGCTCCAAATTCTTTATTTACCTAAGCCAATTGCTTCGGTTTTTGTATCTGTTGCAAAAGCAGAACCATCATATACAACTTGATTAAACCAACCATCGCCGTTAAAAGTGTCACTGTCTTCTGCTTGAGCTTTCCAGCGTCTTTTTCCTTTTGGATTTTGCAACGGCATAAAACCAACCTTAAACTTTGCACTTTCTGGGTCAGCCTTGTCTTCTGTCGTTTTCGATTCAATAGCCATTAATTCAGGCAGCCCTTTAAGAAACCAATAATACCGGTACCCGCCGGTTGATTTCTTCGCTCTGAAGCCGAAAGCCAGATGAATTGCCTTGTCTTCAGCACTTGCAAAGGAAACACCATTCTCTTCTGTGTGGCCGTAAATTTTATTCTGCAATTTTAAAGGGAGATCAGCCATTTCAGCTTCTAAATCAATGTCACCCATACTATTAAAAATGTCATACACACCATTATCAGCCCAGAATTTTGTTTGCTCTGATTTTGGGTCAACCTTTATGCTTACAGCACCCGGGATTTTTATAGGTGTACCGAATTTCAAACTCTCTTCATCGTCTTGGATGACTTCCGCACAGTGAAACATATCTAAACCATAAATTGTTTGTCCCATTACTTTTCCTCCTTAAAAAAAGCTTTCTTATATCGCATAGCTTTGTGAAAAACCTTGTCCGTCTCTTCGTATAAATCTTGAGAATCGTACCGGCCGTAACCGATTGACTTCATGAGCCGGTCAATTTCTTTTGCGATTTTGGTTTCTTGACTGACTGTATATGAATTGGTAAAAATGCTGATCTGAAAGCGAACCTCCGAAGATTGGGCCTGATTATCGGCATATGAATCATCAGCATTTTTCAATTCGGTATACATGATTCTTGGGTATGCGTTAACGTCTGAAGCGACTCTATTATGAAAGCCGCCTGTCACCAGTTCTTTTAATGGGAAATCGTTGACCAGGGCAGCGCTCAATTCTGCTTTTGCATCAAAACTCATTTGATTGGCGCTGTTAGAATGCGGGCCATTACTTCCACAGCTGACGCCTCCCCTTCATCCCTGCCTTTTTCGATAAAAGGATAAGGTGGCATTTTTGATGTCCCATACTCCAAGAATCTCGCCCGGTAAGCGACTTTTTTATTTGGCCCAATTGAAACGAATTTTTCTGCGCCTTTGGATTCCCTGGCCTTTGAAACCGTAATGTTATCAGCTATATGGGGCTGATTCTTATCGCTTCGATTGACATTTTGTCGCTGGTGCTGCGCGATAATTTCACCGCCAGCTTTCAAGGCCACATCTTCCGCCTTTTCCACGTCTTCACCGATTCTTTCAAAATATCGATCTAGGTCAGCCAGCCCTTCAAAGTTCATTTCAGCCATTGAGCCCCACCTCCTGACACATAATTTCAAGCCACTTTTTTGAGTCTTCAGGATCGTTAAAATCAAGGACGTCAAAGGCTCGGAAAACAGGTTCACCCTTTTCCTTTGTGCCGATCTGTTCAACAATTCTCATATCACGTTGAATATCTTGCCGGAACCGTATGGTGATCTTTTTAGGCGATTTAACGCCCCATGCTCCGGCAACCATAGACTCATTGTTTCCGAGAGAACTAAAACCATCTATAGCACCCCATACAGTGAATACATCAACATAAGCGTCAATCCAATTCAGCTCTTCATCTTGAATCTTGGTTTTCTTTTGAAAGATCAGACGGTGCCGCAGATCGCTGGTCCTCTTTCTCTTCATCTTCCTGCACCTCATCATCCGTATAACGCAGTTGCGTCAATAGATTTTCGACAGTAAAAGGGATGGACGAGCCGGTTGTCCCTGACTCATACATCCCTCTGTTTTCGTACCAATGCTGGACAAGCATTTTGACCACAATTTCAAATTGTGAGTTTCCGTCAACAAACCGCCCAATAGCATTGACAATATAGCTTTTCGCTGCCGCAATAAATTGCGATAACATTTCATCATCTTCAGAATGGTCCAGACGGAGATAGTTTTTCATATCCACCAAATTCATGATGGTTCACCCGCCTTATTCTTGTGGCTCATTGTTTGTCGTGCCTTCTACTTTTGCTTTTAACTCATCAATTTGAGATTGAAGGCTATCAAGCAAGGCCTTTACTTCGCTGTTTAAGTTATCCATCATGATGCTACCTGTTCCTACGTTGTTGCTTCTTACTACCTTGTCACCAAGCATTTCATGGGTAATGCTTTTTTCTTCAATGACAGCAGGATCACCTTTGTCGCCTTTAGGGCCTGGCTCTCCCTGTGGACCTTGCGGGCCGGTATCTCCTTTTTCTCCTTTTGGTCCCTGGGGCCCTGGTTCACCCGGCATCCCTTTAATGTACAAAGGGTTGTCTTCACTGTTATTTTTCAAATAAACAGCTGTTACAGGCTTTCCTGTGCCGTCATCCTCTGCGGAAGTGTAAACACCATTGCTCTGGTTTAAAAATTGATCTGCCATTTTTCATCATCCTTTTCTGTTATTTTTATTTTCCAACATCAACGGATTTTTCTTCTGTTGGGGTTTCCACTTGAGCATTTTCACCAACAACTAGATCAGTCACAATCACAGCAGCTTCAGGATCAACAACTTTCCCGTCAAAACGCTCGATTCCGCGGAAATAAGTCTGATCAGTCAAGAAAGCATCAACCCCAACATCAGTTGATTTAATTTCAAATTTTTGACGATCAAACATGAAATAGCCGCGTTGGAAGTCACCAAAAAGAATGTGAGTTTTTTGTGTTTTATCATCAGTAACAATTTCGTCATAGACTTCTACCGGACGCCCGAACAAGAGGAAATTGTCTTCATCTCTAGGGTCTTGAGCCAAAATTCCTCTGCCGTTTTTGTCTTCAATGTTTGCCAGAGTTTCAAAGGCTTCCGTATTCATAACCCACTTTGCATTTTTACGATATCCGCGTTTAATTTGGTTCTTAACCTTACGCAGAAATTTAATTGTGATTACAGAAGGTGCTTTAAGAGTTTTATATTTGCCACTTGTGATAATGCCCTCGACATTTGTCTCCCCGCCTTTTCCATAAAAGATTTCTTCATTTTCTGTGACAACCGCAGACTCAGAGAGCCAGTCCACAATTTCCCTTACAAAATTGACAAATGAATCGTTTAAAAGCTCACTTGAAATTGGCATAAATCCAGCAAACTTTTTAACGTTGTACCAGATTTGGTCAAATTCCATGTTTTTAAGTTCTTGAATCTGTTCTTTTTCGGCCGTATTATAGAGCTTTCCAGCTGCGCCCTTCCGGACTGGATAGCTACCAGAAGGAGAGGTTTTAGGGACCACACGAACTAGGTTACGGACAGAGTTTAGTTCTTGGATTGATTTTAAGATTTCTGTTGAAATGTCATCCGGAACCGTATAACCGCCGTCTTTATCACTTCCGGCAGAAAGAGCACGGTTCTCCCTCAAAACTCGTTCCATCATACTTCTTTCTTCTGAATCCAAATCAGCTTCACGGCCAGTCAACACTTTGAACCAGGCTTCCCGGTACTCTTTTGTAGCTGTCAGAATGGTCCTTGATTCTGTCTGACCCTTATCGTCTAAATTACGCCCTTCTTCCTCGTCAATCGCCGGTACAACATTGTTCCCGGCCGGTACATTTGGAACATCAAGAGAACGACCTTCAGCCATCAATTCAATTTGATTTTTTAAGGTCTTGGCCTCATCAAGCAGCGTGCGGGCCTCTTCTGTATTTCCCTCTTGCAGCTTTTGATCTGCCGCACTTTTCTTTTTCGTGAATTGCTGTCTTAATTCAATTTCTTTTTTACTCATTTGCATTGGCATAAATGGTTTCCTCCTTGTTTTTAGACACAAAAAAAGACCTCTATTCAGGGAGAATAAGGTCTAATAGTTCTAATTCCATTTTCAAATTGTCTTCCGGCATTTTCCGGGCTTCTTTGAGCTGCTCCACTTTCTCCAAACTCCGCGAGCCAACGACTGCCTCTGTGTCATTATAGGCCGGGGTGGTGACAAGCGAAATATCATATATACGATGGATTTTATTTATCCGCCTTTCATAAATGTCTTCCTCATCATTAAACCGCCATTCATCAGCATTCGTCTCATTGTGATTTAAGGAAAAGGCAAATGAACACTGATTTATAACGCCGCTTCTTATATTCGCCATCAAATCACGCGCGTATGACGTTTCTGACGGCTTAAAACGGAATTTGAGACCTATGTTGTCAGCTTCTAATTCGAGCCGCCCTGCGTCCCCTGAGACGGTATTTCGGGCCAATGGGTAATCTTGCCGATGATTAAACAATGCAATAACATTTGAAAGATCGGCCGAATCCAAAGCGTTCCGACTAATAATTTCCTTAAACCATCCCCCAAGCCGTTCAGACCACTTTTCAAATTTCAGTGCATATCCTTCCACAAATTCGCTTTCGCCTTCACCCTCGGAACGAACCTCAATAGGTGTGGTTAACTGCCGAATCTCTTTATCCTTCATCCTTTATGTCACCTCCCTTCAGGGCACCGCCAGCTTTAAGCCGCTGGTATTCCTCCATAAAGTCCAAGAAAACATAGTTTAAGCTGGACATGAACTTCTCCCCGTATTCAATCGGGTTGCGTTCTATTAATGACCGAATCTCATTTCTATTTAAGGCCCCAATTTCTTGAAGTATTTTCAGGTATTCTGCCTGGGTCTTGCTGTCTCCACGCAGCTCACTATCAATATTGAATTTCACATAGTGGCCGGCGGCTGTTTCATGATCTGTGAAAAGCTTAACGTTTAGTTCTTGCTCAAAATTAACAATCCACGGCTGAAGAGTGTTTCTCACATATTCAATGGATTGGTGTTCAATATTCGAGAATGTGGCCTTATCCAGCTCATTCAGTTTGTGCAAAGGCACTTTGTAGATCATCGCTATTTGCGATTTATTGAATTTCATTGATTCCACGAATTGAGCCTCTTGCAGCGGCATTGAGATGGATTGATATTCAAGCCCATTGTCTATAATCGCAATGTTTTCACCTTGGTTTACACGTTTCCATTCTTTACGAACATTTTCTTTCGGCTTCTCATCTAAAAAAGCAGGAACCTTTAAAATTCCCCGAGGTGTTGCATCATTTTTATACAGCTTCGCATTATATTTTGTTGCGGCTGCCTGGGCTCCGATGTGTTCGCGGACAACGCCAACAGGTGACTTACCCTGTATGCCGTCAGTAGAAAGCCCTTTGAAATGTAGCACCTGGTGATCATATAACTCGACCGCTTTATCATTGAGAACTGTTTGATACCAAAGCATTCCCGTTTTCGGATTGATATAAGCATTCGTAGCGTCTGGCCGCAATGGGTATAATCCTTTTGGAAACCCACTGGAATCAAATTCAATGTATGAGTAGCCATTCCCCCAAGTCAAAACATGAGTCATCATGAGTTTTTTCCAGGTGAACGCGGTCATATAGGGATTAGGGCGAGCATAGATCATATACGCCACAGGATGCTTCGGCCTACGCTCAATCCCGTTGTCTAACTTTTGATAGGTATGAACAGGCAGCTTTGCGATGTCATCAGATAATACATTCACACAGGCAAAAACATCCGGCTGCACAAGCGAATTTCTTTCATTCACTTTCTCGCCGCTTGCTGTCTGTCTGCCGCCGAACAAATTTATCAATTCATTAAAGCCGCTGGCGTCAGAAGAATCTGATCGTTTCTCAAACACCCGATCAATTAGCAATTATTTCACCTCCCTTTCTTGGTCAGGAGATAGGCATAAAACATAAAAAATACACCCGTCAGGATCAGACCGATGTTTGTATTAAATCTATATGCAGCTGCAAGGATGAAGGCGGCCCCCACCACAAACAGCAGATCATTTAAAATTAAAAGCAGAAAGGCCAGGAATTTTTTCATTCTCTCACATCCTAAAAGCTGAAATTATCAGACATGAAATGTGCATTCAAGTCTACTTTTTGGTTTGTTTCGTGATACATCGCCCTGGCGTATGCGTTAATGACAGCCGCAGCCGGGTCGATTCTTTGCGGAGATTTTGCTTTATCCAGCATGATATTCTCCTGAGGATCAATTTTCATGATCGCGTTATTGATCGCCCAATTTAAAACCGGGTCATCCCCGTGAACAACTTTGCCATCATACACTTTTTGACGAAAGTCTTTTGTTGGCAAAGATAGATGATTGATTCTTTGCGGGATCTCCACCATGGTATGGCCTTTAGATTCAAGCCGTTGTGCCAAATGCAAGGCATTCCATTTGTCATATGCGGTTTCCTGTGGCCGGAACCGATGCTTGTAAATAAACTCAATGATCCATTTTTCAACTATTTGATAATCAACAGCGTCGCCAGGCGTATACGTAATGTAGCCCATCTCTTTCCACAGATCATACGGCACTTTATCCGTCGCCATTTTTTCTTTTGCGCGCCCCTCGGGCATGAAAGAATGTTGCCCGACATAATAAATTCCATCAAGCACACCAACCCAGCCGACTGATGTTAAGTCGGTAGTCATGGACAAATCCAGCCCAAGATATACGGCCATGTTTTCCAGATCAGGAATTTCACCGCTGCACGCGCGCCATTTAGACATTTTCATATAGCCGTTATCCTTTTGATCAACCCATCGGTTCATATTCTTGGTAAGGAAGCTGCGCATTTTTTCAGGAACTTCGAGCGCTACCTTTAAGGCAGAGCGTAGTGACTCCATACCTTCCGGATACGTCGCAACAATAGGGTTGGCTTTGATCCAGTTTGACTCGTCTTTTATGTCGTCATCTGGATCAAGTTCGCAGATCATAACAAAATAGTCATCGTTTTCTGTGTCGGCATCAGGATCGAGAATCTTACTTGTATATTTGTATTCCTTAAAACATGGCCGCTCCATGTTGAACCCGGCTGTCGTGATGATTGCCATTAATGGGCTGCGCCGGGCGACCATACCACTGTCAAGCACATCATAAATCTCGCTGGTTTCATGTGCATGGTATTCATCCACAATTCCCAATGACGGGTTTTTACCGTCTCCGAGCTTTCGGGCTTCACGGGAAAGGGGCTGGATAATTGAGTTCGTTTTATACTTTTTTACCCGGCCGTTTGCAGATGTATATTTTCCTTCAAGGATCGGAGCATGCTGCAGCTGTTCAAGAATCGCCTGGTAAACTTCGTCTGACTGCTCCCGGGACCATCCAGCAATAAACACCCGATGTTTTTCGGTTGTCGGGAACACTTCATAAGAAGCCATGAGGGCGAGAAATTGCGATTTCGCATTCTTACGAGCCAGCTGGATATAAACTTTTCGAAACCGGCGGGCACCGTTTTCCTTTTTAAAAAAGCCGTATACATTGGCCGCAATAAAAAGCTGAAAGTCCGTCAGCTCAATCGGCTCACCCGCAAGTATCCCCTCAACATGCTGAAACTGCCGCGCCCATTCGTAAAAATCTAGCACTGCTTCAGCGTCATAGTAAAAGGGGCATTCTGAGTCGGCTAACGCCTCAACATCTTTAAAAAATCGCTGCACAGCCCATTTATGCTTTTGACAAGCCTTTATCTCACCGGAAAGTATTTTTTCGCAATAGGCCCATACACGCTCAATCAGAATTTCAGCGGTGACCTCTTGCATTACATCCGGCCCCCAAACCGCTCTTCCTCTTTTGATTTCGGCTTGTCGACATCCTTTTTAGGAATCACGAGCTTGCAGCGCGAGGAAATGGTTAAGCCCAAATCACTGGAAGCCTGCCGGCATTGTTTAAATAGTTTATCTTGATTGATAAGCAAGTCCGAATACGCTTCATTGACTACCGTTTTTTCTTTTTCCCCCACGATATTTCCCTGTTCGTCCACATCTCTGACGACTATTGTTTTCATTGGCCCCTGCTCAAGCAGCTGGTCCGTCACCTGAAGGTAAAGCTTCCGCGAATATAAAAAACGGGCGAGCGCATCAACATCTAAATTCGTCATAATTCCGATGTTTTTCAGCTCGTCCGCTATTTTTTTGAACTCCCTTTTTAAGTCTTTCGGTAAATAAGAAGGCGCCTTTACTTTGTCGCTTGGCGCCTTGATCTCCTGCTTTCTTCGTTCTTCAATCTCCTGTTTTGTCAGGTTTTTCTTACCTTTCACAAGCAATAAATCAACCGGTTGCCTTGGTCTTGCCATTCCCTCACCTCCTTCCGAAATTTCATTTAGGGAATTTTTCAAAATGTGGAGGGGAGCGCGGTCTCCGGCGAATCCTTTCCAGAGATTTAAGGGCGGGGGGTCTCCATTTCCTCCCGCAGCTGCAGCATGGCCGTTTCTAATTCCTCTCGAGCTTGCGTATATTTTTGTTTGTATACGTCAATTCCTTTATGAGCTTGTGCTTTAAGACGCAGCATGGTTAGTTTCTTTACCTTCTGTTGCATGCGCCTGATCGCCTCGTTTGTATAGTAGGACGTGTATTCAGTCTGACACCGCGGACACTTGATGTAATGTTGCCGCACCCCGTTGTCATACTTCCTAACCTTTGAACATCCTTTGATATGGAACTTGGTTCCACAGTGATCACATACGCAGGTTTGATGTTCTGTTGCCAAAGCCTCCATCCTCCTTCGCGGTCTTCCTACTGTGGCAAGGTGCACATAGCGGCTGCCAGTTGGAAGAGTCCCAAAATAGTTTTTTATCTCCTTTATGCGGTTTGATGTGGTCAACGACTGTCGCGGGAACCCGACTGCCTTCCTTCATACAGGAAAGACAGAAAGGATGCTTTGACAGGTATCCCTGTCTTGCCTTCCGCCATTTGTTGTCATACCCCCGGCGGGCGGCTGACTCCCGGTATCGATCATAGGCTGGCTTTGTCCGCTTGTGCTGTTCACAGTAGCCTTCCCGGGTGAGAGTCGGACAGCCTGGCTCATTACAAGGTGTCAATGGTCTTTGCATATTATCCCTCCAAATAAAAAACGCCCCCCGTTTGGGAAAGCAATTGGATATATTCTAAACTGCCCCCGCACTCAAGCAGTTAACCGCCAACAATCTCACCTAAGCTTTACCGGATGCAGTTTACAGAGAATATAAAAAGCGCCTTCTAATAAGAAGACGTCTAAAATTTTTTTTTTCCATACCTATTTATAATAGTTTTAAGTTCATCTTGAGAATAGTCACCTATCTCATATAAATCAAATTCATCGCCATTCTCTTTTGATAGATCAAAATATTGTCTTGCTTCTTCATAATAATCGACATGTAATCTTCTGATAATTTCATCAAATTTTATTTGATCAACATTATACCTATGTTTAATAGCTAGTAATTCAGATAATCCGGCTGGACCAGTATACCAGTGTAAATGCCCGTCTGATAAGTTGCTATCATTGTTTGCTGGCTGACATTTTTTCACTGATCGATTATGAACTATTCTAAAATTATGGGCATTGAACTCTGTATCATTTCCTTCTAAATATGTATCCCATTCAAGCATCCCATCTTTATCACTTTCAATAATCTCGCCACAAAAATCACAGTACCATTGTTCTTTTTTCTTTAACTTCAAACGTAAAAAGGTGTCTTCAATTTCTTGTTCCATCTATATCCCTCCTCTCTTATATTATCGGCGAACGATAGGAACATTGGAACTAATTGCAAAATTTGTCGAACGATTGTCTTTTGGAGTTTTTACACTAACTTATATCCTTTCTAAACCGGGCCCACACTCAGAGGCACCCTTTGCCGCCGATCGTCTATTCTGAGATTCACTGGACCCGGTTTACAGAGAACATAAAAAAGCACCTGATTATTCAGATGCTTTGACAATTGCTTTCACTCTGTCTAATTCCTCTACAGAGAAACTACTTGGATTAAAACTCGTCTTTCTATCATAATATTCTGTGCGATTAATATGATTTACCCACAAATTAATAGCTTCTATTGCACTCTTAGCCTCTACTATTCTCGAATACGCACCGTGCTTGATTTGATATAAATTCACGATACCACCTCCCGCCTTGATATCGGACAAGAGATAAAAAAATGAACGCTATGCAAAATTTGTCGAAAAAAAAGCACCTCAAGGGTGCCAAATTAAATTTCTATTTTGTTCATTTCTTTTTTGATTTTTAATATGAGATCTAAATCAGTAACAGGGGAATAAACAACATAGTCTAAATATTGTTCCTCACCTGTTTTTAGAAAAGTATAAAATCCTTCTAATAGGGTTCTGAAGTATTCATCAATTCTACTATTAGATGGATCTTTACCAACGTAACCATTTCCAGCAGCAAAAGACTCTAGCCTTACAGCAACATCAAAAGATTTAAGACTTTCAAAAGGAACTAATTTTAGTTCCGGCTCTTTTGTAATAATGATAACTGAATTAATGTTATCATCACCATTTAATAATAAACTTTTTATTTTCTCTTTGGTTAAGAACTTCAATTCATAATATGGATCTATTTCATTTTCTAAAAAATCAATCGATTGTCTAATACGATGATCCAGGCTTATTTCTCTGTAATGATATAAGTGCTTGAGAAATTCTTCCCTATCGGAATCATCCCAAAATAACTGTTTACACCCAAAAATAGACCTTGAGAAACTAGGTTCATCTAAGAATTCGCCTTTTAATGAAAATACTCTCTCGGGAGTTAAAGGACAATGTAAAAAAATGTACTTATGCTGATGAAAGTCTAAAAATTGTTGTAGTGCTGTATTTTCTTCATCAGTTAAGTCTAAATTATTTAAAAATCCATCGATCACAATTAAATCATATTTACTTTGATAAACTTCATAAGATTGATTAATTACATCTTCATAAGTAAAAATCGCAGTTTTAAACCTATTTGCATTGAGAGCTGTTAAAAAATCTTGCACCAACCTGTGAGATTTATCCATATCAGAACTAAATAGGATTATTCTTTTTAGTTCTTTATTAATTATTAAATTTTCTAAATAAATTATAGTTCTTTCATTACTTTTATTTTTTTCAACACCAACAAACATTCCAAAATTCCTACTTTCTTAATAGGATTTGAAAACATAATGTTTCATAGGAAAATTATATCCTTTTTTCTATATAAATGCAATTCACTTTCTTTTTTGAAAAACCCTCCTTACGCTAAACGCTTATTAAAAAGCGCCTTACATATACTCCGGGAGGATGCCAAGCATTGTAAGACGCATGTCCAAAAAACACACTGCTTACAATCTCCCGATACCAAAGTCGCAAGACTAGCGCGATCCGGCTCAGAATGTTCCTCC
>NZ_JASGCA010000003.1:0-340672 GCF_030449715.1 Bacillus sp. LB7
GGGGAGTTTTCTTAATACAACGCTGAAAGCTTTTTGGAACCCTAGGCCTAGCCTAGGGTTTTCTTTTTCACAAAAAAGAAAAAGAGAGCCTATCGACTCTCTTTTGCAGGGAAAAACGAATAAATACCTTGTTTAAGCTTTCTGCTTGATCAAATTAAGCATCGTTCCTTTTTTTACTGCGCAGTAGCGCGATGTTACTTTAAGCTTTTTATAGATTTTGCTCAAGTGATACTCTACGTTGCGCGTCGACATTTGTAAGTCTGCTGCGATCTCTTTATTTGTTTTACCGCTGGCTACCTTCTGCAAAATATCCAGTTCTGTGTCTGTTAAATGCTCGTCCACCGCAAGATCGGAGTCGAGCCTCAGTTTTTGCAGCAAGCCGTCGGGAAATAACACAGCCCCTTTTAAACACAATAAAATACTCGAAGCAATCATGCTGTCTGTATACGATTTATCGATAAACCCTTTGACTCCGGCTTCGATCAGCTTATTAAAATATGAGTGAATTTCATCTCCCGAAAACATAATGATAATTTTGGATTGTGGTGCGATTTCAAGCGTTTTAAGAGACAGTTCCAGCCCGTTCATCCTCGGCATTTTTAAATCATAAAGAAAAACGTCTATATTTACCTCTTGATTTTTTAAGAGGTCGAGAGCTTCATTTCCTTCGTGGCAAACGATGACATCCATATTATATTTTTTTAATATTTCCTTCATTCCGGATGTCAAAACTCTGTAGTCGTCTACTAACAACACGCGAATCATCAGTAACACTCTCCTTAAGTCAGTTTCCTCCGAACAAATACCGCAATAAAAACCCCCTGAATAGAATTGAAGGATGATGTCGGGTTTTCGTGCCTTTTTGTGGTTTTTACCACTTTATTCTATGATAGCATGAATATGTAATAAACTGGAAGTAATAAGGAGGTGACACAGATGCGCAAATTGGAAACTGCCCAAGTTAAAAACTATGGTACATTCCTGACTGTTACTCTTTCTAAAAAGAGCAAGCCGGGCGACGGCAAATTCGGCCGCGGCGTAAAACGCGGTTAAGAGTGTATGAGAAAGAGAGAGCCCGAGGCTCTCTCTTTTTCCGTTCACAGCAATCAAAAAAGAGTGCGGATCGTTGAAATCCGCACTCTTCTACCAATCAATTAATGTCCGCTGTGCTCAGAATGTTTTGCACCTGGAGAACCGCCCTCAGGGTTGTCTCCGTGATAGTTGTGAGCAGCGAAGATCCAGACGGAACCGGCAATAATCGCAACCGCAATAAATGCGGCAAACAGCGTATTCCCGACTTGGATTTTGCCGCTGTCACTTTCAGTCATATGCATAAACATTAAGAGCTGAAGTCCAGCTTGGATGATCGCAAAACCGAAAATAATCCACAGCTTTGCAGCCATGCTTAAATCCGTATAAATCACCCACAAGGCCAATAAGGTCAGCACAATGGACAACACGAACCCGACAACATGCTTCCAAGGAAAGTGGCTGTGTTCAGCCGATTGTTTTGCTGCCATTATACATTCACCAACCCTATCAAATAGACACCGGTAAAGATGAAGATCCATACCACGTCTAAGAAGTGCCAATACAAACTTGAGATAAACAGCTTAGCAGACGTTTGCGGGGTTAGGCCGCGCTTTTTCGTCTGAAGCAAAATGCCGATAATCCAGAAGATACCGATCGATACGTGCAGTCCGTGCGTTCCCAATAGAACAAAGAAAGATGACCAGTAAGCACTTGTCGATAAAGTGGCACCTTCGTGTACATAATGATTGAACTCATAAAGCTCATAGCTGACAAACCCAGCACCGAGCAACAGGGTAATGATCATCCAGATCATCACGCCTTTCAAACTGCCGCGGCGCATTTCATGCACTGCGATGCCGCATGTGAAACTGCTCGTTAACAGCAGGAACGTCATGATTAAAACGAGCTTTGCGTCGAACAGTTCTGCTGGCAGTACGCTCCCCGCTGTTCTGTTATGAAGAACAGCATAGGTCGCAAATAACGTAGAGAATAAAGCAATCTCCGCTCCAAGAAAAATCCAAAAGCCAAGGATATTCAACCTTCCGATTTCAGAACGGTATTCCATAGGAGCGTTAGAATTGCTGTGTTCTGCATGTTCCATCAATCCCGCCTCCTTTACTTGGCATTCTTTCGTTCAGTCTCTTTTATTTCCTCAACACTTACATAGTAGCCGTCGTCATATTCAAATGAACGAAGAATCATACAGAGGAATACACCGATCAGACCGACGATTCCCATCCAGAACCATTCAAAGACAAGCCCGAATCCAGCAAATCCGAAGCATAATGACATGAGAAACGGACGGCCTGAATTGCTCGGCATATGAATCTTTTTAAACTTGCTTTCAGGATGAATCTCAACATTGTCTTCCTTCATTTGCGCAAATGCGTCAGGTGATGTGACCTCAGGCAGAACCGCAAAGTTATAGTGCGGCGGGATCGCAGAAGATGTAGCCCATTCAAGCGTACGACCCATTCCCCAAGCATCTCCTGATTCTTCGCGTTTTGAATGACGGAAGCTGTAGAAAATGTTGTAGCAGAGAACGATGAATCCTGCGGCCATCAGCAATGCGCCGAATGTCGCAATCATGTTCAATGCAGTCCAGCCGTCTTCTGCTCCGTATGTGTAAATACGGCGAGGCATTCCTTGCAATCCAAGGAAATACATCGGGAAGAAACAGATGTTAAAGCCCGTCATGAACAGCCAGAAGAACCATTTTCCGATGCGTTCGTTCAGTTTGTGACCGAACATTTTCGGATACCAGAAGATCAATCCGGCGAAACATGCAAACACAGTACCCGCGATCAGCACATAGTGGAAGTGCGATACGAGGAAGTATGTGTTGTGATATTGATAATCCGCAGCTGCCATCGCAAGCATAACGCCCGTAACACCGCCGATGACGAAGTTCGGAATAAATGCAAGCGACCACAGCATCGGCGTTGTGATTTTGATTCTGCCTCGATGCAGCGTCAACAGCCAGTTAAAGATTTTAACCCCGGTCGGCACCGATATCGCCATCGTCGTAATCGAGAAGAACGAGTTGACCGCCGCGCTGTTGCCCATTGTGAAAAAGTGGTGCAGCCAAACGACGAAGCTGAGAACCGAAATGGCAACAATTGAATAAACCATTGCTTTGTAGCCGAACAGCTGCTTTCTTGCGAATGTCGCAATGATTTCTGAAAAAATACCGAAAGCAGGCAAAATCACGATGTAAACCTCAGGATGTCCCCAAATCCAGAACAAGTTCGCCCACAGCATCGGCATACCGCCGTTCGCCAAGGTGAAAAAGGCTGTTCCGAACAAGCGGTCAAATGTCATCAGCGCCAAAGCCACTGTCAAGACAGGGAAGGCGAAAATGATAATCACACAAGTGATCAGCGTTGTCCAAGTGAACATCGGCATCCGCCATAGGGTCATGCCTTTTGTACGCATTTTCAGGATGGTAACCATAAAGTTAATCCCGGTGAGAAGCGTACCGATACCCGCGATCTGAAGTCCGAGCAAGTAATAGTTCTGCCCAGGCCCAGGACTCAGCTCATTGCCTGCAAGCGGCATGTAAGCCGTCCATCCTGCACTCGGCGATCCGCCGATGACGAATGAAATATTAAACAGCATCGCTCCGACCATGAAGGTCCAGAAGCTCAAGTTGTTCAAATACGGGAATGCAACATCGCGCGCACCGATTTGGAGCGGTACGACGACGTTCATTAATCCAATAAGAAACGGCATCGCCATGAAAATGATCATGATCGTACCGTGTGTCGTAAACACTTCATTATAGTGGTTGGAATCTAAAAAGCTGTTATTAGGAAGCGTGAGCTGGGCACGCATCATTAACCCGTCGACACCGCCGCGGAAAAACATAATGACTGCGGCAATGAGGTACATGATTCCTAAACGTTTATGATCGACGGTGGTAATCCATTCTCTCCAAAGCCATTTCCATTTTTTGAAGTATGTCAGCACAAATACGATTGCAATGGATGTAAGCAAAATGGAAATCTGTGCTCCAAGAATTAATGGGTCACCTGTAATTATGAATTCGTCCCATTTCAAATTCATGCAAGCTTCCTCCTTTCCTAGTGAGAATCTTGGTCTTCAGATTGTTTTTGATCTTTGTTTGTCTTTACGTTTTCAAACGGATCTGATTTTGAGTGCGGAGACAATGGTTTATAGCCCAATCTTTCGCGCGCTTTAATGGCGTATTCCGCATCATTTCCGTGGTTAACGTACTTCAGGTGTGTCGATGAGAACGTCATTTCGTCCGCATGCTGAGGAAGCATCAGTTCATCGTACTGGCTTTTCGTCAGCTTAGGAGCTTCTTTCTGCGTTTTCTTCACCCAGTCGTTAAACTTGCTTTCAGATACCGCTTTGACATCAAACTGTTGTTCTGCAAAACCTTCACCTGTGAAGTTTGCATTTCGGCCTTTATAAGTACCCTCATGGTCTGCCTGCAAATATTGCTCCATTTCCATTCCGGACATGGCATATTTTTGCCCGCCAAGCTGCGGAATCCACAGTGATGCCATAGAGTCGGCAGATGAGATTTTAAACAAGATCGGTCTGTCTGTCGGGATATTCAAATAGTTGACCGTTTCGATATCCTGTTCTGGGTAGCTGAATACCCATTTCCAATCGACAGATGTTGCATATACGACCAAAGGTTCCTTGTCCTTTGATGCTTTTGGAGCCTCTTCTAGAGAATAAATTGTTTGAACTGTCGGCACTGACAGCGCAATAACAATTAAAATCGGAACCACTGTCCAGACGATTTCTAAAAATGTATTGCCTTCTACTTCCGGGCTGTAAGGAGACTTTCTGTCTTTACGCTCACGGTATTTCACAATCATCACAGTGAAAAGGACAAATACGACCGCTACGATAAACAGCATAAATCCAATCGATAATAGAATAAGATCTCTTTGCTGCGAAGCAACTGGTCCTTTAGGATCCAATACCGCGATTTGACTGCAGCCGCCCAATAAAAAAACGGAGGAAAGCAGAGTCAGCATAATCAGTGGTTTAAATGCTCTGAACAAGAGGATCACCATCCTTCCTTAAATGATGTCTAAAATTTGGTCAGAATATCTAAGATAAAAGGATTCTGAAAAACTTTTTTCTTCTACCTTGCTATGCTATCAAAATCTTCACCAATTAGCCTTATTTTTTTCGATTGTTCACCTTTTTTTCACCCGAATGTCACAAAATCGTCAAAATTTGTTCATGATATTATGAATAACGAAGGAAATAGACTGGTAATTTTTTAGTTCTTTTTACACACATAGCAAGAGCTGACAAATCCCTCCGGAACAAAAAATCTGTCAAATTTAGGTTTACCACAATAAAAAACTTTGGTCAATCATTAATTTAACATTGTTAAATTTTTTCATAGTGAATCATTATCTTCCCCCATTCCTTTTTCCTGTTGACAACACGCTTAAAAAGAGCTTCCTTCTGTAACTGAAAGCTCTTTTTCATCCTATTTAATAAGCGTCATCGCATTCTAGCTTTGATAGCCGTTCGGATGTGCTTTAAACCACTTCCACGCGCTGTCAATGATCGTTTCCAGCTCGGCGTATTTCGGCTGCCATCCCAGTTCTTTCACTGCTTTTTCCGAAGAGGCGATCAGCTGTGCCGGGTCTCCTGCACGCCGCTCTGCAACCTCTGCCGGTATCGTGCAGCCTGTCACTTTCCGGGCTGTTTCAACGACTTCTTTGACCGAGAAGCCCGTGCCATTTCCGAGATTGTATACGGTGCTTTCTCCGCCCTTTCGAAGCCTTTCGACAGCGAGGATATGCGCGTCGACCAGGTCCATCACATGGATGTAGTCTCTGATGCACGTGCCATCCGGAGTCGGATAGTCGTCGCCGAAAATCATAATCTTGTCCCGTTTGCCAAGCGCGACTTGAAGGATGATCGGGATCAGGTGCGTTTCAGGCTGGTGATCCTCGCCGACCAATCCGTCTACATGCGCCCCGGCAACATTAAAGTAGCGAAGGACGACATGACGGATTCCGTATGCTTTTTCAGACCACTTCAGCATTTTTTCAATGGCAAGCTTCGTTTCCCCGTACGGGTTTGTCGGATCCGTCGGATCTGTTTCCATAATCGGCACACGATCCGGTTCTCCGTATGTTGCAGCCGTTGATGAGAAGACAATTTGCTTCACATCGAACTCTTTCATGACCTTTAACAGGCAAACGGCTCCGTAAACATTGTTGTCATAATATTTGAGAGGATCTGTTACGCTTTCTCCAACCAATGAATCGGCCGCGAAATGCATGACAGCCTCAATCTCGTTTTCCTGAAACACTTTTCTCAGGAATGCTTCATCACGCAGATCTCCATTATAGAAAGAAGCTCCCTTTAAAGCCGCCTCTTCATGTCCAGTTTGCAGGTTATCAATAATCACGACTTCTTCATTGCGGCTTAACAGTTCCGCTACAGCATGGCTTCCAATATAGCCCGCCCCTCCGCATACTAATATTGCCAATTGATATCTCTCCTTTCAGCGGCGTTACTCTTCTATTTAAATCTATAAAACGCCTGTGAATTTCTTTTTCAATCCTAAGATGATATATTTGCTTTTTCATTTTACCACCTTCAGCATTTTCCAGCTTGTATTTTCATCATTTCTTCAAATAAAAACTTGGGGTAAAACAAAATGAGAGAACCCCGTTCCATTAAATACCTTACAAGGAATAGTTCGGGTTTTTATCCATATCAATGGTTTCACCCTGGTGAATTAAAGCGATTTTGAGGCAAAAGCTATACTTTTTTCACTGCATTTGAAACCAATGTTCTTTTTTTCCACTTAATGCTGGTCGATAATAGTATTTTCGTATTACCCTTCTTTAACCCATACAGCAACTAAGCCGAAAGGACCTTCCCTACCCACCATGTCTTTATTCTAAATCATTCCTTGAAACCATTGATTTTCCAATATTTCTACACAATAATCTCTCAAAAAACCCTTTCTTATTTTTAGAATATTCAAAGGATATTCGGTTGCAATTGAGAAATTCTTAATAGGGAAAAATGATCATTTTTATTTGAATACTATCCAGTCAGTAATTGATTGTTTATTATTATAAGTAAGAATCTAAGATTTTTTGGTTTTTTTAGTCAGTTATTTAGGGAATAGGTAGGTTTATCAATGATGACTTTGTGAATTTTTTATGAAATTTGTCATTGTTTTCACATGGCTGTTGTTTTATAACTTTTATTGCATCTCAAGGAAAAACCGTTTTTTCTTTGAGGTGAACAACGTCTTATCATATTGGAGGAAGCTATGAATACTCAAACGAAACACAAGTTGGACAAAGATTGGGTGATTTTGATGAAGGAGGCGAAAAAACTTGGGCTGCAAATTGAAGATGTGAAAGAATTTCTTCGCAGTCAGCCCATCCAAAGCGATGCTGAAAAACCGATAAAGCAATAAGCGTTTAGAAGCATCAGTTATCCAAAAAAACAGGCGGTTCTGTTGAATCTTGATCTATCAAGATGATCCAACCGGCTGTTTTAACGAGTGTTTTAATTGATAATGACGTATTTGAGCAGCAGGCCTGCTGCCTGTGTATAGATTCTGTCTGCTCCATAGAAACGCGCTTTTTAAGGAGCAGCCTTACCTTTGCCCTGTACATAGGTCGTTTCATTTTTCCAGCTTCACTCTCTTAAGGGGTACCAGACCGGATTGATTAAGGCGTTTTAGAGGCATTGCTGACCAACGCTGACGCCAGCAGTACCATACACATTCTTCTGCATCGGTTTCGATTGCCTTTCTCCCGAAGGAGGGCGGAGCTTTTCGTCTTGATCCTTCTGATAACATTCTCAGGCTTCCTTTCCATCCTCTCTTTTCTGTTAAGTTCGCCTCTATAATCGATTTTCCCGATGGTAAATATCTAAAATATCAATTTTACTGATAATTGTTGTTATCTTAAACTGAATTCATAACCGATTCCAAAGGAGGATGAAGAATATGGGGATAGCAGCAATCTGCGGAAGCTCCCGCGAAAACGGAAATACGGAAAAACTGATGAATCGATTAGTGGACGGACTTGATGCCGATAAGATATTTCTGCGAAACTATCACATTCAGCCGGTATCGGACTACAGGCACAGCAATACAACCCCTTTTTACCCTGATGATGACTACAGAGACCTGATCAGCCGGGTGCTTGAGAAGGATATCCTGGTTTTTGCCACTCCGATCTATTGGTACGGCATGTCAGGTCTGATGAAAAATTTTATTGACCGCTGGTCACAGACATTGATAGAGCACGGAAGATCTGCATTTAAACAGCAAATGGCGAAAAAAACGGTCTACGTCGCAGCTGTCGGAGACGATGATCCCCGCTTGAAAGGGCTGCCGCTTATCCAACAGTTTCACTACATATTTGATTTTATGAACATGACATTCGACGGCTATTTGCTCGGCAAAGGGAACAAGCCCGGCGGCGTGATGACAGACCGGGAAGCGATTGCGTCTGCAAATGAACTGAGAAGGAAGCTGACAGAGGCGGAAACGGGGCGGAAGGCATGACAAATGAGAAGGTGAACAAACGGTTTCTTTTATGGAAAAAACATTTATTCGAGATGATCAGGTCTTTCATCTTATATAAATAAACGCTGTGTGAAAATTGAAGAATAAATCCGGAGCTTGTTACATACCTTTGTTGTATCTTTTCAGACAAACACAAGGAGGGGCAAAGAACAAATGAGAGAAGGCAAAATAGATTACAGCAAAGCTGCGGCATCTCCGGAGTTCCAGCGGTTGTTATCACGGAAACGGGCTTTTATTGTACCGATGACGATTTTCTTTCTGCTCTTTTATTTCCTGCTGCCGGTTATGACATCATACTTCACATTTTTGAATCAGCCGGCAGTCGGAGCCATCACATGGGCATGGGTTTTCGCGATCGCTCAGTTTGTTATGACATGGACGCTGTGCATTGTGTATACAAAAAAAGCCGGTCAATTCGATCAAATTGCAAACGATTTCAAAAAGAAGATTGGAGGCGTTGATTCATGAGTGCCACAGCCTTTATTCTGTTTCTTGCCATTGTTGCTCTCACGCTTGTCATTACGTATTTCGCGGCCAAACAGACAAAGACGGCCAATGAGTTTTACACGGCGGGAGGAGGGCTTACCGGCATTCAAAACGGACTGGCTATCGCGGGAGATTACATGTCAGCGGCTTCTTTCCTCGGCATTGCCGGGATGATTGCTTTGAACGGGTTTGACGGCTTTTTCTACAGCATCGGCTTCCTCGTCGCTTATTTAGTCGTGCTTTACATTGTGGCAGAGCCGCTCCGAAACCTCGGCAAATTTACAATGGCGGACATGATTGCCTCCCGTTTTAAACAAAAGAAAATTCGCGGTGTCGCCGCATTAAACACGATCACGATCTCCACCTTTTATATGATTGCACAGTTAGTCGGCGCCGGCGCGCTGATCAAGCTTCTGCTCGGCATCGATTATACGCTGGCCGTGTGCATTGTCGGGGTTTTGATGACCATCTATGTCGTATTCGGTGGAATGATCGCAACCAGCTGGGTCCAGATCATCAAGGCCGTTCTCTTGATGGCGGGGACGCTCATTATTTCAATCATCGTTTTTTCAAAATTCGGCTTCAGTCTGACGAACATGTTTGAACAAATGAAAACAGCTACTCCGCTTGGGGCGGATTTTTTGAACCCCGGCAATAAGTATAAAGTTCCTCTTGAAACACTTTCACTCAATTTGGCACTCGTCCTCGGAACAGCCGGCCTGCCTCACATTCTCATCCGGTTTTATACAGTAAAAGATGCCAAAACGGCAAGGAAGTCGGTAATCTCGGCTACATGGATTATCGGTATATTTTATATTATGACGGTCTTTCTCGGTTTTGGTGCTGCCGCGTTTGTCGGTTTTGAAAACATTTTAGCTGCCGATAAAGCGGGGAACATGGCTGCACCGCTGCTTGCTCAGGCGCTCGGCGGAGATTTTCTGTTCGCCTTCGTCTCAGCCATCGCATTCGCAACGATTTTGGCGGTGGTCACAGGACTTGTTCTGTCGGCGGCATCCGCCTTTGCGCATGATATATACAGCCAGATTATCAGAAAAGGCGCGGCTACGGAAAAAGAGCAAATGATTGCTGCAAGGTGGGCTTCCATCGGCGTATCCATCCTTTCGATTCTGCTTGCTGTCTTCGCCCAATCGCTGAATGTCGCGTTTCTTGTCTCGCTTGCATTTGCCGTGGCGGCAAGCGCCAATCTGCCGCTCATTATCTTCACCGTCTTCTGGAAAAGATTTAATGCGGCCGGCGCTTTGGCCGGCAGTCTGACCGGTCTTTTAAGCGCGCTGATTCTCGTCTCCATCAGCCCGAGCGTCTGGGACCCGGCCGGCAACGCCATTTTTGTCGGAGAACCGCTGATCCCGCTTTCCAACCCGGGAATCATCTCCATTCCGCTCGGCTTTTTAGGCGCTTATCTCGGGACGATTCTGTCTTCAAAAACCCCTGATCAAGAAGCATTTGCAGAAATTCAGGTCAAAGCGCATACTGGCATTCACATGGATCAATCTTAAACTGGATGCACACCCGAAAAAAACTTATGAGCCGGCCGGCCCATAAGTTTTTTTATTCCCGAAAGCTCGCCAGCCGCTCGTTCAGCGTTTTCGTATGCCGGTAGACATCCCTGTAAATTTGAAACAGAGCTTTGTATTGTCTGCTGTATTCACGGCGGGGCGAAAAGGTTTCTTTGATGAGAACGAATCGGTCTGCACAAGCTTCAAGCGATGGAAACCAGCCGCACCCGACGGCCGCGATCATGGCTGCTCCGTATGCCGGCCCCTGTTCGCTTGTCAGTCTGATGATGTCGGCGTTGAAGATATCCGCCTGGATTTGCAGCCATTGGTCGCTTTTGGCGCCTCCGCCGATTGAAATCACGCGGCTGATGTCCTTTCCCGCGGCACGGAATTGTTCAATGCTCTCGTGAAGGGAGAATGTGATGCCTTCAATGACGGCTCTGACGAAGTCCGCCCGTGTATGTGCGCTGTCCATCCCGATGAAGCTGGCGCGAATATTTGCGTCGGCATGAGGGGTTCTCTCCCCTGACAAGTAAGGGGTAAACAGCAGCCCCCGGGCACCGGGACGGGAATGGTCAATATCGCTGATTAATTCGTCAAATGACGTTTGCCCGGCAAATACATCTTTAAACCAGCTGAAGCTCCGTCCTGCAGAAAGCGTCACTCCCATTGAATAAAATGCTTTGGGGGCGGCGTGGTTCAGAAAATGAATATTGCCGGCAAACTCTTGATCTCGGTTTGATTCATATGTGAGAACAACCCCTGAGGTGCCTATGCTGCAAAGGGCGGTTCCTTCTCTTAAAATACCGGCGCCGACCGCGCCGCATGCATTATCAGCGCCGCCGGCAAACACCTTGACTTCAGGAGCCAGACCGGTTTCGGCCGCGAATTCCGGACTGACGCCGCCGACACAGGCGCCCGGCTCAATCAGATCTGGACATAAGGACTCCGGGATACCGAGCTTGCTGCAGAATTCTCCGCTCCATGTCTGATGTTTCACATCGAGCAGGAGTGTTCCGGCCGCATCTGAATATTCGCTGTGTAGACGCCCTGTCATCGTGTACCTGACGTAGTCTTTCGGCAGCAAAAAAACGGCCGCCTTTTCAAACAGCTTTTTTTCATGTTCTTTCACCCATAAAAGCTTCGGAAGGGTAAAGCCTTCGAGCGCCGGGTTTTTCGCGATCTCGAGCAGGCGTTCCTTTCCGATTTTGTCGTTAATCAGCCGGCATTGTTCGGTTGTCCGTGTATCGTTCCACAGGATCGCGTTTCGCAAAACCTCTCCTTTGCCGTTTAAAAGTACCAATCCATGCATCTGTCCGGAGAAGCTGATCCCTTTAATCTGAGATGCTTTTCCCGGGAAATGCATAACTAATTCCTTAATCGCTTCCTTCGTTTTGTCCGCCCATTCTGCGGGATCCTGTTCAGAATAACCGGAATGGGGCTGAATGATCGAAAATGGTTTGGAGACCTCCCCGCACAGCTCTCCCCGCTGATTGACAAGGATGATTTTAACCGCGCTGGTGCCGAGGTCGATCCCAATCACGTATTCCTCCACTAGCGTGTCTCCTTTTCTGCCGGCGCTTCGCGCAAAGCGTTCAATAAGTAACGGTTAACGGTCGCTTTCAGTCGTTCCTGGCGGCCTGACTGATTTTCAATTTGGTCGTGTTCAAGAGCGTATGCGGCGAGCTTTTTCAGATCGGTGCAGCCTTCTTTGATCTCAAGCCCGATGCCTTTCGTATAGCTTTCATAACGTTCTTCAATGACCTGGTCGAGCGCTTTGTCTTCAAGCAGACGGGAGGCGACTTTCAAGCCGACTGCATACGTATCCATTCCTGCGATATGAGCGTGAAATAAGTCTTCATCCGCAAAAGACGGGCGCCTTACTTTAGCATCGAAGTTGATGCCGCCGGTTTTAAACCCGCCTGCTTTTAAAATTTCATACATCGCCAGAACCGCAGAATACAAATCGGTCGGGAACTCATCGGTATCCCAGCCCAGGAGCAAATCGCCCTGATTGGCGTCGATTGAACCCAGCACATCGTGCAAGGCAGCCACCCTTAGTTCATGCTCAAATGTATGCCCGGCCAAGGTCGCATGGTTCGCCTCAAGATTGAGTTTAAAATGGTCTTTTAAACCGTAAGTTTCTAAAAAAGCGATCGTTGTGGCCACATCAAAATCGTATTGGTGCTTCGTCGGCTCCTTCGGCTTCGGCTCGATCAAAAATTGGCCGTCAAAACCGATTTCGCGCGCATACTCAACCGCCATTCTGTAAAATGAAGCCAAGTTTTCGAGTTCAAGCTTCATATCTGTATTCAGCAATGTTTCATAACCTTCTCTTCCGCCCCAGAACACATAGTTTTCCGCTCCAAGCTCCTTGGCGATGTCCAGCCCTTTTTTCACTTTTGCGGCTGCATAGGCATAGACGTCTGCATTGCAAGAAGTTGCGGCTCCGTGGACATACCTCGGATGCGTAAACATATTGGCTGTATTCCAAAGCAGCTGAACACGGCTAGTCTCCATCATTTCTTTAAGAAAAGACGACATTTGATCCAAATACGCAAAGGTCTCACGCAACGTTGCTCCTTCATCAACGATATCAACGTCATGAAAGCAGAAATAGGGCACGCCGAGCTTTTCAAAAAATTCAAAAGCCGCTTCCGCCCGGGCTTTTGCTTTATCCAAAGGATGTGTCATCCGGTTCCAGGCCCGGAACATCGTCCCGTCGCCGAAAGGGTCTTTCCCGTCCGCATCAAAGGTATGCCAATACGCAACAGCGAAGCGAAGATGTTCCTTCATCGTTTTGCCGCCGACGTATTCATCAGGGTTGTAATATTTAAATGCGTAAGGATTTTCCGAATCGGCTCCTTCATACTCAATCATTCCGACATTTTTAAAAAACATTCCGATCTCCCCCTTCACTTTTCCTTGCAAAGCAAACGTTGAAAAACAAGTTTGTTTAACCATTAAACTAACTTCCTTGTATTTATTTTACAAGATGAATCAACCGCTTTCAATGGAAATGAAGGAAAAAATTAAGTTTTCTAAATTTGTTATACTATAATAAATTCACAGCTTCAAACAATGGAGTGATTGACATTGAATACAGCGGATCAAGCCCTTGTAAAAAAAATGAACAAAGCTCTGATTCTTGAGCAGATTATTGAGAACGCACCCATTTCAAGAGCAAAACTTTCGGAAATAACGGGGTTAAATAAAGCGACTGTTTCCTCCCAGGTATCTTCCCTGCTTCAAAAGGACATCATTTATGAAACCGGCCCCGGCGAGTCAAGCGGCGGCAGGAGGCCCGTTATGCTGAAATTCAATCGAAAAGCCGGCTATGCGGTCGGTGTAGATATCGGAACCAATTATCTGATTGTTGTGTTAACCGATCTTGAAGGGCATTTGATTGAACAATTCGAACGGACGCTGGATGAAGAAGACATTCAGGCGACAGAAGAGGCATTAATCGAATTGACAGGGCTAGCCGTTGACAAAATACCGCCTTCCCCATACGGATTGACCGGAATCGGCGTGTGCGTACCCGGCTTGGTGGACAACGAACGGCAGGTGGTGTTTACGCCAAATAAGCCGATCCATTTGATTCCGTTAAAAGAAAAACTGGAAGAAAGGTTCGGCGTTCCCATTTTAATTGAAAACGAAGCAAACGCCGGCGCCGTGGGCGAGAAGAAATACGGAGAAGCCGGACAGCTGGAGCATGCCGTGTTTGTCAGCATTAATACCGGGATTGGTTTAGGGATTTTAATGAATGGAAAACTGTTTAGAGGTGTGCAAGGTTTTTCCGGAGAAGCCGGGCACATGTCCATTCACTTTGACGGCCCATTATGCCGGTGCGGGAATAGAGGCTGCTGGGAGCTTTACGCTTCGGAAAAAGCCGTCTTCTCTCACTATGGAGCGAATTCCGAAGTCCCGCTTTACGAAACCGTTAAAGAACTTGCAGACCGCAGTGATCCGGGTATGATGGAGACGTTTGAAAGATTCGGTTTTCATATCGGCATCGGACTTCTCAACATCTTGAAGACGTTGAATCCCGATACGATTATTTTGCGGAATACCATTGTGGAATCCTATCCGATCATCGTAGATGCGATTAAAAAAACGATTTCCTCAAGAAGTGCAGCAGAAGCCTTGTCTAATTATCATTTGAAAATCTCCTCGCTTGGCCGCACTGCCTCATCGCTTGGCATGTCCTCCCTTGTGATCGGGCATTTTCTGGAACGGTTTATGAACGATAGATTTTAATTTTTATATTAAAAAGCGCATATTCCATTTAGGAATGTGTGCTTTGCAGATTGTTGATAAAATCCCAAAACGGTTTTTTGTTTTGGGATTTTATCATCCTTTCAGCGTGATTGAAAACTCTTGCAGTCTAGGAAGGCCGAGCATCGGAGCGGACTTTCACAGGATGTGATGACGGCGGTGTTCAGGCAGGACGCCTGGGCGGTTAGCCGTCGATCTTTCTCCTATTCACGAGCACCGACGCGCAGGCCTGACAACGAATGCGAGGGTTTCTCGACACGCTGAAAAGCGCATATTCCATTTAGGAATGCGCGCTTTGTTTAGCAGCTTGCACTTTCTTGCCGAACGCCTCGGCGGCCGCCTTTGGATCGGCAGCCTTGCTGATGGCGCTGATGACACTGATGCCGTCGGCGCCGGCCTCGATGACGGGGACGCAGTTTTCGGCCGTGATTCCGCCGATTCCGACCACAGGCATGCCAATCCCCTGCCTGCGGAGCTCTTGAATGAGCGAGACGCCCTGCACAGCTTTTGTATCCTGCTTTGTTTCAGTCGGGTAAACCGGTCCTGCACCGATATAATCCGCCCCATCCTTTTCCGCCTTTACGACTTCTTCAAGTGTATGCGCGGACACGCCGAGGATTTTGTCCCCGATTCTCGCTCTGACGTCGGCGGCCTTATCATCATCCTGTCCGATATGCACACCATCGGCGTCAAGCGCAAGCGCGAGTTCTACATCATCGTTGATGATAAACGGAACATTGAACTGTTTGCAAAGAGCCTGCACCTGTCGAGCAAACGCCTTTTGATCTCCTGCTTTTAACGCGCCCTCGCCTTTTTCGCGGAATTGAAAAAGGGTCGCACCGCCTTTTAAAGCTTGTTCAATGACAGTTAAAGGATCGCCCGCAGTATTGTTTGAACCCATAATAAAATAGACTGACAACAGATCTTTCATCGTTTCTTTTGAGACTCGCGTCATCTTATTCCACCTCTCTGATCCTGCCGCGTTCTTTTATATCCATCGCTTCAACAGCGGCAAGCTGATTCAAAAACTCGATTTGAAAGCTTCCGGGCCCCCGGTTTTCCGTTTTCTCCGCGGCCAACTCGGCCGCCGTTCCATAAAAAGCGGCTGCAGATACAGCGGCATGGCAAACGTCTTTTTCAACTGCGCAAAACGCACCGATGACAGAGGTAAACAGGCAGCCTGTCCCCGTCACTTTCGTTAGCAGTTGATGTCCGTTGCCCACGGTATACGTTTTTGTTCCATCCGTTATGACGTCTTCAGCTCCGGTTATGATAACGGCTGTATCCCATAATTTCGCGGATTTTTTGGCGAGCTCTGTTCTGTCGCCGCTCCCTTCACCTGCATCCACGCCTTTGATCAGCCAGTCCTCTCCAAGCGTGTTGGCAATTTCCGCGGCATTGCCTCTGACGGCGGAAACCTTCACTTCGCGCATAATCGCCTGAGCCGATTCTGTTCGAAACGGCGTCGCCCCGGCACCGACTGGGTCATAAATAACCGGCACTCCGTGTTCATTGGCGGATTTTCCTGCAATGATCATCGATTCAACAGATTCACGGCAAAGCGTGCCGATGTTCAACACAAGGGCTCCGGCGATCTTTGCCATGTCGGCGGCCTCTTCCCTCGCATACGCCATCACCGGCGATGCGCCGAGAGCCAGCAAACCGTTTGCCGTAAAGTTGGTGACGACATTGTTTGTCATATTGTGTACGAGCGGTTTTTGCTTTCTGACTTTCTCAATTCCTCTTGCGGCATCTTCCAGATTCATTCGGCTGCATCCCTTTCTGTTTTTGAATTATCGCTCCATATATACGATTTTGTATGATCAATCCACGCCCTCGCCGCAAACGACAGGTAGCGGTCTTTTCTCCATATGACGGCGACATGCCAAGGAATGGCCGGCCTCACCAGCGGAATGATTCTCACTCTTTCCGGGTCAAGATCCCGGCAGATTCTTTCGGGCAAAAGCCCGATTCCAAGGTTAGCGGAAACCATTTCGCTGATGAAATCCCATTGCGAGGTTTCATAAATGACATTCGGCTGAAATCCCGCCTTCAAGCAAGCCGTAATGATCCGTTCGTGAAGAACAAAGTCTTCCCGGAAAAAGATAAACGGTTCTTCACTTAACTGCCGAAGCTCGATCTCATCCGCATCGGCAAAACGATGAGACGGGTGGACGATCAGCATCAAGTCTTCTTTTACGATTGTAAAGGAGTGAAAAATCTCCTCTTTTGCAGGCAGGACGACAACGCCGATATCAAGCGACCCGTCTTCCACTCCTTCCTGCACTTTCACAGATCCGTGCTCAACAAGCTGAAAGGTGACGTTCGGATATTTGTCTCTGAAATCCCCTATCACTTTCGGAAAAAAGCCGGAGCCGATCATCGGCGGCAAACCGATCCGCACGTGCCCTTTTTTAACGTCCATCAAGTCGTTCAGCTCTGAAGTTAAATTTTGAAACGACTTGGTGATTTCCTGGGCCTGCACATACATGCTTTGCCCCGCATCAGTCAGCTCGATCTGCCGCCCCCGCCGGTAAAACAGCTCGATCCCGAGCTCTTCTTCAAGATTTTTAATCATTTTGGAAATTGTCGGCTGGGATATGTATAATGACTGAGCGGCTTTTGTGAAGCTTTTCAGACGGGCTACCTCCAAGAAATAGGTTAAGTGGCGTATGTCCATTTGTTTGACACCCTTTCAGAGTTCCTGCTTGTATTCATATTCTAAACCAATTTCATTGTTTTCTGCACCCCCGCGGAGCACCCTTCTACATCAACATAAAAAAAACGCCGCCGGCATACAGCCGGCAGCGCCTATCTTCGGGCAATCGCCTCATCCTGTTCCTTCAGCGTGTCCACATTCGAGCGGGTGTCCTCAATGTTTTTACGAACAGCCTCTTTATACTGTTTGACCATATTGCAAATTTCGGCTTCCCGTTCAAGCCACTTTTTCGTAAAATCAAGGTTGTTCCGCCCGAGCGCTCCGGCTGACGGGCTTTTTAAAGACACGGCTTGAAGCGTGCTGCTTACTTGTTCCAGCTGCTTCATAACCGCTGCATGGTTAAGTTTAATCGTTTTGCTCATTTCAACCATCCTTTTAAACCGTTGATTGTGCTGTGCAGAGCGTCGACGGCCTCCTCTCCTTTTTCCATCAGAAAGTCCGCCCGGTCGGCTGACCAGCTTGCAGCTTGAACAGCCCCTTTTTCAGAATCTAAAGCAAATATCTTTAAATCAATTTTATGAATATACCGATCATACTCATCGGTGAAAATTCTGTACATTGCCGTGTGCGCTTCATCACGTGCTTCGTCAAAATCGGCTGCCCTGCTTCCGGTCCACGACTCATCAAGGTTCGGCCGCAAAATCTGCCTGATTTCTTCGATTCCGAGGTTTTGTTCCCGCTCTACATCGCGCTTTGCCCGCTCCAGCCTTGCAATTTGTTCTTCCAGTTCTGCCGCCTTATGGGAGAGGACACCGTGTATTTTTTGCAACGTGTCTGAGTAGTCCATTATTGTCACCTCTGAAATTGCAGTATGATTCGCATTGATTGTGGTTTTTCATAGATTCACATCTTTGACTAGACTTGCTCTCATTTCCAATATTTATAGTTTAAGTCGAAAATCACGGATGTTGAATAGGCTGTAAATACTGTTTTTAGGGATATATACACAGGACGCCGTCTTCCTCACACCGCATTTCAAGGGACATATAACCCGTCTTTTTGAATCATTTGTACACCGCTTTCATCGCGGACAAGTCTAAAGACACGGGCATACGGCAGTTTAATGGTCATAAAAAATCGCCAAATGATTCCGGACGACAATTTCTAATTTTAGTCAGGAAACTGTTTCTTTTGACCTGATTTGCGTTTTCAACTATAGACAAAATGAATAATATCTATTCTGTATATGTATTTTACCTATACTTAAAACTCATGTACACTCTTGTTTAGAAAGGGGGATAATGACATGAAAACATTCATTAAAGGATTAGGTCAGGTCGCTCTTTTGTTTTTATTCGCGCGTTTCATGAATCTGATTGCCGAGGTTCTTCATATAAACATTCCCGGCAGCATTCTCGGGATTATCGTCATTTTTGCGCTTCTTCATTTCAAAATCATTAAGCTGGAATGGATTGAAATCGGCGCCTTGTGGCTTCTCGCGGAGCTGCTTTTGTTCTTTGTCCCTTCAGCCGTCGGGATTATGAACTACGGAGATATTCTGGCTGAATTCGGCACAAGCATTATACTCGTTGTCCTCATCAGTACATTCGTCGTCATGGTGTCGACCGGAATGCTGACTCAATTGATTGCCAAAAGAAAGGAAAGGAAAAAAACATGCTCATCGGATGCTTAAGCCTGATCGCAACAGTGTTAATTTACCTGGGCGCAAAAGCGGTCTATTCACGCCATCCAAAGGTATATGCGTCACCTTTATTGGTCACGCCGGTGATCCTTGTCGGCCTGCTGCTTTTCATCAACGTGCCCTTTGAAGCATACAATGCGGGCGGACGCTTGTTGACAGACATGCTCCAGCCGGCAACCGTGGCTTTTGCGATTCCGCTGTACAAATACTTTCCAGTCTTGAAAAAATACGCGGTTGAGATCATTATCAACGTGACTGTAGGCTGCTGTATCGCGATCCTGTCAACAGCGTTTATCGCAAAACTTTTCAAGCTGAATGAAGACCTGATTGAGAGCCTCGTTCCCAGATCGGTCACAACGCCAATTGCAATGAGCGTTTCTGAAATGATCGGCGGAATGCCCGCGGTGACCGCTGTTTTTGTTATATTGACCGCCCTGTCCGGATCAGTGATCGGACCGATGGTCATTCGCTACTTCCGGATTGATAATGAAATCGCAAGGGGCGTGCTGCTTGGCACAAGCGCCCACGGCGCAGGTACGTCAAAAGCATTTGAGCTCAGCTCCGTGTCCGGAACGATTTCAAGCGTATCGATGATCCTGGCTGCGATCATCACGCTTTGCGCAGCGCCGTTTCTCATTTCCCTTATTGCAGTATCATAGCCGAAAAATAAAAAAACCAAATTGGGGAAGTTTTTTCCGCCAATTTGGTTTTTTTCATTTAGACATCAAGCAGCACATCAGCAATAATATAAAAGAAATACACCTGATAGCCTTGTCATGCGGCAGTTTGGGGAAAATTCAAACCGAAAAGTGTGAAATTTCCCCGATCCATCCGCCGTCATTTCCGAGAAAAATTCATCGCCTTTTTCTTTGGAAAATGCCCACAGGAATCCTGCGAAAGCCCCTGTGAGAAAAGCGGCCGTCAACAGTACGTTGACAAAGACCATGACCATATTTTCACCCTTTCAGCTGTTCAACCGCCGTCTCAAATTCCTTTTCAATCTCTACGGACGGCTTCTTTGTCATCAGGCTGACGGCGATGATCACGACTGTACAAACAATAAATCCGGGAATGATTTCATAAACCGGGTCAAAAGCTTTCACTTGCTCCCACACAATAACGGTCAGCGCCCCGGACAGCATCCCTGAAAGCGCGCCCCACTTCGTCATTCGTTTCCAATACAGGCTCAGCAGAACGACAGGGCCAAATGCCGCCCCGAAGCCTGCCCATGCATAGCCGACAAGATTCAATATCGTTTCATTCGGATGAAGCGCCATCATAAGTGCGATCAGTGAAATCGCGAGGACAGACAGCCTTCCGACAAGAACAAGTTCTTTGTCAGAAGCCCCTTTCCGGACAAACGCTTTATAAAAATCCTCTGTCAGCGCGCTTGAGGTTACAAGAAGCTGTGAAGAAATCGTGCTCATGACAGCTGCTAAAATGGAGGCCAGCAAAAACCCCGTAATCATCGATGGGAACAAAAGGTCGGCCAGCTTAATGAATATCGTCTCGGCATTCTTTAACGAAAGATGATTCGCGCTGAAATAGGCAATGCCGACGAGCCCTGTCAGCATCGCTCCGCAAATCGAAAAGATCATCCAGCCCATGCCGATTCTTCTGGCACTCTTCAACTCTTTCACGCTTGAAATCGCCATAAACCTGACAATAATATGAGGCTGTCCAAAATAGCCGAGCCCCCATGCCAGTAAAGAGATGATACCGATTGCGGTTGTTCCTTGAAACGGGCGGAGGAGGTCCGGGTTGACCGCGCTCACTTCCGAAAACGCCGGCGCAATTCCCCCCAACTGGACAAAAACAACGATCGGCATTAAGATGAGCGCGATAAACATGATCGTCCCTTGAACAAAATCGGTCCAGCTGACAGCCAGAAATCCCCCGAAAAGCGTATAAAGAATGACAACCCCGGCCGTCAGCCAGATGCCGATCCGATAATCAAGGTGGAATGCGGTTCTGAACAGCTCTCCGCCCGCCACCATTCCGGATGATGTATAAAAAGTGAAAAACACTAAAATAACAAAAGCCGACGTCACCCGTAACAGCCTTGAACCGTCTTTAAAACGGTTTTCGAAATAATCCGGTATGGTAATACTGTTGCCGGCCGTTTCCGTATACGTTCTCAGCCTCGGCGCAACATACACCCAATTCAAATAAGCGCCGATTGTCAGACCGACAACGATCCAGCCGCTGCTCAATCCGTTCAGAAACATCGCACCCGGCAGCCCCATTAATAGCCAGCCGCTCATATCGGAAGCACCTGCGCTTAACGCGGTGACGGCGGGGCCCAGATTTCTTCCGCCAAGCATGTAGTCGGTCAAATTTGAAGTTCTTCGATATGCAAAATATCCAATAAAAAGCATTCCTGCCATATAAATACCTATCGATATTAAAATTCCGTAATCCATAACTTCCCCCTGCCTGAGTGATTTGCGTAATATCAATATACATGAATAATTGATCGACAGGTATTGTTTTTATCGCAAAATTTTTCCCCGTCCTTACATTAACGGCGGCGGATCCGCAAAAAGACAACTTTTAAATAATCGCCTTCAGGATAGCTTTTCACTGTATTAAAATCTTCGGGAAGCGAATGCTCCTCAAGCACTGTAAAGCGCGTCCCCGTTTCTTTGCATGCCGCCTCGATAAAGCCTTTGAATTTTTTCATCCCAAAAGCGCTGCTGTTCGTCGAAGCGACGATCACACCTTGATCTTCAGTGATCCGAATCGCGTCTTTCAACAGATTTTTATAATCCTTTGCCGCGCTGAAAGTATGCTTTTTCGTTCTCGCAAATGAAGGCGGATCAAGGATGACGAGGTCAAAGGCGAGTTCTTTTTTGGCCGCGTATTGAAAATATTTAAAAACGTCCATAACTTTAATATCATGAGCTTCATAATCCAGCCCGTTCACGCTGAATTGTTCGATCGTCCTGCTTAAACTACGGTTTGCAACGTCAACGCTCGTCGTTTTTTCAGCACCGCCAAGTGCCGCCGCCACAGAAAATGCACCTGTATATGAGAAGGTGTTAAGCACGGTTTTTCCTTCCGCATACCGGTCCCTAACCGCCTTGCGGACATGGCGCTGATCGAGAAAAACGCCTGTCATCGCTCCGTCATTGAGGTAAACGGAAAAATGAATGCCGTTCTCTTTCACAATGATCGGAAATTCCCCTCTCTCTCCTCTGACAAAATCGTCATCTTCTACATACTGCCCGGCCGTATTAAACCGTTTTTTCTCATATACGGCTTTATAGTCCGTCAATTCATCGAGGGCTTCCATAATCGTCTCCTTAAACGTATAAATCCCTTTGCTGTACCATTGGAACAAATAGTAGCCGTCATAATAATCAATCGTAAAGCCGCCGATTCCGTCGCCTTCCCCGTTAAACAAACGAAAAGCGGTCGTATCCGGGTCTTGAAAAAGCGATTTTCTGGCCTGAAAGGCGTTCGCCAGCCTGCTTAAAAAGAATGTCTGATCAATCGATTCCTCTTTGTTTCGTGTCAGTATCCAGCCGATCCCTTTGTTTTGCTCGCCATAATAGCCCTTTCCCAAAAACCTGCCGTTTTCATCGGCAATCCTGATCAGCGAACCTTCTTTTATGCCGTTTTCTTGTGAAGAAACAGCTTCTTTTTCAATTAAGGGATAGCCCTTTTTCATTTTTACAGCGAATGGATGTTTTATTTTTAATGTATGCATTTGATTTCAGTCCTTATTTTAAAGTCTTCTCTATCCTACCATAACGCCTTATCAATATTCTTATTCATCATGTAATCGATATAATTGACAGATGATTCCGATCTTTCTAAAATGATGGAGAAACAAAAGGAGGAATGGCGAAATGTCGCTAATCGACCACGTAGGGCTGATGGTGAAAGACATTGATGCTTCGATCGCATTCTACCAGGATGTGATCGGAATGACGCTGAAAGGCAGAATGACCCATACAAACGGCGTCATGAAGCTCGCTTTTTTAGGTTTTGAGAACAGAGACGAGACAGAGCTTGAATTGATCGAGGGATATAACGACAGCCTTCCTCAGGAAGGAAAAGTACATCATTTTGCCGTCTCAACCGATGATATCGAGGCTGAATTCGCCCGCGTTAAAGGCGCCGGCATCAAGCTGATGGAAGACGAGATCACCGTATTGCCGAACGGCTTCCGCTATTTTTTTCTTTTTGGGCCGGAAGGAGAAATGGTCGAGTTTTTTCAAAGAACATAACCGGACGCGGCTTATCGCGTTTCCGGTCTTGATGGAACGCGGAAAGCCGGCGGCTGTTTTTCGATAAACCTTTTGATATTTTGATATGTCACTTCTTCGATGCGCCTGATGCTCTCATACGTAGCGCCGCCGATATGCGCCGTGCATATGGCATTGCCGAGGCTGGTGATCCGGGCGGCCGGCGGTTCGGTTTCAAAGACGTCCAATGCTGCGCCTCTGATCTGTTTTTGTTCAAGCGCTTGAATGAGCGCGCTTTCGTCTACTACTTCTCCGCGGGCAATGTTGATCAGGTACGCGGTTTTCTTCATTTTTGCCAGCTTTTCTTGATTGATCAAATGATAGGTGGCAGGTCTTAATGACGTGCTGATGCAGACAAAGTCCGATTTCGCCAGGAGATCGTCAAGCTTTGCGAACCGTACATTCAGCCGTTTGGCTGCATTGTAGTCTTTATATATGCCGTACGCCAAAACGTTCATATGAAACCCGGAGGCCCGCCTTGCAACCTTTTTGCCGATTTCCCCAAAACCGACAAGCCCCAGCGTTTTTCCATCGAGCTCATAGCCCATCGCCGATTGCCATAAACCAGCTTTGACTGCGGCGTTTGACTGCGGGATCGAACGGGCGCCAGACAGCAGAAGGCCGAATGCCAAGTCGGCGACTGCCGAGGCGTTTTGGCCGGGAGCATTCGTGACGAGGATTCCTTTTTCGTTTGCATATTCTACATCAATATTGTCGATTCCCGCGCCGAATTTCATGATATATCGGAGTTCCGGGGCAGCGTCGATCAGCTCCCGATCCGCTTTTTCAACGCCGGCGATATAAATATGGACATCCTTGATATGAGTCAGTAAATCCTGTCTCGTCAACCGATTTGAATCCAAAAACGCAAATTCGGCACCGAGCCGTTCGACCTTTTCCTTCAACAGCGGCGCTGCGCGGTAAAACAGTCCGTTAAGCGTCAACAGCACTTTAACCAAAAGCACTCCTCCATTCGTCAAAAATGTTTGCACGCCAAGAAAAATGCTTGTTTCCGATGAAAGGAAACAAGCGAATATGGGGATACGTCAGGGTTTGTTGTAAATTATATCGATTCATCCTGCGATTTAAAATGAGATTGGCATGTTAGCTGACATGGTTTTTAGACAATTTGGCCGGCTGGTTAAAGGCTGTGGACTGCAAGTACTTAAAATATTGACGGGCGTACGGGTGTGAGGTTTGTGAATTCCAAGGCTTGTTTCCGCCGCAGAAATGAACGATTGCCGGATTTGCCCTTGTTTCCATATAGCGCTTTTGATCGATGAGGGAAGCCGGTGTTTTTTCTTTTAAAATAATGTGTGTTTGGGCGTTCCATCTTGGATGAAGTTCGAGCCACTGATCATAAAGAATCGCATTCAGCGCGTCTTGGTCATGAAACACAAACATGTCTTCATCGTTGTTATTGATAAAGTCGATGACTTTTTTCGAAATGTCGTTTTTTCTCCAGGCTTCCATATCGATGATCATGATACCTGAGTTAAAATATTTTGCTTCGTCGCTGATGTTCATCTTTTTCAGCCGTTCATGCTGGCCTGCATCTTCAACCGCCGCTGCGTAATACGGTGAAATGTCCTTGTCCCACAACTTCGATATATCCTCTAACACTAAGGCGTCGCAATCGACATAAATCATTCGTTTGACGGATTCGTCATCAATCAGATCCGGGATGGAAATCCGATAGTATGCCGCTTTTGTAATATGGCTGCTTTCGACCGCCCGGTCATACTGGCTTTTTTCTACATTAAGAAATGTAATGGGGGCTCCGAATTGAAGGGTCGTCTCTTCCAGACGCTTTTTATTTTCCGGTTCAATCCCTCCGTCGATGACATACAGTTTCACATCGCGCGTCTGATCCATATTCGTCAGCAATGATGCGAACATCACGCTTAAATGCTGTGCGTAGTTATTGTCTGTACAAGAAATAATATGCATGGTTCGGTCGCTTTTCATATGTCTTCCATCTCCTTTTCTTTTTTTGTTCTATTCCCTTTTTTCAAAAGATAAACACTGTCGATAGGCCGAAAAAAAAGGATCATGCAAGATCCTTTTTGTCTTTCACCTTCCCGGCGATCCAAAACGGCAGATAGAGAAGATAGAAGAAGACGATCGTGACCGCTTCCGCTGATAAAAGATACCATGGCCACGGCCCGAGCACGTCTAACAGCGAAGCTCCGCCGCCCGGCTTTTTCATCATGTACATATAGTTCGACTTCAGCAAACGGTTGATTAAAAAGATGAATGCCCCATAAATATTGACGAGAAGAAATATGACCCAGAGAGAGCGCACGGTCGGCTTATACTTTTCGGCCGCAATCATCAGAAGACAGGCCAGTACGACGATTCCGTGGGAAATGAAAAATTCAAAAAAGCGGAAATGAGGAAAGCCGTACCTTCCCAAGTCAGGCGTCAGAATCGCTTGCAAAGCGCTTCCCAAACCGGCAAAATAAAGAAATTTAAACAAGTTGAGGTTTTTCGTCAATAACAGAATGATGACAAGGTAAACCGAAAGGTCGCTGAGGTGAAGCGGCAAACAATAGCGCGGTGTCCAGGAATTCACATAGATGAACCAGGAGTGGTAGCTGATTTCTGAAATGACTAAAACCGCCACAAAGACATAGCGTAGCATCCGGTTCCACCGCGGTTTTTGCAGCGTCTTGCGAAAGACGAACAAACAAACACCAAGCGCTGCAAGCACCAGCAAAGTCAGAATATGAGATGTTGAAAACAGTTGAAACGAGCCGAGCTGATAATCTTTTTGAAAATATGTCTTCATCGTGAACACCTGTCCGTCAAAATATTTTAGAGTTATTTTGCGGCAAATCACGGCGGTTATTCCTTTCAAACAAAAAAGGCCGCCGGGCATCCGGCCGCCGAGAACATTCACATGAATATAGAATCGTTTTTCTTTTCCTCATCATGCATCTGAATCCGTTCAACCTTTCCGACAAGAAAGATGTAGGAAAGGGCTCCCAGAAGGGCAAGGGTGCCGATAAAAACGAGTGCGGGCGCAAAGCTTCCGCCGTTAGCGAGAAAGCCGATGACTATCGGAACGATAACGGAAGCGAGGCTGCCGACAAAATTAAATACTCCGCCGGTCAGTCCGATCAAATGCTTAGGCGCTAAAGACGATACAAGCACCCATGTAATGGAGGCCAGACCGTTTCCAAAAAAGGCGAGCGTCATAAATAAAATGATCAGTGATGTCTGATCGACATAATTGGCACCGATAATGGAAATAGACAGGATCAATCCGGTAATAATCGGTGTTTTGCGGGCAACCCCGGCCGATACGCCTCTTTTGATCAGATAGTCGGACAGGAAGCCGGACAACAGAACACCGATGAATGCCGCAAGAAACGGAAGCGAGGCGAGAAAACCGGATTGGAGAAAATCAAGGCCTCTATATTTTACAAGGTATGTCGGAAACCATGTCAGAAAAAACCATAAAGTCGAATTAACAGCGAACTGTCCAATATATATACCCCACAGCTTGCGATGAGCGGTCACTTGTTTGAAATGCTTCCAATTAAATGCCGTTTTTTCCTTTTCGGAAGTCCGGCCGCGGCGGACGATACCCCCGCCTTTTTCTATATGCTCAAGTTCAGCCTTGTTTACCTTTGGATGACGGTCGGGATCACGATAAAAAATATACCAGATCAGGCCCCAGATGATGCCGATTACCCCCGTTACGATGAACAGGCCGCGCCAGCCGACGACATGCTGGATGCTGCTGAGCGCCGGCGTCAAAAACGCAAGGCCGGCAAATTGCCCCGACGTATAAAACGCAATGGCTGAAGCCCTTTCCTGTTCAGGGAACCAAGAAGTCACCACCCGGTTATTGGTCGGAAAAGCCGGCGCTTCAAACGCCCCCGTCGCAAGACGCAACCCGAATAGAGAACCGAAGCCGCGGACAAACCCCTGAAGCAATGTTGCGAGCGACCATGTAACCAAGGTAAAACCGTAGACAAGCCTCGGGCCAAACCGGTCGACAAGCCCGCCTCCCGGTATTTGCAGGGCGCAGTATGCCCAGCCGAAAGCTGAAAAAATCAAGCCCAATTGAACGGCAGACAAGTTTAAATCGTCTCCGATTGCAGAAGCCGCGACGGAGATATTGCTTCGATCCATATAATTGATCACGACACATACAAAAATAAACAGCAGTACCCGCACTCTAACCTTTGTCGGCTTCTCTTTTAAAGTTGTTTGTTTCATGACAGGCCCTCTCCTTTTATTTGATTGTAATGACGGACACCTTTTGAAAACGGTATCATTTTTACCATTCAGCTATGCTTCCGTCCTTGTGCCGCCATACCGGATTGCGCCAGTTGTGCCCGATATCAGCCATTTTCCGGACGTGATCTTCATTGATGTCCACCCCAAGGCCGGGTCCATCCGGAATCCGGACATAGCCGTCTTCATAGAAAAACACCTTTTGATCCACTATATAATCAAGCAAATCCGTGCCTTTGTTGTAGTGGATTCCTAAGCTTTGTTCCTGAATAAATGCATTGTGGCACGTTGCATCAACCTGAAGGCATGCCGCCAGAGCGATCGGGCCCAGCGGACAGTGAGGGGCGGCGGCGACATCAAATGCTTCCGCCATCGACAGAATCTTTTTACACTCGGTAATTCCGCCGGCGTGTGACAAGTCAGGCTGAATAATATCGACATAGCCGTCAGTCAGCAGATTTTTAAACTGCCACTTTGAAAACATTCGTTCTCCGGTCGCAATCGGAATTGAGACGAGGCTGGCGATATCGCGGAGCGCCTCGTTGTTTTCCGGCAGAACAGGCTCTTCTATAAACATCGGACGAAACGGCTCAAGCTCTTTTGCCAAAATCTTCGCCATCGGCTTGTGCACCCTGCCGTGAAAGTCAATGCCGATTCCAATGTACGGGCCGACAGCTTCTCTGACGGCTGATATTCTTTCAATAACCTGATCGATTTTTTCATGTGAATCGATGTATTGCAGCTCTTCCGTGCCGTTCATTTTGACGGCTGTAAAGCCTTGGTCAACCACCTGCTTGGCAGCGAGGCCGACGTCTTGAGGCCTGTCTCCGCCAATCCATGAATAGACCTTGATCGATTCCCTGCTCTTCCCTCCGAGCAGCTGATGCACGGGAGCATTGTAAAACTTGCCCTTAATGTCCCAAAGCGCTTGATCGATGCCTGCAATCGCGCTCATTAGAATGGGTCCGCCCCGATAAAACCCGCCTCTGTACATGACATTCCAGTGGTCTTCAATGTTCATCGGGTCTTTGCCGATTAAATATTCCATTAACTCGCCGACAGCCGCCTTAACTGTCGCCGCCTTCCCCTCAATTACCGGCTCTCCCCATCCTGTAATGCCTTCATCCGTTTCGATTTTTAAAAAAGCCAGCGCGGCGGAATTTGGAAACACTCGAATCCCGTTATTTTCATCTCTGATCTCCCCTTTTTTGTTTTGCTGCTTCAACAAATTGCTTTGCTTTTTTGGACAGCTTTTCTAAAAACGCGTCATTCACATCTTGATGAGCCCTGACAAGTGAACCGCCGATTCCAGCACCGACCGCACCGGCCTGTAAAAACTCGTGAAGGTTTTCCAATCCGACTCCTCCCGTCGGAAGCAGTGGAATATGCGGAAGCGGTCCGTGGATATCTTTGATATAGCCAGGCCCCATCGTTCCGGGGAATACTTTGATGATGTCTCCCCCGATTTCATACGCCGTCAATATTTCCGTCGGGGTAAAGGCGCCCGGAATGCTGACCGCTCCATATCGCTTTGTCAGCTTGATCGTCTTTTCATGAACAGTTGGCGCCAGGATAAACCGCGCGCCGGCTAAAAGCGCCGCTCTCGCAGATTCGGGATCAAGAACGGTCCCCGCTCCGACAAGCATTTCGTCTCCAACATGTGCTGAAACCGCTTCAATCGCTTTGATCGCTTGAGGGGAATTGAGCGTAATTTCCACAAGCCTGATGCCGCCCGCTTTTAAGGCGCCGGCAATGCTCACTGCCTCCTCCGGATTATATCCGCGGATGATCGCAATCACTTTTTGTTCTTTGATTTGTGACAATACATGCATTTCTGCCACCCTTTCTTTACGGTTTTTTTATCGGCTGACATCTTCTTCATCAGATTGTTCCATAAACGCAAACAGTGAATCGCGGTCAGGCAGCCCTTCAATATCACCGTTTACCGCAGCTACCATAGCGCCGACGGCACAGCCGCGTTTGACAGCTTCTGAAAGCGGAATTTGATCAATCAAACCCGATAAAACGCCGGCTGCAAAGCCGTCTCCGGCACCCACGGGGTCCGCTGCAGTCTGAATCTGATAGCCTTCCGCATAGCCGCTTTCATTCCGACCGGAATAATAGGCGCCTGTTGCACCAAGCTTGACGATGGCAGTTTCAGCCCCGAGCCCGCGGATGGCTTCCGCTATTTTTTTCTCATTAGCAGTGCCGAACAAAAAACGCCCTTCGCTCAAGCCAGGAAGCACGATATCAGACTGTTTGATCAGATCAAACATCGTCTGCCGCGCCCGCTCTCCATCCCAGAGCTTTTTTCGAAAATTCGGATCAAATACAACGCATTTATTGTGCTTTTTGGCGAGCTCCACAGCATAAAACACCGCATCTGAAGCGCTTTCACTTAAAGCCGGGGTAATTCCCGTAATGTATAAAAACCCCGCTTTCTCAATGTATGGCTCAGCAATATCGCTTTTCTTCAAAAAACTCGCCGCTGAAAGCTTCCTGTAATAGAAGACATTGACTTTGGCCGCGCTTTTCCTTTCTTTAAAAAACAAACCGGTCGGCGACGCGTCATCGAGCTTCACCTGGCTGACATCGACTCCTTCTCCTCTGACAGAAGAAAGAATCATCGCCCCGAACTCGTCTTTTCCAAGCCGGGTAATCCAGCCGGCTTTTTTACCGAGCTTCGAAAGCCCGATCAGCGTGTTGGTTTCTGCGCCCGCTATTCTCACCTGATAGTTTCTTGCGTATCTGAGAGGGCCGTCTTCATTCGGAGTGAACAGCGCCATTGTCTCTCCTATGCTAATAACATCCATCAGAACTCTCTCCTTTGCTCAAGCGGCTTTTTATATCCGCCAATGCTTTCTGTAATTTTTCCGGCTGTGTGAAGCAGCTGCTCAACGATAACGGCCTTTCTTGCGAGCATGCGCTCCTTTGGCCCGGCGGTACTGATCGCCGCCTTCATCACGCCATCCGGACCATAGACAGGCGCTGCCAGACAAAACAAACCTTCTTCATTTTCTTCATTGTCAACGGCATATCCCTGTTCCAAAAAGTCTGCAGCTGCTTTTCCAGCTCATCTCTGGCGGTGATGGTATGCCCGGTAAAGCGGATGAATTCCATGCGGTCGAGCAGCCCTTCCCTTTTATCCTCCGGCATGAATGCCAAAAATGCCTTGCCAAGCCCGGTGCAATAAAGCGGTTTGCGCGAACCGGGCTGTGCGGTTGTTCTGATTGACCTGTTGTTATCGATTTTTGCGATGTAGACGAGCTGATCATCGGATAGAACGGCCATAAACACCGTCTCCTGAACCCCGTCCATCAGCTGTTTTAAAAATGGAACACCCTGCGACGAAATGTCGATCGACTCCATGGCAGCGGTTCCAACTTGAATCAGTTTTGCCCCCAGCCTGTAACGCTTGATAGCATCCTGCTGAAGGTAGCCTTCATCCAAAAGTGTAGCGGCCAAATTGAATGTACTGCTCTGCGGCAGCGACAATTCTTTGCTGATCTCCTTTACGGTTAATCCATCCGGATGATTTGACAGCAATTCAAATATACGTACAACACGTACCGCGGATTTTACTGACATGACACCCTCCAACATTCACATATGTGATTCAAAATCAGGATCCTGATAAGTCGGACGTATTCTAAACAGAAAGAAGGCTCACGTCAACATCCTATTAAACAAAAAAACTTTTTTATCAAACTTCAAATTACTGGTCTATCGAATCATTTATCAGATGCATGCAGGATTCACCCGCTCTGCTGCGAATATCTCTTCTCAGGAAAACAAGACCATCAAGGAGGTTTATGTATGAAGAGAAAAATGATGATAATCGGATTGGCGCTATCCGTAATAGCAGGCGGCGTGTTCACCGCTGGAACGGGGAATGCTGTTCAAGCGGCGCCTCAGGAAACAGCCATCGTAAAAGATATCGAAAAATTCAGCAAAAAATTCAACGAAAACCGCGCCTATCAAACGATTTACCATTTAAGCGAAACGATCGGACCGCGTGTGACAGGCACGGCGGAAGAAAAAAAGAGCGCCGCTTTCATCGCCTCACAGATGAAAAAATCACATTTGAAAGTGACCACACAAACCTTCAGCATACCTGACCGGCTGGAAGGAACGCTTACCGTTCAGGGAAATAACGTGCCAACGCGGCCTGCCGCCGGTTCCGCACCGACTGCAGCAGAAGGCTTGGCCGCTCCTCTCTATGATGCCGGCCTCGGCCTGCCCGGCGACTTCACCGAGGAAGCGAGAGGCAAAATTGCCGTCATTTTAAGAGGTGAGCTGACATTCTATGAAAAAGCGAAAAACGCTGCTGACGCAGGCGCAAGCGGAGTGATCATTTATAATAACATCGACGGTCTCGTCCCTCTGACTCCGAATCTCGGCGGTAATAAAGTCGATGTTCCGGTAGTCGGCGTCAAAAAGGAAGACGGAGAAAAGCTGCTTTCTGAACAAGAAGCGATCTTGAAGCTGAGGGCTCATAAAAATCAAACATCGCAAAACGTAATCGGCGTCCGCAAAGCAAAAGGTGTCAAAAATCCGGACATCGTGTATGTGACTTCGCATTATGACAGCGTCCCTTATGCTCCCGGAGCCAATGACAATGCCTCCGGCACTTCAGTCGTCCTTGAACTGGCCCGGATCATGAAGACGGTTCCAGCCGACAAAGAAATTCGTTTTATTACATTCGGCGCCGAAGAAATCGGTCTCCTCGGATCGCGCCATTATGTCAGCACCTTGTCAGGTCAGGAAATCAAACGGAGCGTTGCCAACTTTAACTTAGATATGGTGGCGACAAGCTGGGAAAATGCTTCACAGCTGTACATCAATACGCCCGACGGTTCGGCAAACCTCGTCTGGCAGCTAAGTAAAGCCGCTTCTTTAAGCCTTGGGAAAGACGTATTATTTTTAAATCAAGGCGGATCATCCGACCATGTCCCATTCCATGAAGCAGGCATCGACTCGGCCAACTTCATTTGGAGAGAGCCGGGAACAGGTGCATTGGAGCCTTGGTACCACACCCCTTACGACACGATTGAACACATCAGCAAAGACAGGCTGAAAACAGCCGGTCAAATCGCGGGAACAGCCGTGTATAACTTGACCAAGAAAGAAAACAGAAAACCGTCTTACACCTCAGTTGCCCAGTAATATTAAAAAGGAGCAGATCGAATTGATCTGCTCCTCCTTCTTTTCATAGACCAAAAGCGCCTATCCTCCCCACGCTTCCGTGTCATCACCTTCCCCGTGCATACCTAAAAAAATAATTCAACGATTCAGGAAAAAACCGGTATTTCTCCGAACATGTCCAGTTTGTGCTGCTGACGTCCAGCCTAAAGATGGATGTAAGCATAGCCTTTTCCTATCAACGGCCTTTTCGATACTACAGTAGAAGCGAAGATGTTTAGGAAGTTGAATCATGAGTTCGCATTTAGGTCACTCTTTTCCTTGTTGACTTTAAGTCTCTGTCTGTTTTTAGCACATTGGCTAATGGAAAACTCGATTTGAAATGAATTCAATTCCTTTTTCTTTATTTATCATGTTTTTCACATCGGGATATTTATACCCTCAATTTAAGTAAAATGATGAGCGCAATAAACTAATAAAACAAAAAGCCATGTTTTATAATTTTTTCTTATCTCGCCAGCATTGAGTGCGCAGACAGTTATCACAATCCTTAGCGCTCTTATTATTGCAACAGTCAACGTTTTTTATATTTAAATTTATTAGGAGATGATGGATTGTGTTTCCCTTCCTTATTCAGCTATTCACTATCTTTATAGTCTATATGATCATTACAGCTGTGATCAAAAAGAAGAAGCGTTAAGAACATTCAATAAGCAATTAATACCAGTTTTCGGTTTTCCCTCTTCGCTTTTGCCATTGCCAAAGTGCAATCTTCAAATCAAGCATTCGGATCTATGAGAAGCAAAAATGGAGCCGCATCTCGCGCTCCATTTTTCAACCCTTCATCAGCTTAATAAACCTGAAGCTCATCAAAACGCTGCCGATGGCAACCACAATCATGACCACCCCCAGATCCTGAAAATGACCCGCGGTTATTTCTTCTCCAAACAACAGACCCAGAATGACAGACGAAAAGATCGAGCCAAGATAGCGGCATGTTTGGAAAAGCCCCGAAGTGGTCCCGACGATGTCCGGCGGACTTGCCGTAAACATGGCAGCCTGCAGGGCGACATTGCCAAGGCCGTAGCTGACCCCCAGCAAAGAGAGGATGATGCCTTTCCACAACATCGGTGCATCGACAAAAAACAATGTGAGCAGGATAGCGCCGGCCGCCATTAAGCAAGAACCAATTAAAACGGGCTGGGTTTCACCTGAACGGTCAATCCATGTCCCGACAAAAGGCGAAATCAATACGCTCGTCCCGGACATGAACAGCATCAAAAGACCGCTCGTTTGAACGGAAAGGTGCATTTCATCCTGAAAATAACTCGGAAGTCCAAAAAACAAACAGTAGTTAAAGATGTTCAGCATAATAAATTGAGCATAGACCGAAGTTAGCGTCCTGCGCGCGATCAACAGTCTGATATCAATAAACGGGCTGCTCACTCTCAGCTCCCACCAAACAAACATCAAAAGCAAGACAAGCCCGAACATCCCCTCGGCAAAACGGGGCTCGCCCGTGCTCAATGAGAGCAGGAATGCCAGCAGGAGAACGATTCCGCCCGCAAACAGAAGAATCCCGGTCAGATCAAGCCGCTTGATGACGGCGCGGACATTTAAGCCGGCTTTTTTCTCATCTTTCGGAAACATATACATCCCCAGCAAAAAGCTGAACAAAATAAATGGAAAGTTCACGAGGAAAATGGCGGGCCATCCCCCGAGAACGATTAAAAATCCCCCCACAGTCGGTCCAAAAGCGGTCATAGCCGAAGAAAAAATGGACAGCACACTGAGTGCGGACGCCCGCTTTTCATGAATGTGGCTTCTGATCAGCCCCACTCCCGAAGGATAAATGGCGCCGCTCCCAATCGATTGAAACAAACGCATGATCAATAAGACGCAAAAAGCCGGTGCGAGAGGAGCGCCGATTGCCGATACTGCAACGAGAACAAGCCCTGACAAAAACATCTTTTTCCGGCCGATTAAATCGCCGATTTTTCCTGTGACAGGCTGTGCGACCGCACTGGCCAAATAAAAAGATGAAATCAGCCACGATACGGTTGCAAATGAAAGGTGAAACTCATGCTGGATACTGTGCAGCGCCAAAGAAATCATTGAAGAGTTGAGCGGATTCAGCATCGTCCCGGATGCAACGGCTGTTAAAAACAGGGCGCGGTTCTTTTTCAGCCCGGCCATTTACTTAGCGTAAAGCAGCCTTTCGCCAGCTCCGTCCGCTTTACCGCCCGCACCCGCATCACGGCCGAAAGCACTGCCGACGGCCCCGTATAAAGCAGCATCAAGCCGTTGCGACTCCCGGTGCATCATCGCTGCCGCTCCGTATTGCAAACCGCATTCCGCAAGTTTTTCAATATCCGATTTCATTTTTAGACCTCCTCATGCTCTTATCATTTTCTTGTTTTGTTTTTTCGATTCATGACAGTCATAACCTTTGATACAAAGGAGCGTTCTTCCTCTTTTCTTTTAGTTGAAAAACGTATTTGACGGAGCTGGCATAGTGAAAGATTCAAAAAACTTATCAGTATGCTGACAAAAGAAGAGCTCGAAGGCGTCGCCGGGCCATGCCTTCCAAAACAAAAAGCTGAAAGAAGCCGAGCGTCTTGCCGGAGATCAGGTCAAAGTGTGGATGAAGAGCGCGCTCGGCAAACTGCAGGACGAATACCGGGCGGACGTCTTGAAATTCGGGGAAAAGTACAGAATTCAGTATCCGCGGGAATGGGAAAAAGTGAAAGGGAAATGGGATGAGCTTTTCGCCGAATCCGATATTACATATGATGTTGATATCAACATTGACAACTTCGGGTGAAGCGGCAGAAAAAAATAACAGCCGGGCTAAAAAATGCCCGGCTGCTTTTTATTGATCTGCTTTTGTTCGAATATGAAGCATCTTTTCATCCAGATAGTTCGCGATGTCAGCCGCTTCTTTCAGCTCATCCGTGAGCTGGTTCGGCACTTCATTGTTCAATTTGTAGTAGATTTTATGTTCGAGGCTCGCCCAGAAATCCATCGCGATTGTCCTGATTTGAATCTCCACCTTGGCGTGCTCGACGCGGTTGGTCAAGTAAACAGGCACCTCTACAATCAGGTGGAGACTTCTGTATCCGTTCGGCTTCGGATTTTTAATGTAGTCTTTCATTTTTAAAATCTTGATGTCTTCGTGTTCCTTCAGCACTTCAACCATATTGTAAATGTCGGATAAAAACGAGCAGACGATTCTGAGACCCGCGATATCATTGATGTGCTCCTTAGCGGCCTTTGTCGTAATATCGCAGCCCTTCCGCACAAGCTTGTTGATCAGGCTTTCAAAGCTTTTCACCCTTGATTTCGTATGCTCAATCGGGTTATGGCCGTGGATTAAATTATATTCCTGGCTGATAATCGAAAACTTCGTATCCATTTGATCCAAGGCAAATTTATAGACGAGGAGTTCGTTCTTCCAGTCCTCCATCAGGTTTCTCAAATCTTCTATCTGGGCTTCAGGCAGTCCTATCATCTTATCTATCGCCATATCCATCATATTTTTCTCCTTATGACATCATTTCGTTTTTTCAGTTAGTAGACGGGCAAATCCACAGTAAAGTTTCGACTTATAGCGTAAGATCAAAAAGTGGCCTGGTTGATCATTTTCCACTTTTTTAAATTTATTTCCCTTTCAAAAGTCATAAAACTTTCATATTCTGTATTACCACTTATTACGGAGGTGATGATATGTCATACTCTAAAAACTTCGCTTTAATTGTTGTATTATTTATTTTGCTGATCATTGTGGGTTCCGCGTTTGTAAGGTATTAATTCCTTCACGCACGAAGCCTTCTTCCGACAAACTGCAGGTTCATATCGAAAGGCGCTCCGCTTTTCATATGAGCCTGTTTTTTTGTGATTTAAAAAGAATTTATTTCCACAATAACAAAAAATATTTATAATAGGATAGGCTCTGAGCTGACGGCGCTCAGAAATAAAACTCTCCCACAAATGAAACTTTTATACAACATTTTCGTCTTATACTGTTGTTAAGGCAATTCAATAACGGAAAGGAAAAGATCAATGTTAAATAAGCTAAGAATGTTGTATGAAAAAACAACAATGAAGTGGCTGCTCAACACTTCCTATTACTTTCTTATTCTCGTGCTGCTGTTTTTAATTTACGGATTCCATACAGCAAATACAGGTTCATATATTTATAATGACTTTTAATGGAGAAAAAAACAATGAAACTGATAGAAACAATTAAAAAATACGCGCAAACACAACCCGATACCCTTGCTTTTGTGAATGAAGAAGAAAAGCTGACATACGGAGAGCTTTGGTCACAATCTGAGCGCCTTGCCGCACGGATTCAAAGCGAAGCTTTAACAGAGGCTTCTCCGATCATTGTCTACGGACATATGAAACCGGTCATGGCGGTTTCTTTCCTGGCTTGCGTGAAAGCCGGCCATCCGTACATTCCAGTTGACGTATCGATTCCGGCAGACCGGATTCTGAAAATCATCAACAGCTCAAAAGCCGAGCTTTTACTCAATAACTCAGGCACTTCGGTTGACACGGGAGACGCCCTCATTTCCGTTGTAGAACCGGGCGTTCTTGAAGGAGACGGGGTGCCGGAGACAGATCCCGCACGCTGGGTAGATGGTGAAGATACCTTTTACATTATCTACACATCCGGAAGCACGGGAAATCCAAAAGGCGTGCAAATCTCAGCCGACAATCTTCAGAGCTTCACAGATTGGATCACGAATGACTTTCCGGTGGAAAGCGGCCAAGTGTTCTTAAATCAAGCCCCGTTTTCCTTTGATTTATCTGTGATGGATCTTTACCCTTGCCTGCAGTCCGGAGGCACATTATGGACGGTTACGAAAGATATGATTAACCGGCCGAAACTGTTGTTTGAAGCGCTGAAACAGTCCAACGTCAACGTCTGGACATCGACGCCTTCATTCGCACAAATGTGCTTGATGGATCCGTCTTATTCTGAAGAGCTGCTTCCTGAGCTGAGCTTGTTTATGTTCTGCGGAGAAACGCTTCCGGCGTCAGTCGCCAGACAGCTTAAAGAGAGATTTCCAAAGGCTCGTGTTTTTAACACATACGGCCCGACCGAAGCGACCGTTGCCGTTACTTCCATCGAAGTAACAGACGACGTATTAAACAAGTATTCTTCTCTTCCCGTCGGTTCTGAAAAGCCGGAAACCGAGATCGTGATCATCGATGAAGACGGAAAAGCCGTCCAAGACGGGGAAAAAGGCGAGATCATTATTACCGGAGCCAGCGTCAGCAAAGGCTACTTAGGCGAAAAAGCGCTGACGGAAAAAGCGTTTTTCTCTTACAACGGCGCCCCTGCTTATCGCACCGGTGACGCAGGGTACAAAGAAGACGGCCAGCTGTTCTTCCTCGGAAGACTCGATTTCCAAATCAAACTGCATGGCTACCGGATTGAGCTCGAAGAGATCGAATACCAAATCAATCAGTCCCGATACGTGCAGTCGGCGGTCGTTATTCCATTCTACCGCGAGGAGAAAATCGAGTATCTGATCGCCATGATCGTGCCTGCCGAACACGATTTTGAAAAGGAATACCAGTTAACCAGCGCGATTAAGAAAGATTTGGGCAGCAAGCTGCCTGCCTATATGATTCCGAGAAAATTCATGTATCAAAAAGAGATTCCGATGACAGCAAACGGTAAAATCGACCGCAAGAGATTAAAAGAAGAGGTAACCGTATGACGCCCTATGGTTCATTTCTTTTCTTCATTATATTAGGAATTTTACTGGCGCCGACCATCATTCTCGGACTGAACGGAAAAAGCTTCCGCTTATATAACATGGCGGTTTCCGTTCTGGTTCTGGCGCTTATTTTTTCAAACAGCCTGCACGGGCTGATCATGCTGTGTCTGTTTACGCTTTGGCAGGTGGTTCTGATCAAAGGCTATATCGCTTACCGTCTCAAAGCGAACAGCGGCATCGTATTTTGTCTCGCTGCAGCAGCTTCTATCCTGCCTCTGGCACTGTCAAAGCTGCTGCCGTTTTTCGCCGTTGACAACTGGGCAACATTTCTCGGAATCTCGTATTTAACTTTTAAAGGGGTTCAGCTCATCATTGAAACCCGCGACGGTCTCATTAAAAAGCAGCTCCCAATCAGCAGACTGCTTTACTTTATTCTCTTTTTTCCGACCATCTCGTCAGGTCCGATCGACAGGTACCGCCGTTTTGAAAAAGACGATCAGACGGTATGGACGAAGGAGCAATACGAAGAACTGCTTTACAAAGGAATCAATAAAATCTTTCTCGGCTTTTTATATAAATTCATTATCGGCTATTGCATTAATACGTATGTCATTATGAAACTGCCGTTTTTGACTTCCGGCAGCATCTCACATGGATTGGCATACATGTATGCGTACAGCCTTTATCTGTTTTTTGATTTTGCCGGCTATACGGCTTTTGCGGTCGGCGTCAGCTATATCATGGGAATCAAATCCCCAGAAAACTTTAATAAGCCGTTCATCAGCCGCAATATTAAAGATTTCTGGAACCGCTGGCACATGTCGCTTTCCTTCTGGTTCAGGGACTACGTGTTCATGCGCTTTGTCCTTTGGATGACGAAGAAAAAATGGATCACAAACCGGATGGCTGTTTCCAATATCGGATATGTGCTGCTGTTCCTTCTGATGGGCGTCTGGCACGGCCTTGCCCCTCAGTACATCGTCTACGGGCTGTATCACGCGCTGCTCATGGTCGGCTTTAACTTCTTTGAAAAATGGAATAAGAAGCACAAGTGGTGGCCGAACAATAAGTGGACGACAGCCGTCTCAATTGTGGTGACCTTCCACTTCGTATGTTTTGGATTTTTAATTTTCTCAGGGAAACTAATACACTAAAAGGAGATTTTCATAATGGATTTTAATCAAGAAGTACTTTCAGTTTTAGCAGAGGTATGTCAGGACGATATCGTAAAGGAAAATCCGGATATTGATATTTTCGAAGAGGGAATCCTCGATTCCTTCGGCACGGTGGAATTGCTGCTCGCATTCGAAAGCCACTTTAACATCACAGTGCCGATTACAGAGTTTGACCGGGATGCATGGAACACGCCAAATCAAATCATAAAGCAGCTGAATGAGTTGAGATAATGAAAAAGCGTTTTTTATTCGGGCCAATCATCTTGGCATTTTTACTTTTTTTCACCGCGATCTTGATCCCAAATGCATGGCTGGCAAAGCTGGTTCCTAAAGATCGCGTCGAAACTTCAGCTACAGAAATAAACCCGATGATGTTCCAGGGTATGTATCTTCAAGGCAAAGCGCTTGAAGATCCGAAATATCTGCCGATTTACGGTTCATCGGAATTGTCCCGGTTAGATGCCTTTCATCCGTCTAACTATTTTAAAGTAAACAATCAAGGGTTCACGCCTTACCTGGTCGGGAAAGGCGGTTCACAGTCCTTGATTCATGCAATCAACTTTGCGGCGCAGTCTGATCATTTAAAAGGCAAAAAAATCGTTTTCATTATTTCTCCGCAGTGGTTTCAAAAAGACGGCTCAGACGAAGCCCACTTTGCGCCGAACTTCTCGGCTTTGCAGGCATACGATCTTGTGTTCAATCAAAATGTCGATCCCGAGCTGAAGAAAAAAATGATCAAACGCATGCTTAAATTTCATGCAGTTACAAATGACGCTCTGCTTTCAGCCCTTTTTAAAGCCGAGCTCGATCAGGACAAAGTGGCGCTGTCTCTTCTGACGCCGCCGGCAAAAGCTTACCGGAGCATTCTGGAGAAAAAGGATATCTACTATTCCATGGTTGAAGGAAACGGACCGAAGCGGACCATTTCCCAGGATGTAAAAAACAAATCGTGGGATGAATTAAAGCAGATGGCCGAAAAGGTCGGCGCCAAAGAATCGCGCAACAATGAGTTTAAAATTTCAAACGGCGTTTATAAGAAATTGAAGCCGAAGCTGAAAAAGCTTAAAGGCCACAATAAAAAGATGAACTATGCCGAGTCAGTCGAGTTCCACGATTTCCATCTCATGATGGATGTTCTGAAAGAATCCGGCGCAGAACCGCTGTTCATCTCGGTTCCGGTCCACGGCAAGTTTTACGACTATACCGGCTTCCCTAAAAAAGGCCGGACAGATTTCTATAAAAAGATTAAAAAAGAAATCGAACAAGAAGGCTTTCAAGTTGCTGATTTAACGAATCATGAATATGATCCATACTTCTTGAAAGATACGCTCCACCTTGGCTGGAAAGGCTGGGTTTACGTCGATCAGGAGATCGAATCCTTTTATAAAAAACAATCATAAAAAAGGATTCCCCTATGGGGAGTCCTTTTTTTGTCCGATTTAAATTTTTAAAGTTTCCAAAAATTCTATTTTACAAATTTCTCTGAAATCTATTGCGATTATCAAGAGAAGGTTTAAAATAGAAGATAAATATTTTTTGGAAAAAGACTAGAAACGGCAGGGAGAATGAATATGACAAAACAAACGATCAGCGTACAACTCAGTACAGCAAAAAAGCAAAAACCAGAGGCTGACCGGCTCGAATTCGGCCGGACATTTACCGACCACATGTTTATCATGGACTATACGGCTGAAAACGGCTGGCACGATCCGAGAATCGTTCCTTATCAGCCGATTGAAATGGACCCGGCGGCAATGGTTTACCACTACGGGCAGTCCGTTTTTGAAGGGTTAAAAGCTTACTTATCAAGCGAAGGCAGAGTTCTTCTGTTCAGACCTGAAAAAAACTTCGAGAGACTCAATAAATCCAACGACCGCCTCTGCATTCCGCGGGTTGATCCTGACACCGTTCTGGAAGGGCTGAAGCAGCTGGTTCAGATCGACAAAGAGTGGATTCCTCAAGCTGAGGGGACATCCCTTTATATCCGTCCGTTCATTATTTCAACGGAACCGTACCTCGGCGTCGCCCCGTCCAATATGTATAAAATGCTCATCATTTTATCGCCGGTCGGATCTTATTACAAAGAAGGCATCCGCCCTGTGAAAATTGCCGTTGAAAGCGAATTTGTCCGTGCTGTGGCAGGCGGTACAGGCAATGCGAAAACGGCCGGAAACTACGCGGCGAGCCTGAAGGCTCAGGAAGTGGCGGAAAGCAAAGGCTTCTCGCAAGTGCTTTGGCTTGACGGAGTTGAAAAGAAATACATTGAAGAAGTAGGCAGCATGAACATCTTCTTCAAAATCAGCGGTGAAATTATCACTCCGGCTCTGAACGGAAGCATTTTGGAAGGCATTACGAGAAATTCCGTCATCCATTTATTAAAACAATGGGGACTTTCCGTAACCGAAAGAAAAATTTCAGTTGATGAACTGGTTCAGGCTCACAAAGACGGCCTGCTTGAAGAAGCGTTCGGCACCGGAACCGCCGCTGTCATTTCCCCGGTCGGCGAGCTGATCTGGAAAGACGAAAGCCTTGTGATCAACAGCGGGCAAACAGGCGAAATCGCCAAAAGGCTCTACCAAACGATCACCGGTATTCAAAAAGGCGCTTTGCCAGACACATTCGGCTGGACAGTTGAAGTTGATAAAGTCAGCCAGTCCTGCTAAGCGGTTTAAGCTCTCTTTTGCAAAAAAGAGGGCTTGCACCCTTATCGCGAAATGTGCCGACGGTTTCCACACCGCTCCCCCTCTTTTTCATTCCGCTAGTCAATCCCCCGCACAAAACGATTCCATTTTATATATTTTATGTTAAAATTATCAATAACCATACCGTAAAGGAGAGATCATCCGTTCTCATGTAACATGCAAATCAAGAAAGGACGCTGAACAATGGATCAAACAAAATTGAGCGTCTGGGAAAAGAATTACACGTTCCTTTTCATCTCCAGGCTAATCAAAATCTCGGCTGACTGTTTTGCCTTCAACTCTATTTTATGGTTCTTAATTTTTGACGGAAAAGGTGCAATCGGCACCTCCCTGCTTCTTGCCGTCACTTTCCTCCCCGAAGCCTTTTTGGCGCCGGTTACAGGGCCTTTAGTCAAAAGAAGCGCCCTGAAATTCTGGATGTATTTTTCGGATTTAACAAGAGCAGCCGTCGTCATTACAATACCGATTTGCTACTTAAACGGCTTTTCACCGATGTGGTTTGTTTTAGGGCTCATGATCATCCATTCGGCAACAGGTGCGACTTATAACCCGGCGTCGATTACGCTGATTCCGCAGATCGTGAACGAAAATCTCATCCAAAAAGCCAACGCGATTCTCCAGTCTTCTTCAGAAATCATCAGGCTGGGAGCCGTTACATTGTGCGGAGTGCTGCTGACTTTTATCGGCCCTGCAACGACTTTGGTCTTTTCATTTATCTTTTATATCATATCGGGCCTATTCGTGCTTTGCATCAAATACACCATCACCCGGAATCAATCACAATCTAAGTCTCTTGCTCAAAGAGGTACATATTTTGCGAGATTAAAAAGAGGATTTACATTAGTGAAAAACCACAAAATATTATATCCGCTGGCGATTTATTGCATCTTCATGAACCTGGCGGCTTCACCATGGGAAGCCCTTTCTGCGGTATATGTTGCAGAGGATTTAAACGGAACGCCGTTCATCCACTCGCTGCTGAAGGCTACGACGGCAGGAGGAGCATTTTTACTGGGTTTTATCCTTGCAAAAGTAAAAATCAACAGGTACGGACTCCTTTTCATCACGGCAGGCATTCTTGAAGGTGCGGCTTATTTTATCGCAGGACTGAATACTTTCCTGCCGCTCGTATTTCTCGCCGCCTTTGCATTCGGAGCAGCCATCAGCTCGATCAATGTCCCCGAATTCACGATTATCCAGACATCTGTCGAAGGGGATGACCAGCCTCAAGTGTTCGCAGTCATCCATATGATCACAAATCTATCGCTTCCTTTAGGGGCAATTGCCTGCGGATATGCCGCAAAAACGCTTGGCGCGGGAAGCGTGATCGCAATCGGCGGCTTCATCGAAATCATTGCGGGCATCGGCATCCTCATCTTCACTCAGCTTGCCAAAGCCCGGCAGTCAGATCTGGTCAAAGAAAAAGAAGCAAGCGCAAATATGTAAGCATGAATGGGACGGCCGCTGTTTCGCCGGGCCATTCGGAAACGGCGGCGCCTATATCTATTAAAAGGTTCCGGCTGACACACCGGAACCTCAATTTTATTCCTATGCTTCTACAGATCTAAAAAACTGCGGAAGATGCGCTTTATGCGCTTCAAGCATTTCATCCAGTATTTGTTTCGCAATTTTGTCGGACGGAACGAGCGGGTTGATTGTCATGGCGACAAGCGCGGTGTTGTAATCACCTGTAACAGCCGCTTCAGCCGCAACGCGTTCGAATGATTTGATTTGCTGGACAAGGCCTCTCACGGTGACAGGCAAATCTCCGACCGCGATCGGTTTCGGCCCGTTTTTCGTCATGACACAGTTGACTTCCACTGCGGAGTCATCCGGAATGCTTGCGATCGCTCCGTTATTCATCGTGTTGACAGGCTGAATGTCGTGCTTGTCATTATAAATCGAGCTGATCAAGTTGCAGGCGGCATCACTGTAATATGCCCCGCCGCGCTTTTCAAGCTGGGGCGGTTTGATCGCCAGCTCCGGATCTTTATACAGCTCAAACAGTTCCTTTTCAACTTGCTGAACGACCTCTGCACGCGTTCCTTCCGTTTTTGAAGCCTCCAGTTCATGTTCGAGCATCTCCTGCGTTTTGTAGTAGTAGCGGTGGTAGCCGCACGGAATCAGGCCGAGGCCCCGGATAAAGTCGGGTTCCCACGATTCTCCGGAGATGTTTTTCATCGTCATCGCATTTTCGGGATCTGCCATCGCTTCGATCACTTTGTCTTTGACGCTGACACCGTCCAGGAAAACGTCGAGTCCGAACACCATATGATTTAATCCGGCAAATTGAATGTTTATGCGGCTTTCATCAACATCGAGCGCTTTTGCAACCCCCATCTTCATGCCGATCGGCACATTGCAGAGCCCGACGACTTTTTTCAAATTAGAGTAGCGGAGCAGTGCTTCAGTTACCATGCCTGCCGGGTTGGTAAAGTTGACAAGCCACGCGTCAGGGCACAGTTCTTCGATGTCTTTTGCAATCTCAAGGATAACCGGAATGGTGCGGAGCCCTTTGAAAAGACCGCCCGGTCCATTTGTTTCCTGTCCGATCACCCCGTATTTTAATGGAATTCGTTCATCTTTTGCTCTCGCTTCGAGCAAACCGACGCGGAATTGCGTCGTGACAAAATCAGCATCTTTTAAAGCCTCTCTGCGGTCGAGCGTCAGATGAATTTCGATCGGGACGCCCGCTTTTTCGACCATTCGCTTCGCCAGCGTGCCGACGATATTGAGTTTTTCTTCCCCTTCCGGTATATCGACGAGCCAAAGCTCGCTGACCGGAAGTTCGTCATGTCGTTTGATTAATCCTTCGACAAGCTCGGGTGTATAACTAGAACCTCCGCCAATTGTTACGATTTTCAATCCTTTTTTCATCAATTGACACCTCCGTGGACATTCATTTTTTCATACAGCTCGACAATCTCCGCGGCCAAATCTTTCATGGTCATCGCATTCATTAAATGATCTTGCGCATGAATCATGAGAAGTGAGGGTTCGGTTTTCGTCCCCTTCGCTTCATTTTGAATCAAAGCTGTCTGAAAGTGATGCGCCTTGATCAGTTCTTCGTCAGCTGCCCGGATCTTTTCTTTTGCAGCGGCGAAATCTCCCTTTTTGGCTTCGGCTATCGCTTCCATGCAAAAGCTCCTGCCGTTTCCTCCGTGAAGGATAATTTGAAATATCGTTCGTTCCAATTCCTCGGACATCTTGACACCCCTTTTCTATACACTGGCCTGTTGACCGTCGCTTACGGCCGTCCCGGCCTCCAGTTCGCTCTCTTCTCTCAGCTTTTGTTGATCCCACATTCTAAAGAACGGATAGTATACGACAAACGAGATCAACAGATTGATCAGCTGCATGACCGCTCCGGAAATTTTCCCTCCTGTTGCTAAATATCCGGAAAAGCCGGGCGGCATTGTCCACGGCACCGCAATCCCGGCAGGCTTTGCGACAAGACCTGTACTCATTCCAATATAGGTTGCCGTTAACATTAACAGCGGCGACACGATGAACGGAATCAGCAGCATCGGATTCATGACGATCGGCATGCCGAAAATAATCGGTTCGTTGATGTTAAAAATAGCGGGACCGATGGCTAGTCTGCCGAGCTGTTTCATCTGTTTGCTTCGCGCTCTAACAAACATCATAATGACCAAAGCCAAAGTGGCGCCGCTTCCGCCGATGTTAACCCAAATCTCAAAAAACTGTGTCGTAAAGATGTTCGGGAGCGCTTCACCGGCTTGGAAAGCAAGACGGTTTTCGTCCATCGCACCGTACCAGATCGGCGACATCACTCCGCCGACAATGTTTGCTCCGTGAAGGCCGCAGGACCACAGCAGCATTTTCACAGTTTCGGCGACAAGGCTTCCGCCGAGACTGCCTCCAAGGATGGACAGAGGTGTGCCTAAAAGTACGTTGACGACATTATGGAGGCTTTCAAACGGCGTCATTTCAATTAAAAGGCGCGCCACCCAGATCGAGCCGATAACGGCGAATCCCGGAATCAGAGCGATAAATGATTTGCTGACAGCCGGCGGTACGCCGTCCGGCATTTTGACGACAATATCCTTTTGAACAACCCAGCGGTAAACCTCAGTCGAGAACATCGCGATCAGCATGCCAACAAACAGACCTTTGCTTCCCATTAATGAAATCGGGATGCCGCCTGACACTAAAATTTCCTCTGTTGCGCCTTCAGGTGTGAACGGAATCTGGTATGGGGTCGCAAGCAGAAAAGCTGCTACGGCAATGGCACCTGATGACAGAGCATCAATGTCGTATTTCTCGGCCAGGCGGTAGGCGATGCCGAACGTTGCGATCAGCGCCATAATGTCAAAGCTGACATTAACCGGGTAGCTTAATTTATCAGCCCATTGCTCGCCGAAAATCCCTGCCATGAATTCCGGATATCCCGGAATCGGCAAATTGGCTAAGATGAGAAACAGCGATCCGATAATGATTAATGGCATGGTCAGAATAATACCGTCTCTGAGAGCCTGCAAATGGCGCTGAGCGGCAATTCTGCCGGCAACCGGCATGACCTTCTCCTCTAAAAACGCATTAAACTTATTCACTTGTGCCGCCTCCTTTAAGAGCCGGCAAGCTGTTCGGCGGATTTTAACACTTCTGCTCCATTACAAGTTCCGTAATGGACCGTATTGATGACATCGACGGGTACACCTTTCGATTCTCCTAATTTTTTTAATTGCGGGAGCATGTAACGGACTTGCGGGCCAAGAAGCAAGACGTCGGCTTTATCGATATGATTCTGAACCTCTCCGCCGGAAACGGCCCAGATTTTATAGTCTTTGCCTTGTTCCTCTGCACTTTTTTCCATTTTCGTCACAAGCAGACTCGTTGACATTCCTGCAGCGCAAGCTAATAAGATATTCATGTTCAATTGTCCCCCTTTTACTTATCGTGTCTGATCTCTTTTACAGTTCCATCATATAATGAAACCGTTTTCATATACACTTAATGATTTTCCTCAGCGAAGAGGAAAAAAGACAAGGGGACATCTTCATTTAGCATATCGATGAGCCGGCCCGCTTTTTTTGAAGACGGACATAAACTCCCCGTACGTTTTGCATTTCAGAAGTTCCCGGACAATCGCCCTGTCATCTAAAACACGGCCCAAAAATTTGTACATCTCTTGCAAATTTGCTGTATTGTCCTTTTCCACGCAAAGAAGGCAAACGAATTGAACCCTCTTATTCTCCCAGACTATCGGTTTTTGCAACGTGCAAACCGCCCAAAAAGTCGATTCGGTTTTTGGTGTCATCGGATGCGGAATCGCAACCAGATTGCCGAAGCAAGTGGGCGCAACGGCCTCCCTTTCAAAGACGGAGGCTTCAAGCCCCGCGTCTGCAAGCCCTGATTGCGTCACTTTTCCGCACAGAAAGCGGAGGACCTCCTCTCGGGAAGACAGGCTTTCCTGCAAAAAGACGAGCTCTTTTTTCGTATATGTCGAAGCGATTCCGTCATCTTCGGCAAGCACTTGTTCTATTTTCGTTAAATCCCCCCCTCCCAATATGGCGTTTACTTGAATCACCGGAATGGGAAGCTCAGCGGACAGCGGTATGGTGCTGATGACAAAGTCGAGTGCATGAAGCGACATTAGATTCAGCTTGTAGTAATCAACCGTTCCAAGAATCTCAAGCTTTGAACCGAATGTTGCCCGCAGTCTGTCTTGAAGCAGCATGGCGCTTCCGGCTCCTGACGCACAGACAATCATACAGCGTTTTGAGGGCCTGTTCATGTTGCGTCTTTCCATGGCTGCGCCGATATGCAGAGCGAGATAGCCGACCTCGCTTTCCTGAATGTCAAATCCCGTCTCTTTTTTGATGACTTCACCGGCTTGAATCCCGGCTTCAAATGCGAGGGGATAATTGGCTTTAATTGCGTCCAGCATCGGATTTCTGATATTCATGCCGTATCTGCAGCGATTCAGAGCCGGTTTCAGGTGAAGACCGAGACCGATTTTTAATTCTTTGTCATTCCCAATGCCGAGGGTCAATTTTTGATCGATGGCTTTCATGATCAATTGCGTCAGCCGGTCTGTCTCTTCATCCATCATGTTTTCGATTGTATCGCTGCGAATGGAGGCCATAACCGTCCTTTTCGCGCCAAGCAGATGAATGGCGATGTAGGCTGTTTCTTTTTCAGGAAAAGCCACTTGCAGCTTTTGTTCAAGAGTGCGGACAATCGCCCTCGCCACTTCATATTCTTTATGATTCATAACCTCCTTTACATCTGTGGAATAAAGAGAAACATGTTTTCCGCTGCGGATGCGTTTGCATGCAATGGCGACGTGGATGAGAAGGTTGTTTAGTCCGATATCTGAAAGAGAAATGTGATCTTCGCTTATTTTTTCTAAAATCGTCTGACGGATCATAGCAAGCTCTTCTTTTGGGAGAATGGATATCCGGGTGTTCATAATATCAATATCCGTTTCCCGCTTTGGAAAAAGGTGCTCTGCGATGCAAGATCGCAGCTTCATCTCATCTCCCTTCAGCTTAAAGCCGTAATTCGGTTTGATCTTCAGTTCAATGTCGTAAGGTTTGAGCCTTTTCTTCACATCTCTCATATCGTTTTGGACCGTCGATTTGCTGATAAACATCTCACCGGCTAAATCTTCAAGTTTGACATACTCCTCAGTTAAGAGAAGCCTTTTTAATAAATAGAGAATACGCTCATTCGGAAAAACGGGAGTAGAAAGCTCTTCATGAAATGTGTGCTGCAGAAGCTGGCGAAAGAGGCGGTCATTCTTGATGGAGAGCCGATAGCCTGCACCTCTAATCGATTGGACGGCAGCGCCGTTTTTGGAGAGAAGCCGGTCTAATTCTTTCACATCTGACCTGATCGTCCGAGAGGTCACATTTAGCTCATTGGCCAAATATGTGCTGGTTAACGGTGATTCTGCTCCTATCAATTCGCCGAGGATAAGCTTAAGCCGAGCATTGAGCATAGAAAAAGACCCTCCCACTAAGATACTTGAACCGAGACCAAACCTATACACTGAGGTATATTCATTCTTTTTGTGAAATTTGTCTCATAGTTAAGTAAATTCTATTATGGTTGCGCTTTCAAGTCAATTTGGCCTTTTTCCAAGAAAAAAAGCCGGTTTACCCGGCTTTCAGATTCTTTTTCTCTCTTCGGTTTTTGATGATTTTCCATGCGATCGGATAGATGACAGGCGCCCATTTGACGGCGCTTTTAAACATTTTTTTCATAGCTTGACTCCCTCCTGTTTTTTTACTGTTTTCCCTGTTGAACGGGAGCCAAACCTTTTAACTATCTTGAGACGTAGCGGTTTCCTTTTATCCAGAATCGCCAAGGGTATTCCCTCGCTTCTCCTGAGTTGTCAATGCCAATTCGCGGACCGCTTAAAATGTCCTGGGGTTCATACCCTTTTGCGATATAAAGCGGCGGTGCTGTCAGCGGTCTGCCGTAATCGTTCATCGTGATGGAAAGCGCTTTTGTCAGCTTTCCCGGTCCGTTCGTCCAATCGCGCGGTTTCTTTCCGCTTCTACGCTTCTCCATCAGCGCGAGGCCTTCATGGGGTTCAAGCGCTCTGATCAGCACGGCCTCAGGTTCATCGGCCCCTCCGCTTACAACATTGATGAGTGTGTGGGTGTGCATGGTGTACGTATAGACCACTCCGGCTTCATGAAACATGATTTCCGTACGTTTCGTCCGGCGGTTGCCGTAGCTGTGCGCCGCTCTGTCCCCGGGCCCTTTATAAGCCTCTGTCTCCACAATATATCCTGAAGCAGTCCCTTCTTCTGTTTCTTTGACGAGCAGACAGCCCAACAGGGATTGGGCGAGTTCGATTGTTGGTTTGTTGTAAAATTCGAGCGGAAGAGGTTCGTGAGCTGGATTCATTTTTGGACGGCCTCCTTTTTACTCTAAGGCGAAACGCCTCTTTGTCGATTGTGATATATTTTACCATTTTCAACAGACGGGATGCCAGAAATGAAGGCGCCTTGATTGGGAGGATGATCTTCATTGATTTTATTTTTCGGTCTTCCGTGGATGACATTGACATATCTGTATTATTGTATACAATAATAATTATATTCTGAAAAAAGGAGGCGAAAGCTTTTTTCATGCACTCTTCAAATCCAGTCAAAAGACAGTCTGCAAGTGATTACGCTTACAACGAATTAAGAACGAAAATTATCGAACTTGAATACCCTCCCTCTGAACAGCTTGCTGAAGACAGTCTTGCAAAGGGTTTAAACATCAGCAGAACGCCTCTTCGCCAGGCTCTTTACCGGCTGGAGCTTGAAGGATTAGTCAGTAAACAGCCGAACGGCCGGCTTCGCGTATGCCCGATTTCGCTCGCTGAAGCGAAAGAGGTTTTTAAAGTTCGGGAAGCGCTTGAAGGACTGCTCACTGCCGAAGCCGCACAGCTGGTGACGCCGGAGACCCTTCATCAGCTTGAAGACCGCATCGAACTGATGAAACTGGCTGCCGTAAAGGGCCGCAAAACAGATACGGTCAAGTACGGATCAGAATTTCATTCCATCTTGCACGCCATCAGCACCAATGCAACCGCAAAACGTTTTCTGGATCAGCTTGAAAGCAGGATTGAACGGTATCGCAGAATCAGCGGATACAAAAATCCTGACTACAAACCGTCTGTATCTTTCAATGAACACTTGGACATTTTTAATGCCGTCAAAGAAAAAAACAGCGTTTTGGCAGAAGCCGCCATGCGTTCCCACATTAAACGAAGCTTGCGTTCCATTGAAGAGACGCTGGAACGTTCATACTAATCCGCCGAACAGCCAATGCCATTCTCACAGCACGTTTTTGACACAAAAGTTAAAAAACGAATAAGAGGTGGAAAAATGGGCAAACAAGGTGTATTTAAACCGGGATTAGAAGGCGTTATTGCTGGGGAAACAAACATTTCCTTCTTAGATACGGAAGCGGAACAAATCGTCATTAAAGGCTATGATTTAATCGAACTTGCAGAACAAAAAACATATCTTGACCTCGTCTATCTTCTCCTTCAAAATAAACTGCCTGATCCAATGGAATTGCAAGGAATTGAAAGCGCTATAAAAAATTCGTATGAACTGCCCGGCGGAATCTATACCATTCTGAAGGCGCTTCCGAATAACACCCATCCGATGGATGCCCTTCGAACCGGGATTTCCGCTTTGGCAGGATATGATCCCGAATTGAATGACAGGTCTCCATCAGCAAACAGAAGCAAAGCGCTGCGCTTGATCGCACAGGTTCCGAATATTACCGCCAACAGCTACCGCATCCTTCACCAGAAAAATGTCATCACACCTGATAAACAGCTTTCATTCAGCCAGAACTTTTTATACATGCTGACGGAAAAAGAACCGACTCCGCAAGAAACAGCCGTCTTTGATCAAACATTAATGCTGTACAGCGAGCACGAAATGCCGAACTCCACATTTGCAGCAAGGGTCATCGCATCGACAAACACAGACATATACGGTGCATTCACAGGCGCCGCGGCATCGCTTAAAGGACATTTGCACGGCGGTGCGAATGAAGCAGTGATGTACATGCTGCTCGAAGGAGAAACAAAATCGGGCTTCTGCAAGCTGATTGAGCATAAGTTAAGCAGAAAAGAAAAAATCATGGGCTTTGGGCACCGCGTCTATATGAAAAAAATGGACCCGCGCGCAGCCCTGCTGAAAAAGGCGCTCTATTCGCTATCTCATAAAACCGGAAGACAGGATTTATATGAGATGTGCGATGCCGGCGAAAAGCTGATGCGCGAAGAAAAAGGCCTGTATCCGAATCTCGACTACTATGCGGCTCCGGTCTATTATCTGCTCGGCATACCGATCGACCTCTATACTCCGATATTTTTCGCGGCACGTTCGGTCGGTCTAAGCGCACATGTCATTGAACAGCACGAAGACAACAGGCTGTTCCGCCCGAGAGTTCACTATACCGGACCGCGTCATCTTCATCCATAGTTCGCCTTTGATTCAGAAAGAAGGGAGATAAATGTTATGAAAACAGAAAGTCAAACGCTCCAACATTGCGATCAATTGCTGGAAGAGATCGCAGACTATACGGTAAATGCCAAGATTTCAAGCGAAGAAGCGATTGAAACCGCCCGTTACGTCTTAATGGATACACTGGGCTGCGGCCTTTTGGCGCTCAAATATCCGGAATGCGCCAAACATCTCGGCCCGATTGCCCCGGGTACCGTCGTCCCGAACGGCACCCGCGTCCCGGGAACGCAATTTGAGCTCGATCCTGTTCATGGAGCCTTCAATATCGGCTGCATGATCCGCTGGCTCGATTATAATGACACATGGCTGGCAGCAGAATGGGGCCACCCGTCAGATAACCTTGGAGCGATTTTAGCCTGCGCTGACTATGTCAGCAGGCAGCGGCTCGCGGCGGGCAAGGAACCGCTTACCATTCACGATGTATTAACGGCAATTGTGAAGGCTCATGAAATCCAAGGCGTTCTTGCTCTCGAGAACAGCTTAAACAGAAACGGGCTTGACCATGTGCTATTTGTAAAAGTCGCCTCCACTGCTGTGGCATGCTCACTATTGGGGGGGACAAAACAGGATGTTGTCAATGCCGTCTCCCAAGCCTGGGTCGATAATTCAAGCCTGCGGACGTACCGCCACGCTCCGAATACCGGTTCGCGAAAGTCATGGGCAGCCGGTGATGCGACAAGCCGCGGCGTGAGGCTCGCAATGATGACCTTGAAAGGCGAAATGGGATATAAAACCGCTTTGTCCGCTCCAATGTGGGGGTTTCAGGATGTCCTATTCGGCGGGAAAGAATTGACGCTCTCCAGACCGCTCGACTCTTATGTCATCGAAAATGTCCTTTTTAAAATTTCATATCCGGCGGAATTCCATGCTCAAACGGCTGCTGAAGCCGCGATCAGGCTTCATCCTGAAGTGAAGGACAGACTTGATGAGATCGATCAAATCGTGATCACGACGCACGAATCGGCCATCCGGATTATCGACAAAACGGGAGAATTACACAATCCGGCTGACCGTGATCACTGCCTTCAGTATATAACAGCGATCGGACTGATCTACGGCGATATTACCGCTGACCATTACGAAGACGAAACCGCGCAAAATTCGGAGATCGACAGGCTGCGCGAAAAAATGACGACAGTCGAAAACAAACAGTATTCTACCGATTATCTCGACCCGGAAAAACGCTCGATCGCCAACGCTGTTCAAGTGTTCTACAAAGACGGCACACACTCGGAAAAAATCGCGGTCGAATACCCGATTGGTCATCGGCGCCGCCGCAACGAAGGCATCCCGCTGTTAAAAGATAAATTTATCAATAACTTAAAAACGCGCTTTCCGGCGGGGCAAGCGGAGCGAATAAACGCCCTGCTGAACGATCCTCGCCAATTAAGCGGTACACCTGTGCCGGACTTTATGGAATTGTTTGTGATTTAGGAGGTGTTGAATATGTGGATTGTCTCGAAACAATCAACTCAGGAAGAACTGGCCATTGCATTCAGAAAGCTGATGAAAGCGCCTGATATTTTGAAAATACCCGGGGTTCATGACGGGATGTCAGCCATTACCGCAAAAAACATCGGCTTCAAAGCGCTCTATCTCTCCGGGGCCGCCTACACGGCAAGCCGCGGGCTCCCTGACCTCGGAATGATTCACTCCCAAGAAATCGCTGAAAAAGCCAGCGAACTTGTGAGAGCCGCAAATCTTCCACTTTTGGTCGATATCGACACCGGCTATGGCGGTGTCCTAAATGCGGCACGCACAGCGGCTGAAATGGCTGAGAGCCGGGTCGCAGCCGTTCAAATCGAAGATCAGCAGCTGCCTAAAAAATGCGGACATTTAAACGGAAAGACGCTTGTCCCGGCAGAAGACATGATCGCAAAAATTAGAGCGATAAAAGAAACCGCCCCTTCGCTCGTCATTGTGGCACGTACGGACGCAAGAGCAGCGGAAGGGATGGAAGCCGCCGTCAGACGCGCCAATTTATATGCCGACGCGGGAGCCGATGCCATCTTTCCGGAAGCATTAACGAGCGCCGCCGAATTCCAGGAAATGGCCTCCTCCATTAAAGCGCCGCTCCTCGCCAATATGACCGAATTCGGAAAAACGCCTTATTACACGGCGGACGAATTCCAAATGCTCGGCTGCAGCATGGTGATTTACCCGGTGACTTCCCTGCGCGCTGCCGCGAAAGCTTATGAACGGGTCTTCGTGGAAATTTTCGAAAAAGGCACGCAAAAGGGTGTACTCAATGACATGCAGACGCGCGAAGAATTATACGATGCAATTCATTACTACGACTATGAAAAACTGGACGAAAATATCGCCAAATCGGTGCTTCCCGAAATCGGAAAAGAACATCGTTGATACGCGAAAAAAGGCTGCCGAAATTGTCGGCAGCCTTCTCCATTTACAGCAGCTGCATCAACGCGCCGCCGGCAGCACCGGCCGCAACGATGATCCATGGCGGGAGCTTCCAGTAGACAAGCAGGCTGAACAAAACCGCGGCGAATGCAAAATCGATCGGTGTCAATATCGAGCTGGTCCAGATCGGATGATAAAATGCGGAAATCAATATTCCCACAACAGCTGCATTCACTCCCATTAAAGCGCCTTTTACTTTAGGATTGCGGCGCAGCGTATCCCAGAAGGGCAGCGTCCCCAGAATCAGCAGGAACGCCGGCAGAAAAATCGCCGCTGTGGCGAGCAATCCGCCTTGCCAGCCGCTGATCACCGCACCAAGATATGCAGCGAATGTAAACAAAGGCCCCGGGACAGCTTGAGCGGCTCCATACCCGGCTAGAAAAGCCTCTTCGCTTAACCATCCCGTTGGTACAAATTCCCGTTCTAATAACGGCAGGACCACATGTCCTCCTCCGAAGACCAAAGAACCCGACCTGTAAAAACTGTCAAACATGGAAATCCAGCCGGAAGATGTCATTTCTCTGAGCACCGGCAGCAGAATGAGAAGCCCGAAAAACAAGCTGAGACAAACCGACGCAAACCGGCGCGACACAGGAAACCGCATGACGGAATCATCCGTTTCAACTTGCTCTTTATAGATCAGATAACCGGCGAAAGCGGCGAGCAGGATGACGCCGACCTGTGTAAAAGCCGTCTGCCAGAGAAGGGTGGCGACTAGAGCAAACAGCGCGATCGCCTTGCGCTTTTTATCAGGTGTCAGCTTTTGCGCCATCCCTATAATGGCATGGGCGACTACGGCTACGGCTACGATTTTCAACCCATGAATCCAGCCGGCTGTCCCGATATCGAAGCCTTGCAGAATCATGGCAAATAATACGAGTGCTATGACAGATGGGAGAGTAAACCCGATGAACGCTAGGATGCCTCCAATGATGCCTGCTCGCATGACACCGATTCCGATCCCCACCTGGCTGCTGGCAGGGCCGGGCAGGAACTGGCATAAAGCGACCAGATCGGCATAGTTTTTTTCGTCCATCCATTTTCTTTTGCGGACATATTCGGCATGAAAATATCCTAAATGGGCGATCGGTCCTCCGAACGATGTCAACCCAAGCCTGGTTGAAACGAATAGAATGTCAAGCAGCGACCTCAAGCTTCTGTCCGCTTTATGCTTTGTCATCATTCCACTCCTCTATTCTTTAATTTCTTTAAACAGTTCATATGCTTTCAATCTTGCTTCCTTCAGTACGCTTGCTCCTTTTTCCGTGGTTGAGTAGTATTTTCTGATTTTCCCGTCCACATTCTGTTCTTCTTTTCGAAGAAGTCCGTCAGATTCCATTGAATGAAGGATCGGATACAGCGTTCCCGCACTGATGTTATATCCGTGCTCTTTCAATTCCTCAAGCATCCACAATCCGAAAATCGGATGTTCGCTGGCGTGGTGCAAAATATGAATTTGAATAAATCCCAGAAATAGCTTTCGCAATACTTTATCTTCCAATACCACACCCCCTTTAACGAAATCCAATATCGAAATCCGATATCGATAGTTTATAACGAAAGTGTAGCATCGGTTCTCTCTCTTTTCAAGGTCTTTTGCCCTTAAAAAAACAAGCCCAAACATGGGCTTGCCTGTTTCAAACATTTACGACTGATACTGTACACGATGAAGATTCGCGAAAATACCGCCGCGCTCAACCAGTTCATCATGTGTTCCTTCTTCTGCGATTCCGTTTTCTGTCACGACCACAATCCGGTCGGCATTGCGGATCGTGGCAAGTCTGTGAGCGATGACAAGCGTCGTCCTGTCTTTTGCGAGCTCTGTCAAAGCGTTTTGAATCACCTGCTCCGTCTCTGTGTCAAGTGCTGATGTGGCTTCATCCAATATGAGAATCGGCGGATTTTTAAGAAACATCCTGGCGATTGCGATCCTTTGCTTTTGGCCCCCTGACAGCTTCAGCCCTCTTTCGCCGACCTGGGTCTCATAACCGTCCGGGAGCGACTCGATCAACTGTTCCAAATGCGCCATTTTAGCGGCCCGCTGAATCTCTTCATCTGTCGCATCCAGTTTTCCGTAGGCGATGTTTTCGCGGAGCGTCCCCGTAAAAAGAAACACATCCTGCTGGACGATGCCGATTTGCGAACGGAGAGAACGTTTTGTCATATCGCGAATATCGATGCCGTCAATTGTGATGGCCCCGCCGTCTATATCGTAAAAACGCGGAATCAGCGAGCTGATCGTCGTTTTACCCGCTCCCGAAGGGCCGACAAAAGCGACCGTTTCTCCGGCTGTAATTGACAGATCGACACCTTGCAGGACGGGTTTATGTTTTTCATAGCCGAACGTCACATTCTTGAAGACGATGTTTCCTTCCAACTCCGGAACATCAATCGCATCTTTGCGGTCGACAATCTGCGGCTTTGTATCGATCAACTCCGTAAACCGCTTAAATCCTGCCATTCCTTTCGGATAAAGCTCCAAAATGGCGCTGATTTTATCAATTGGCTTAAACAACACGTTGACATAAAGAACAAACCCGACGAATTCCCCGTAGGACATATTCCCGGAAAAACTGAGCCAAGCTCCGTACACAAGCACTGCCAGAATCATCAGCCGCGTCATCAAAAAGGTCCCGGCAGTCGTGAGAGCCATCGTTTTGTAGCCTTTCAGCTTCGCCTTGCGGAACTTTTGATTGTTCTTTAAAAACCGGGAAATCTCAAAGCGCTCATTCGTAAAAGATTGAACGACGCGAACGCCTGAAACGCTGTCCTCAACCCTGGCGTTAACATCGGCGATTTCGCTGTACATCTGGCGCCAAGCGCGGTTCATCCTGATATTTGAATAAGTGATTAAAATAATCAATAACGGCACAAACAGAACAGCAACCAAAGCAAGCTTCACATTAATCGTCAGCATGATCCAAAATGCACCTAAAAAGGTCATCACGGCGATGAACAAATCTTCCGGTCCGTGATGGGCCAGCTCTCCGATATCAAACAGATCATTTGTGATGCGGCTGATGATATGTCCAGTTTTTGTATTGTCAAAGTAGCGGAAAGATTGGCGCTGTACATGTTGGAAAAGCTCCTGGCGCATATCCGTTTCGATGTTGATGCCGAGCTTATGCCCGAGATAATTGACAATGTATTGCAGGCCCGTGCTGAGCAAATAAATCAGTAAGAGGCCGATGCTTACCCAGACAATTTCAAGCCAGTCGCCCCCGGGAATCAGCGTATCGATGAACCACTGAACGACTAGGGGAAAAGCCAGCTCAAGCAGTGCGACGATGATCGCACTGCTGAAATCGATGAAGAACAGACGTTTATGAGGTTTATAGTATGAAAAAAAGCGGCGTATCATAAGATGATGTGCACTCCTTTTGAGAATCTTTACGAGATTGATCGTATCATAGTTTTGCATAGGTAGTGCAAAAATTCCGAAAAATAATTGAAAATTATTCTCAAGTAGACTGTTTTATAAAGGAATTCCCGTTTCTTTTGCTCCCTGTGCAACCAGTTTAGCGATTTCGTTTGCCCCGTAGTCGCAAAAATGGGTGTCATCCCTGGCTCCGTCCGGATAGTTGAGGTGTTCCCCCGGTTCAAGCCATAAAAACAGCTTTTTGGAAGCTTCGGGTCCCAGCGATTCAAGCAATTGACGGCTTTTGAAGGCGAGATCGATGAGCGGCACCCGAAGCTCTTCCGCAAGCTGTATCATCGCATCAGGATAGTCTCCGTGGGTATTTTTGAACCGGCCGTCGCTTTCAAATGATCTTCTCTGGACCGGTGTAATGAGGACCGGATTGGCTTTTTTTAACCGGGCGTCATCTATATACCGGCGCAAATGCTGCTTGTAAGTTGTGTATGGCTCTGTATAGCGATCATCCGGCTTTTGGTCGTTATGACCAAACTGGACAAACAAATAATCGCCGCTTCGGATCTGTGTCATGATTCGCTCCAGCCTGCCTTCTTCAATAAAGCTTTTTGAGCTTCTCCCTGATGCCGCTTCATTGCGGATCAAAACACCGGCGCTTAAAAACGCGCCAATTTTCTGTCCCCAGCCTGCACGCGGCGCCCTGTCGCTATCATAATCGCAAACCGTTGAATCCCCGGCCAAAAACAACTGAACGTCTCTCATCATCCAGCCCCCTCATTCCTTTTTCTTTATATTAAAACGCCCCTTAAAGAATCGCAACCAAATATACATTTTTAACCATTTTGTTCTTTATACGACTCCTTTTTATAAAAAAAGGCTATAAATTGACAGAAAACTATCAATTTATACTAATTTTTTTTAGAAATTTATCTAAAAATATTTACTTGGCTGGTAAATGGTGATAGATTAAATAAACAAGAAAAGGAATATAGTTGATCGCGATCTCGTTTCTACCTTTTCTTGAACATAATAGGACGTCCTCTACTACATTAACATTGCATTTAGGAGGAACTTATCGATGCTTAAACGAAAATTCATTCGCAAAATCAGTGTTGGTCTATTAGCTTCTGCAGCATTGTTTTCATTTGTCATTCCTACCCAAGGGGCAAATGCCCAAGAGGTGAAAACAAATCATTTTAGAGGACCGATCTTTTGTCCGCCGCCATTCAAGCCGTCGCCTAAGCCGCAGCCGGATAATCCGCAACCGGATAACCCGACTCAGAAGCCTGTCCTTGAGGCAAAAACGATTAACAGCAATAAAGAGTGGTCAACTTCTGACATAGAAATCACTTATAAACCCAACACTTTTGTCGGTTCAAGCTATGTTGAATTTCATTTTCCATACCGCTTTCATGCAAGCACAAGAGATACACTAAATGGAAAAACGCTTGACTATACACAAATTTTAAATGACGGACAAACGGTCCGTGTCCCTGTCTATGCTTTAAGCTCTTCTGAGTTCAAACTGGTCATGGTTCGGAAAACGCTTCCAAATGCAGGCACTCACAGAATTACTGCTGAACTGCAGCAAAATGGAAAAAACATCAACCATGCTGAAACAACTTTGGAGATTGTTCCTCGTTAAAACAATGTTCGGCCTGCCGGCATCAATTTGCTGGCAGCCGTTCTGCTGTATTTCTCTTTACATATCATGCATTTTTTAAAAGTTTTTAGAATTTTCTTCGAAAGATATTTACTTGATTGGTAAATAGTGATAGATTGATGGGGTGGGAAAAGGAATATAGTAGATTACGGACTTATTTTTTCCTTTTTCATCTTTTTTTAAAACATTCATTAGGAGGGGGAAGTACATGTTGAAACGTAAATTTATCGGAAAAATGGGAGTCGGGCTATTAACTTCAGCAGCATTGTTTTCTTTCATTCTTCCGACCGAGGAAGCGAGCGCCACTTTTTTCAGAAACGCTCCGACGCTTCATGTCGAAACGGTTGACAGCAACAAAGAGTGGACAACCTCAGACATTGAAGTCACCTACAAACCGAACTCTTTTGTCGGTTCAAGCTATGTTGAATTTAACTTTCCATACCGCTTCCATGCGAACACAAGAGATTCGCTGAACGGCAGAACACTGAACTATACACAAATTTTAAATGACGGGCAAACTGTCAGAGTGCCGGTTTACGCTTTCAGCTCTTCTGCGTTCAAACTGGTCATGGTTCGGAAAACACTTCCAAACGCAGGAACTCACAGAGTCACCGCGGAGCTGCAAAAGTTCGGACGAAACTACAACCACGCTGAAGCTACAGTTGATATCCTGCCACGCTAAAACATTTCAGCCTGCCGGCAAAAGAACCGGCAGGCTTTTTTTCATTTAAGCGCTGCCCGCCGAACCAGCATGTTAAAACATGCGAGCGCGCTGATATTGCAAAACAGAATGACGACTGCCATCGGTAAAGCTGTATGGCTTCCGCCAATACCGACGAGCGGTGCCGCGGCAGCTCCTAAAATAAACGGAAGCAGTCCTAAAAGCGCAGATGCGCTTCCGGCCGATTTTCCCTGGCTCTGCATCGCCAAGGATCCGCTGGTCGTCGTCACGATTCCGATGCAGGAAACCACGACAAACAGCGGGATTAAAATCAGAATCAGCGGTGCTTTGAAAAAGACTGAAACAAATAAAACAACGCTTGCGGTAAAAGACAGCAGCAAACCGCTCCGCAAAAGGGACGCTTCGCCGAACCGGCCGGCAAGCCTGCCCGTAATCTGAGCTGCGATAATGATGCCCAAGCCGTTTAATGCGAAACAAAAACTAAAGGCTTGCGCCGACAATTTGTAAATGTCCTGCAAAACAAACGGAGAGGCCGATATATAGCCGAACATCCCAGCTACGATCAGCCCTTGCGCCAAGGCGTATCCCATAAATGTGCGCTGGCCGAAGAGCCTGCCAAATGATACAAACGTCTCTTTAAACCCGCCTGCCGTGCGGTTTTCCGGTGACAGCGACTCTTTCACCCCGAATATTACGGACAAAATCATCAGCAAGCCAAAAAGGCCGATGATGAAAAATACGCCGTTCCAAGTCGTCCATTTCATCAGCTGTCCGCCCGCTACCGGGGATATGATAGGCGCAATCCCGTTAACCAGCATCAAAAGCGAAAAGAACTTTGTCAATTCTGTACCGGAATATAGATCACGGGCAATCGCGCGTGATATGACGATGCCGCCTGCACCGGCTGCACCTTGAATAAAGCGCATCGCAATCAAGACCCATACAGAGGATGTCATAGCACATAAAAAAGAGGCCGCGGCAAAAACGGACAGCGAAACGATCAGCGGGAGCCTTCTTCCAAGGACATCGCTGAAAGGACCGATGACAATTTGGCCGATTGCCAGCCCCAGTAAACACGATGTTAAACTGAGCTGAACGACGGAAGCATTCGTATGTAAATCAGATGCCATCTGCGGAAGGCCGGGCAAATATAAATCGATCACAACCGGACCGATTCCCGATAAAATACCCAATATGACAGCGATCCATACCCTGTTCGGCTTAGCTTTTGACTGAGCCGCAAGATCTGCCTGGCTGTTAAGCGTACCCATTGGATCACTCCTTTTTTATATTTTGAAATACGCCCTCGAAACCTTCCAATGTATTGTACACCTTAAGCTATGAAGATAACAATTAGAAAAACCGGGCGAGCCCGGCTGATTAGTAAGATTCATATCTTTTAAAAACAAAAACGGTGCACATGAATAAAAGCAGCACAATTCCCAAAGACGAAAACACCATCCAGCCGAAAGCATTATCCCATGAACCGTGCATGATAAAATAGTCAGCCTGGCTTTTCGCCTTATCAGGCATCCATTCGGTAAAACGGGGAAATAAGGAACCCGCCAGTGAAACGAAGGCGATGGAACTGATGCTCATGCCGGCAATCCCCCCGATATGACGAAACAGGGCACCGAAAAACATCGTGACCGACATGACAAATACAATCCATATACTGTACACGAATAAACTAAATAAGAACCGGTCAAATTCAACCTTTCCGAATAGAAGGTTTGTATAATAAAAAGCTAACCCGTAGCTCACAGCAAACGAAACCAATACGAGCAGCACCTGCTGAAGCCACTTGCTGCCGATATACTGCAGCGGGCTGACAGGTCTCGCCATCACCAATGAAAGGGATCCTTGGTTTCGTTCGTGGACAATGCTGCCCATCACACTGAAAACGAAAATTGCAGTACCAATCGTGCCGAACTGGGACAAGGTGCTCGCCATCACCTCTTCACTTCCCGGCTTTGGTATGTCGATCACAGCTCCCTCAGGCAAATTCCCGGCCATATCGATAATCTGAGGCATATAATACAGGCTGAGCGGCTGAATCAAGCCCAGAAGGATCAAAATGACTGGCAGCCAAAGCAGCTTTCCGTCCCTCCAGCTTTCCGTCCATTCTTTTTGAAATAACATAAAAAATGAATTCATAGCCCCATCACCTTCAAATACATATCTTCCAAGGACATCGTTTTTTGTTCAAAACGAACAATCGATACTTGCCTGCTCAAGCATTCAGCCAACAGCCGGCGGCTGTCAGACCGATCTGTTAAATAAAATTCAGCTTGTGAAGGCTTATGATACACGACTTTGCTGACATAAGGCAGGTGTTCCAGCCATCCTTCAAGGCTCTCTTCAGCTGTCAGGATATAAGATGGCTTTAAATGCCGGTTCTTCAATCTGTGAAGCGGACCTGACCATTTGACAGCCCCTTCTTTCAGCATGATCACTTGATCGCACACCTCTTCGGCATCATGCAGCACATGAGTCGAAAATAGAATTGTCATCTTCTTTTTTAAATCTTTCATCATATCAAGGACTTCACGACGCCCCGCCGGATCGAGCGCGGAAACAGGTTCATCCAAAATCAACAGGCTCGGCTCATGAACCAAAGCCTGCGCAAGCCCGAGCCTTTGCTTCATTCCTCCTGAAAAACCGCTGATTTTCCGGTCTTCTTCCTTTTCCAGACCGACATAGCGCAAAGCGGTTCGACTCTTTTCCAGGGCTTCACGACGTTTCATTTTAGAAAGTCTTGCAGCGAACACCATATATTCCAAAGCTGTCATCCATGAAAAAAACGCAGGATGCTGAGGCAAATATCCAATTTCCAGTCTGTTTATCGATTCTCTCCCCAAAAAGCGGACCCGTCCTGATGTAGGGGCCAATAAACCGGAAAGCATTTGCAATGTCGTCGTTTTTCCCGCCCCGTTCGGCCCGAGAAGGGCAACGCATTGCTGATACTCAAGGTCAAAGCTGACATTTCGGACAGCTTGGTGCTGCTGATACATTTTTGTTAAGCCATTGACGGACAGCATCACACCCGCCTCCTTTCATATGTTTTTTTACCGATGATAAAGTAAGAGACGGGACCGACAAAACTGATCCCGAAAATGATCAAAATCCACATCCACTTTGGGCCATTCGTTTTCTCCTGTTTCATGCAACTGACCAATGCGGACACTGCTAAAATGAAATACAGCACAATGAAAGGAGCGAGCAGCGCCCAAGGTATATCTGCTTCAGTCATGATGACGGCCTCCTTTTCTTATGAAACGGCCTTACAACAAATAAATAATAGAATAATAAAGGCATCGGTGTTTGGATCAAGCCCCATATGCCCCAAAACCACGCATTGGCTCCCTTTTTCTTCGCATGAAGAAATAGAAAGATACTCTGCGCAAATAAAAGCGGCGAAATGTAAAGCAGCAGCAGCAGTTTTTCCTGAGTCATATCAAGATTCATTTAATCAGCCTCCCCGTCAGCCGCACGCCGCCTTTTTTCTAATAAGGCGAGCGCCGGCAGAAATATAAGCGCCGCACCCTGCACCATGATAAAAACAGCCGGCACTTGAACGGAAATCGTCAAGTAAGCCGATAAAATTACCAGCGCCATGACGATAAAACAAAGCAATTCCTTTTTGAGCGCCCGCTTGCGTTCTTGCTTAAACCGCGCTAAACGCTGATTCAGTTCAAATACTTGAGGAACCGGCGGCACAAAAGTATCATCCATTCTTTCGAGTTCGCGTTTCAACTGTGTAATCGTTTCTTTTTCGTCTCGGTCGTTCACTGTCCGCACTCCTTTCGGATTTTCTTTAATCCATGATGCACGCGCGATTTGACGGTACCTTCTTTTATTTTCAGCATGTTTGCCACTTCAGGATAAGTAAACCCGTAATAGTGCCTTAACAAGATTGGCATTCTGAACTCTGGCTCAAGAGCAGCAAAAAGCTCCAAGTATTCGTTCCATTCGTGGCCGTGAAGGGCGGACTTCCATTTCATTTTTCGCAAGGCTTCCTCTCCTGCTGCTTGCGTTTTGCGGTTTTCGCGTTTTTTCCGGCGCTGATGGTCGATAAACAGCCGGGAAGCAATTGAGATCAGCCATGTTGAAAATTTCGCGTTGCCCTGAAATTGATGAAGGCTGACATACGCTTTCAGCATCGTTTCCTGGACCAAGTCCTCTGTGAGATCAGGGTTCAGCGTTAATTTCAGAACATATTGATATACAAAGGGGTAATGAAGCTGAAACAGTTTCGTAAAAGCCGCATCTTCCCCGTCTTTTGCCTGTATGATCAGTTCTTTTTCATCTGCTTGATCCACTAAAACGCCAACCCCCTTTCTTTTTGTCTCTGTATCTAAGACGACGGCTGCAAGCAAACCGTTCAATTGTATTTCAAGAAGATAAAAAATCGTCTTGTTTTCCGACAGGGGTTTATGATGTACTTGAATTTAAAGGGGTGAGAGTAAAAAGGGATGGAACGGCAAAAACAAATTGTCTATGAAGAAAAACAAATTTTAAAGAAAGATCATATCATCTTTTGGGGTGCCGTCTTTTGTTTCTGGTTTGCTACATACATCTATGTCCCTGTTTTCGGATTATATTTAGACAACATCGGATTTTCATATTCAGCGATAGGAATCGTACTCGGAAGCTACGGCGTCACCCAAATATTACTGCGGTTTCCGTTCGGCATCCTGTCAGATGTTCTTTCGCCGCTTAGAAAACAGCTGTTGATCAGCGGCTTTGCAATGTCTCTGTTGAGTTGCTGCATATTTCTGTTGTTCGATTCGTTCATCATGGTGATCACGGCCAGACTGCTCGCCGGTATGACTGCGGCGATGTGGGTGATGGCAACCGTTTTATACTCGCAGTATTTCACAAAAGATCAATCGTCAAAAGCGATGGGCATTCTGCAGTTTTTAACGGTTCTCCCCCAATTTGTCAGCATGGCTGTCAGCGGATACCTCGTCCATTTGTTCGGCTGGATGTTTCCGTTTTGGATCGGTGTTGCCGTTTCGTGCATCGGTCTGATTCTGTCATTTTACATTAAAGATAACGGGCCCCGCCATACGGCCAAGGGGATGGCTTTGTCAGACTATGTTAAACAGACGTTGCGCCTTCCTGATTTAAAAGTGATTACAACATTATCGTTTTTAGCCCACGCCGTGCTATTTATGACTGTGTTCGGGTTCACGCCGATTTACGCGGAATCGGTCGGCATCGATGAGAAGCAGCTGATTTGGATCATGTGCGCTTTTTTTATTCCGCAAACGCTGGCTTCCGTGTGGTGTATCTTTTACAAAGTCAAGGCCGCCGATGCACTAATATGGATATCTTATGTGATAACGGCTGTTTTCTTTTCCTTGCTGCCGTTCGCCGAGACCCTTTTCGCAGTGTGTGTGATCCACGCCGTGACAGGACTGACATTGGGATTTATTTTTCCGCTTTTGGTCAGCAAGGTCGCCCAGCTTGGTACGCCTCAGCTCAAAATGTCTGTGATGGGTTTCTATCAATCTTTTTATGCGCTCGGTTTTTTTCTCGGACCGGTTGTGGCGGGAAAAACGGCTGAACTGTTCGGGCTGCGGGAGGTGTTTTGGTTTGCCGGGGCTTTGTCATTGGCAGGGGCAGGAGTGATGCTCGTTTCAAAGCAGTTTTCGATACGTACAAAAAGCAGGCGGGGATGATGCCTGCTTTTTGCTTGCTCAATAAGATATTTTAGCAGAACCGGCAGGATACCAATTGCCATTCTGCGCTTTTGCCCATCCGTAAACCATATCGCCTGAATTGACCTTTTCTCTGATCAGCTCAAGCCTTTCGCTTGAATTTGCCTCATACCTGCTTCCCGTTTTCGCCGGTATTTTCACAGATAAAATGTTGTCCTTTAATGTATCAGGCTCCTCATCAGTGCTTGTCCATGCGACTCTTTCATAATAAGTCTGATTAAACGGACTCTCCAATCCTTTAATATAAAAGCGGACTGTTTTGCCAACCACCTTAACATCTGTATATGCCGTGCTGTAGGGATGAATCGATTCCTGAGAAATTGACTTTCCGTATGCCAAAACAGACGTTCCGCCGGCGCCGCAAAGCATGATTCCCAACATGAAAACGACAGCTGCCAACTTTTTCAACATGAAAACTCCTCCCTTTTTTTCAACTTTTTATACATGTTTAATTTTACCATATTTTCCGTTTACTTCTTTTCTGTGAATTTGTACATTTGTTGAATATAGGAAAATATTAGTTAAAGGGCCTAAGCGGGGATAAGTTTCTTTTGCTCGTTATTTTCTCGACAAATTGGAGCGAACACCCTAAGCCTCTCTTTGTATTCTTCTTTTCCCTCCACGACTGAAGCGATTGTCTCTATTCCAAAATAAAAAGGATACGCTGAAGCGCATCCATATCTTAATATCAATTTGAATAGACAATGAAGATCTTTTAATAAGGATCTTCACTATGCCCTTTTTCTTCCGCCTGTCTCGGCGCATCTTCGGCGCCTTCTGCCCCGATCGGCTCCCGGCTGGATGTATTTTGGCTGGAAGCGTTTTTTAATCCTTCCTCGACCCTGCTTCCATATTCTTTGTCGCATTGCTTCAGCATATCGATCATTTTCGTTTGAATCCTTTGATCGCATGGGGCAAGTGTATTGACCAGATTCGTAATCAGCTCGTCCTTTTCCCAATCTTCGAAATGCCTGTACGTGTCCCCGGCCTGCTTGAAATTATTCTGCCTGTCGATACTTTCGCGCACCAGATTTCCTTCGACATGCGGGGTATATTCTTTGCCATCCTGCTTCGCTTCTTTCAGCCCGTTAATGGTTGAAGGTTCATAGTTGATGTGCGGGCTTTGATTTTTGCCTAAATCGACCTTGTACTGCATCTGGCCGCCCCGCTGATTGGTTGCCACCCTTTTTTTCGGCGCATTGATCGGCAGCTGCAGATAGTTGGCCCCTACTCTGTATCGCTGTGTATCCGAGTAGGAAAACGTACGTCCCTGAAGCATTTTGTCATCGGAAAAATCAAGTCCGTCGACAAGAACCCCTGTTCCAAATGCCGCTTGTTCGACTTCTGTAAAGTAGTCTTCCGGATTTTTGTTTAATACCATTTTGCCGACAGGAAGCCAAGGAAATTGCTCCTCAGGCCATAGCTTCGTATCGTCAAGCGGATCAAAATCGAGTTCAGGATGCTCATCATCGCTCATGATTTGAACGAACAACTCCCACTCGGGATAGTCTCCCCGCTCAATCGCTTCATATAAATCCTGTGTGGCGTGATTGAAGTTCTTCGCCTGAATCTCTTCCGCCTCTTTTTGCGTCAAATTTTTTATGCCCTGCTTCGGTTCCCAGTGATATTTCACAAGGACGGCTTCTCCATCTTGATTCACCCATTTGTACGTGTTGACCCCGGACCCCTGCATCTGCCGGTAGTTTGCCGGAATGCCCCAAGGCGAAAACAAGAATGTGATCATGTGCATCGCTTCAGGTGTGTTGGAAATGAAATCAAAGATTCTTTCGCCATCCTGCAGATTCGTAACCGGGTCCGGCTTAAATGCATGGATTAAATCAGGAAACTTCACCGCATCGCGGATAAAGAAGATCTTCAAGTTGTTTCCGACCAGATCCCAGTTCCCGTCTTCCGTGTAGAACTTAACGGCAAATCCGCGGGGATCGCGAAGCGTTTCCGGTGAAGATATCCCGTGGGTCACCGTCGAAAAACGGACAAACACCGGGGTTCTCTTACCTTTTTCCTGAAACAGTTTTGCTCTCGTATACTTTGAGACCGGCTTGTCGCCTGCTGTCCCATAAGCTTCAAAATAGCCGTGCGCTCCGGCTCCCCTAGCATGGACGACCCGCTCGGGAACCCTCTCCCTGTCAAAGTGGCTGATCTTCTCCAAGAAATCATAGTTCTCCAATGTAGAAGGCCCCCGGTTGCCCACGGTTCTGACATTCTGATTGTTTGTGATCGGGTGGCCCTGCCGGTTTGTTAACGTATCATCCGTCTCCATGTCAGATTTCTGCTCGTTTGAACGCTGATCCATCCCTTTACCTCCTTTATTTGGAATTAACAATAATTTATCCCAAGTTGAGGAAGTTATTCAAGTTACAATATATTAAATCAACGATAATGAATTTTTATTTATAATAATTATAAATAAATATTGTTTTTTTCTTGAGAAATGTTATCATTGTTTTGTAATTAAAATTTACGCGAGGTGATCCTTTGATGACGACAAATAAAAACAACCTAACTACCAGCTGGGGCGCTCCCGTTGGAGACAACCAAAACTCAATGACAGCTGGTTCTCGCGGACCGACGCTGATTCAGGACGTCCACTTGCTCGAAAAGCTCGCCCACTTCAACAGAGAGCGTGTACCTGAACGGGTTGTACACGCAAAAGGCGCCGGTGCGCACGGTTACTTTGAAGTCACAAATGACGTTTCCAAATATACAAAAGCCAAATTTTTATCAGAAGTTGGAAAGCGCACGCCGTTATTCGTCCGTTTTTCAACTGTTGCAGGCGAAAACGGTTCAGCCGATTCCGTCCGCGACCCGCGCGGTTTCGCTGTTAAATTTTATACAGAGGAAGGGAACTATGATCTCGTCGGAAACAACACACCGGTTTTCTTTATTCGCGATGCGATTAAATTCCCTGACTTCATTCATACACAAAAACGCCATCCGGTCACACATTTGAAAAACCCGGATGCCGTATGGGATTTTTGGTCATTGTCTCCTGAATCCCTGCACCAGGTGACCATCCTGATGTCTGACAGAGGCATTCCCGCCACTTACCGGCATATGCACGGTTTCGGGTCCCACACATTCAAATGGGTGAATGCCGAAGGAGAAGGCGTCTGGATCAAATACCACTTCAAAACAGAACAAGGCATTAAAAACCTGACCGAAGAAGTGGGGACAAAGATTGCGGGTGAAAACCCCGATTATCATACGCAGGACTTGTATGAGGCGATTGAAAAAGGAGACTTCCCGGCATGGAAGCTATACGTTCAAATCATGCCGCTGGAGGATGCGGATACGTACCGTTTTGATCCGTTCGATGTTACAAAAGTATGGTCGCAAAAAGATTATCCGCTGATTGAAGTCGGCCGCATGGTTCTAAACCGGAATCCGGAAAACTATTTCGCAGAGGTTGAACAAGCGACATTCTCCCCTGGAACATTAGTGCCCGGCATTGAACCGTCTCCCGACAAAATGCTTCAGGGACGCCTGTTCGCATATGCGGATGCGCACCGCTACCGCGTCGGCGCAAACCATAACAGTCTGCCGATCAACCGTCCGAAAGCGGAGGTCCATAATTATCAAAGAGACGGACAAATGCGCTTTGATTCAAACGGCGGCGGCTCTGTCTATTATGAACCGAACAGCTTCGGAGGCCCTCAGGAATCTCCGGAAAACAAAACAACGGCTTATCCGGTGTCAGGTTCGGCGGACAGCACGGCTTACGACCATAACGACCACTATACACAGGCCGGCGATCTTTACCGCCTCTTGAGTGAAGAAGAGCGGACCCGTCTTGTCAGCAATATCGTAGGTTCGATGAAGCCGGTGACAAAAGACGAAATTAAGCTTCGTCAAATTCAGCATTTCTATAAAGCAGATCCGGAATACGGCACACGAGTTGCCCAAGGATTGGGCTTGTCCGTTCCACAGGAAGTCTGAGGCTCATTCATTTCAATCATTCTCACTTTTATTCTCATTTTCTCAGGTACAGGCACCCGTCTTCTTTAACATGCGGGTGCCTGCCCTTAATCAAAGAACGACAGGGGATGTTACGTGTGGAAGACGAACAGCTCGTCCCTTTATTAAAGAAACGGGGTTTACGAATAACGGCCCAGCGCATCCTGATTTTAAAAACGATTGTCTCTTTGGGCGGCCATCCATCGGCGGAAGACATTCACCGGGAATTGCCGTACATGAGTCTTCCGACTATCTACAGCAACTTGAAATTATTTGTGAAGCTCGGCATTTTAAAAGAGCTGTCCCACGGAGACGCAAAAAGCAAATATGAACTGTTTACATCAGATCACTATCATGTCATCTGTAAATCGTGCGGGAAGATCGCTGATCTGGACTATCCTCACCTCAAAGAGATTGAGCATGCAGCAGCTCAATTGACGAACTTTAAAGTGAACTCGCATTATTTAGGAATTTACGGAATCTGTACAACATGCCAAAAACAGCAGCAGAGGTGAAGACATATGAACCGAAAAAAAGTCGGCTTGTTAATCATGGCATACGGAACCCCTTATCAGGAAGAAGATATCATTCCGTATTACACACATATCCGTCATGGAAAACGGCCGTCCGATGATATGATTGAAGACTTGAAAAAACGCTACAAGCATATCGGCGGGATCTCTCCGCTCGCGAAAATTACGCTCGCTCAGGCAAAAGAGTTGGAAAAAACGTTGAACGAGCGCCAAGATGAAGTCGAATATGTGATGTATCTCGGCTTAAAACACATCTCTCCGTTTATCGAGGATGCGGTTGAACAAATGAAAAAAGACCAAATTGAAGCGGCCGTTTCCGTCGTCTTAGCTCCCCACTACTCCACCTTCAGCACCGAAGTATACAATCGGCGCGCCAAACAGGCCGCAGCAGCAATCAGCGGCCCCCGGATCGCATCGATTGACGAATGGTATCAGGAAGAAGGCTTTATTCGCTATTGGTCTGAAGAAATCGGCAGCATTTTAAACGGCATGTCTGAAACAGAACGGAAAAAAGCGGTTGTTGTCTGCTCAGCACACAGCCTGCCGGAAAAAATCAAGCAGCATGGCGATCCATACCCGGATCAGCTCGAGAAAACGGCCCAACTAATCGGAGAACGGCTCTCATTTGATCAGATCGCCGTAGGCTGGCAAAGTGAGGGCAACACGCCCGATCCGTGGCTCGGCCCGGACGTCCAAGACTTAACAAAGGAACTGTATCAGGAAGGCTTCCGGTCATTTATTTACGCACCGGTCGGCTTTGTGTCTGACCACTTGGAAGTTCTGTATGACAACGACTATGAGTGCAAAGCGGTTACGGACGAGCTTGGCGCAAGCTACCACCGTCCGCCTATGCCGAACACCGATCCGCGGTTTATCGATACGCTTGCCGCAGTCGTGGAGCGAACATACAACAGCACAGAACAGGAGAAAGCAGAGCTGTAGATCGCTCCGAAAAATGAAAAACTGAAGAAACATGATTTAGAATCAGAATCTGTGGATTTTCATTTCCATAGATTCTTTTTTTTGCACCATTATGATGAAAGACCTTTATCTAAATGCGCTTATTCTCAGATTCGTGTCATTTGGCATAATCACCAGATTATGCGCAATTCCAACTCACATCATGATTATTCAGATCATTCAGAAACATGTGCTATGCTCTCTCTGATTCCAATAAAAGGGAGGGATAGCCAGTGTCCATCACTCGGTATCCGCCGTAATTGTAAGCGCTTCCTATACAGCGTCGGCATGAAAAAAGAATAGGAGGAATTCATATGAAGAAATTAATCAGCATCATCTTTATCTTTGTATTAGGGGTTATCGGGTCTTTGACAGCGTCGGTTTCGGCAGAAGCAGCTTCTTCGTTAAGCTCGGGCAAAGTCAATCCGCTTGCCGATTTCAGCTTAAAAGGTTTCGCGACACTAAACGGCGGAACAACGGGCGGAGAAGGCGGTCAGACGGTAACCGTCACAACGGGAGATCAGCTGATTGCGGCATTAAAAAATAAGAATGCAAATACGCCTTTAAAAATTTATGTCAACGGCACCATTACAACTTCAAATACATCCGCATCAAAGATTGACGTCAAAGACGTGTCAAACGTATCGATTGTCGGGTCAGGGACCAAAGGCGAACTCAAAGGTATCGGCATCAAAATATGGCGCGCCAACAACATCATCATCCGCAACTTGAAAATTCACGAGGTCGCCTCAGGCGATAAAGACGCGATCGGCATTGAAGGCCCTTCTAAAAACATTTGGGTTGATCATAATGAGCTTTACCACAGCCTGAACGTTGACAAAGATTACTATGACGGATTATTTGACGTCAAAAGAGATGCGGAATATATTACATTCTCTTGGAACTATGTCCACGATGGGTGGAAATCCATGCTGATGGGCTCATCGGACAGCGACAATTACAACCGGACGATTACATTCCACCATAACTGGTTTGAGAATCTGAATTCGCGTGTGCCGTCATTCCGTTTCGGAGAGGGGCACATTTACAACAACTATTACAGCAACATCATTGAAAGCGGTATTAATTCAAGGATGGGCGCGCGCATCAAAATTGAGAACAATCTCTTTGAAAACGCCAAAGATCCGATTGTCTCTTGGTACAGCAGTTCACCGGGCTATTGGCATGTATCCAACAACAAATTTGTAAACTCTAGGGGCAGCATGCCGACTACCTCTACTACAACCTATAATCCGCCATACAGGTACTCACTCGACAATGTCGACAATGTAAAATCAATCGTCAAGCAAAATGCCGGAGTCGGCAAAGTCAATCCATAAACTTTGAGGAGAAACGTTCGGAGGCATTCCGAGCGTTTCACTCATTTCCATCCACATACGCTTTCCAAACCGTAGGCAGCAGATCAGAAAGTTCATGCGCGAGAAGCGTATGAGCCGATCTGGTCTTTGTCCATGCGTCCGCACATGCACCGTGCAAGTGGACAGCATTCAGCACCGCTTCTCTCGGATTCTCATGACAGCACAGCATCCCGAGAAGCATCCCGGTTAACGTATCTCCGGTTCCCCCCTTTGCCAGCGCCCCGTTTCCCGTTACATTCCTCCAGCACTCGCCGTCCGAGAAAGCAATGATCGTTTCATGGCCTTTCAAGACAAGAGTCACACCGTGTTCCTCTGCATAATCTCGAGCATAACCGGCCCGATTCGCCTCAATTTCTTGAATGGACAAGCCTGTCATTCTCGAAAATTCGCCCGGATGCGGCGTTAATATCACCGGCGCTTCCCTTTCTTGGTACGATCGTTTTGCAAGAGCACCCGCATCAAGGACAACCGGGCAGCCTTTTTCCAATACGTTCCGGACCGCTTGCTCAGTCACTTGCGAAGACGGCAGCCCCGGCCCGATCGCAATCGCCCGGTAAGGTTCGGCAATCTCGCCGGACGCCGCCTTTTCTAAGCCGTCCCGCCAATACGTCGCTTCAGGGAGAACGGGGACGATCAACGGAATGGCACTTCCGCACGTTCCGATGACAAGCTTTCCAAGACCGCTCCTCATCGCTCCGATTCCTGCAAGGAGAGCCGCTCCCGGCATGTCATCGCTTCCCGCGAGCAAAAGGCCGGTTCCATAAGTTCCTTTATGACTTCCATTCCCCCTTTTTGGCAATGAGCCCTTCACGCAGTCTTTCGTCCATATCGGCAATTGTTCTGCAGACATCCGGATCACACCTTTCAATACAAAGTTTAAACAAACGTTTAATTAAATACTAACTGAATCATACCCTTCACCGAACTTTAACATGCAAAATAAAAGCAGTTGATGAGCGGGCATATAAAAAAGACAGCTTCGCGGCTTGAAGCTGTCTTTTGCGGTTTTCTACTAAGAAAGCCGGCCAACAGGCGCATCCAGACGATAAAGCCTTGAATAGCGCGGATTGTTTTCCAAAAGCTGCTGATGGCTCCCTGCCATTGCAAGCTTCCCTTTGTCTAAAAACAGAATCCGGTCGGCCGCTTCGGCTCCTGCCAAATGGTGTGTAATCCATAGAACCGTCTTTCCATCAAGCACTTGAAACATCGTTGATAGAAGCTCTTTCTCTGTTTTAGGATCAAGACCTATGGTCGGTTCATCCAATACAACGATTGGCGCATTCTGCAGCAGAATCCGCGCCAATGCAATCCGCTGACGTTCTCCGCCTGAAAAACGAATGCCCGTTTCCTGAACAGATGTATGATATCCTTCAGGAAGAGACTGAATATAATCGTGAAGCTTCACCTGGCGCGCCGCCCAATACACGTCCTCATCGCTCGCTTCAGGGTTCCCGAGCCTGATATTATTCAAAACTGTCGTATCAAACAGATGCGGCTGCTGATTAAAAACGGAGACTGCGCGTGAGATTTCTCCTTGAAGCGACTGCGCAGAAATGCCGTTCAATGTAATGTTTCCTTTAGAAGGAGCGAGCGCCCCTTGTATCAACGACAAGATCGTCGATTTACCAGCGCCGCTCGGCCCGAGCAAAGCGGTCTTTTCCCCCTGCTTTAATATAAATGAAACACCGTCCAACACCGGATGGCCTTCTTCATAAGAAAAAGAAACATCTTCAAAGCGAAGCGTGACATCGTCCAAACCTACGGCCTCCGCCCGTTCCTGCTGAACAGCGGCTCCAATTTCTTCCCTTTTCGCCGGCTCAAGCCCGTCCATTCTTTCTAAAGAATCCTGATACTCAGGGATTGACGCCGCTGCGTCTGAAAGCGGAAAGAAAGCTTCTGTCAAAGGAAACACAACAAGGACAAACGCCGCAATAAACACAGGAGCCAAGGCGCCTTCCGCGCTTTGTCCGCCCGCCCATATTAACATCAGAAGAACAAGCCCTGCCGCCAGGCATTGCATGGCAAAGTCCCTCCAACGACTGAAACGCATCCGTTTCCTTTCGATCGCCAGCCATTCCTGTTCTGCCGCTTCATACGCATGGACGAAGTCGTTTTGCCGGCCGCTGAAAACCCAGTCGCTCACGCCCATGACCGCGTCTGTCAGCTGACGGTACAAGAGGCTTCGTCCTCTTTTCAGCGCAACATTTTTCGCCCTTGTCACAAGCAGGGAAACAAGCGGAACAAGAAACACGAAAACCGCTGCATAGATCGCGATCAGCCCTGCAAAAGGCCAAGAAAAAAAGCCGATAGCAGTGATGAATACGCCATATAAAAGAAGCGCCGACAGCCCGGGAAATACCGTTCTCAAATACATGTCCTGCAAATGCTCAACATTGTCGGCCAACATGCCGAGCATATCCCCCGTCCGGAAGCGTTCACGCCATTTTAAAGCTTGAGGTTCCAGCATCCTGTAAAGCCTGACGCGCATATCGGATAAAATTTTCAAGATGATATGGTGTCCGGTCAACCGCTCAACATAGCGCGACACCGAGCGCAGAATCCCGAAGGTGCGGACCGCTACGATCGGGACATAGATCATCAAAATATTTTCCGGACGCGTAGCCGCTTTGGATATTAAATAACCGGAGGTAAACATAAGAGCTGCAGCCGAGCATGCCGTCAACCCGCCAAGCAACACGACAATGATCAAAAGCCTTATATTTTTCTTGATATAGGGCAGAATCCACCCGTCTTCATTGTTCATGATGCACCTCCAAACGACTGCGCCTGCACGAGCTCGTAATAAACGCCCCGCTTTTCAATCAGTTCTTGATGTGTGCCGGTTTCAGCCACCTGCCCATCCTTCAGCACGATGATTTCATCCATATCAAGCATCCAGTGAAGACGATGGGTTGCCAAAAAAACCAGCTTGTCTTCAAACAGTTTCAGCATCGTTTTTTTCAACTCGTATTCTGTTTCGATATCCAAGTGAGCGGTCGGCTCATCTAAAAGAAGAATCGGACGATTGCCCAGGAAAGCCCGGGCAACGGCTGTGCGCTGCGCCTGTCCGCCGCTTAATGCCCTCCCGCCTTCACCGATCCGCTCCTCTAAGCCGGACGGAAGCTGATCAATCAGCTCCGTCAGCCCGGCGGCTCTTGCTGCCTGTTCAACTTCTTCGTCAGAAGCGCCGGGATGATAAAAACGGATATTGGCTCCGAGCGTGTCCGGAAAGATATAGGGATGCTGCGGAATATACAGGAGCAGATTTTGCCAGCTGTCCGTCTGCAAATGCGTCCTTTCTTTTCCCCCGACTTTGATCACGCCGCTTTTCGTTTCCAAGAAACCGCCGAGCACATCGATAAGCGTAGATTTTCCGGCCCCGCTTTCCCCGATGATTCCGATTTTTTTCTTTCCTTTAAACGATAGAGAAATGCCGGATAAAGAGGAGTTTTCCTCCTCATCATGCTGCACCTCTACATGCTTGAACTCGATTTGATCGTCGTCTGACCATCGCTCAAGGTCCAAAGGCTCCTCATCCTTGAAACCGGGCGACTCCAATATCGCCTTGATCGCTTTACCGGCTTCCCGGCCGTTCAATGTAGCATGATAGTCATTGCCGACTTCCCGGACAGGGAGAAAAAACTCAGGCGCAAGAATCAGAATGGCAAGCGCCGGCTCCAGCATGATGGTGCCGTCAACAAGACCGAGACCGAGAAAAACGGCTACGGTTGCCACGGACAGCATGGTGAAAAAATCAAGTGCGAACGAAGACAGAAAGGCAATTTTAAGCGTGCCCATCGTCGCCTTCCTGTACCGTTCGCTCACATGAAAAATATTCTTCGTATGTGAACGGCTCATGCCCAGCACTTTCAATGTTTCCAGGCCGCGCAAGGAATCAGTAAAATGATTTGAAAGCATCTCATACGTCTTCCACTGGCTGTCCGCTTTTCTTTTTGCCGCATAACCGAGCAGGATCATAAATGCGATTAAAATCGGCATCGTAATCATTAAGACTGCAGCGGAGGAAGTGTCTTTAAAAAAGACATAACAGACAACCGCCGGCGGTATAACGGCCATGCTGATCATTTTCGGCAAAAACAGCTCCAAATAGCGGCGAAACTGCGCAATTCCTTCCATCGCGAGTGTGACGACGTGACCTGTTCCTTCTTTTCTCGCCAGTCTGGGGCCGGATTGAAAAAGTTTCTCCAAAAACTTTTTCCTTAGGTCGGCCCCCGTCTTGGCGGCATAATCAAAAATCAGCCTTTGCCTGACAAGGGTCACGGCGTGGCGGAATAAAAAAGCGGCGGTAAATAAGATGATCAGCGGAACAAGCGAACCGACCCGCTCGCCGTTAAAAAGGCGGGTCACCGCTTCAGCAAGCCATTCGGCCTGCATGATAATAGCTGCGCCTTGCATGCATGTCAGTACGGTGAGTGCTGCAAGAATTCGCTTCATTCCTTTATATTGCAAAAGATCTTTTCCCATTAATAAATCATTGGCTCCTTACTGCTGACCCGTTTTCGAAAAACATAGTAGCTCCAGATCTGATAGCCCAGCACGAAAGGAAGCAGTGACAGCGCGACGATCGTCATCACTTTTAAAGAATAGTCTCCTGATGAAGCATTATAAACCGTTAAATCATATGCGCTTTTGACCGAGCTGATCATGACGCGCGGGAACAGCGCAGTGAAAATCGTCGCCACTGTGAGGGCGATCCCTGCCCCTGTCATAGCAAATGTCCAGCCGTCGCGTTTTTGTTTCATAAATACGATCGACAGCACATAGCAAACGACAATCAAAGCCGCAAGCGGTATCGTCACATGTCCCCTGCCCGTGAACAAGTCCGTTTCAAAAATGGATAAAGCAACAAAGGCAACAAGCGCCGCCAAAACGGCGAATACGACTTTTTTGGCCAGCTGTCTTGCCCGGTCGCGCAAGTCGTCTTCCGTTCTCAACGTAATAAAGATCAGGCCGTGCAGCAGGCAGAGAAGCGTAACGGTGACTCCCCCTGTTACGGAATAAACGTTCACATAATCAGTAAAACCGGCGTGCAGATTCATATCGGCATCGATCGGCATGCCGCGCAAGATGCTGGTAAATAAAACACCGAACAAAAACGGGGGCAGGATGCTGCCGAAAAATACGACCCAATCCCATGTTTTCTTCCATTTTGCGGTTTCGACTTTTCCTCTAAATTCAAACGCGACCCCGCGGCCGATCAATGCAAGAAGAACAAAGACAAACGGAATGTAATATCCGCTGAACATCGTGGCATACCAGTTCGGAAAAGCCGCGAAAATCGCGCCTCCTCCAGTCAGCAGCCAGACTTCATTGGCATCCCAGAAAGGGCCGATCGTATTGATCATCACCCTCCGTTCAAGCTCGTTGCGTCCGAGAAACCGGGTCGCCATTCCGACGCCGAAATCAAAGCCTTCAAGAAAGAAAAAACCGATGAACAGCACAGCGACTAATATAAACCAAAGTTCATTAAGAGATACCATGGTAAACCTCCTGATCAAACGGGTCTGTCGATACGGAATCATCATGATGGTGGTCATGGTGTGCAGCCCCTTTTTTAATCTCCCGCACAAACAAGTAGACAAGAACGAGCGCCAGTACAAGATAAATCGCTGTAAACGCGATGACGGAGAACAGCAGCATTCCCGCTGATACGTTCGGCGACACGGACTGCGCCGTTGTCAAAATACCGAACACCGTCCACGGCTGGCGTCCGATTTCAGTCATGATCCACCCCGCCGTATTTGCAATGAATGGAAAGGCGATCAAAGCTACCATCGTCCGCAAAAACCATTTGCTTGTTTCAAGTCTTTTGCGGAAGCTGAGATAGAGGCCAGTCAAAGCGGCAACGATCATTAAAAGTCCTGAACCGGCCATGATTCTGAAACTCCAAAACGTCGTTTTCACCGGCGGAATATAATTTCCTTCTCCGTATTTTTCTTCATATTGCTTTTGCAGCGTCTTCATTCCGGGCACATCGCCGCTGAATTGTTTATAAGCCAAATAGCTGAGCGCATACGGGATGCTGAGCTCTGATTTGTTTTCCTGCTTGTCCGCGTCAATGTTCGCAAGCACCGTCCAAGCTGCCGGATCACCGCTGTCATCCCAAAGCGCTTCGCTGGCAGCCATTTTCATCGGCTGGCTCTTCATCAGATGCTGGGCCTGCTCATGTCCGCTGAACGCTACGCCGATGCCGGAAACAAGCGCCACAATCATCGCGATTTGAAAGGATTTTTTAAAAAAGAGCACTTCCTGTTTTTTCAGCATTTTATACGCGCTGACACCGGCAATGAAAAACGCCCCGGTGGCAAGGGCACCGAAAATGACGTGCGGAAATTCAACCCATAGCTGCGGGTTTTTAATAATCGCAAAGAAATCGGTCATTTCCGCGCGGCCGTTTTTAATCGCGAATCCGACAGGCTCCTGCATAAACGAGTTGGCCGCTAAAATCCAAAACGCCGACATGATCGTTCCAAGCGAAACAAGCCAGATGGACAGCAAATGGATCTTCTTCGGAAGCCGGTCCCAGCCGAATATCCACAAACCGATAAACGTCGATTCCATAAAGAAAGCGAGCAGCGCTTCCACCGCGAGCGGAGCGCCGAATACATCACCGACAAAGCGGGAGTACTCCGACCAGTTCATTCCGAACTGAAATTCCTGTAAAATCCCGGTGACCACACCGACTGCAAAATTAATTAAAAATAAGTGCCCCCAAAATTTAGCCATCGTTCTGTAAATGTCTTTTTTCTTTACGACATAAAGAGTTTCCATTAAAGCAACCATAAAGACAAGCCCGATTGACATCGGCACAAAAATAAAGTGAAAGATCGTTGTTGAAGCAAATTGAAATCTTGCCAAAATGAGTTCGTCCACTGTTCCAGTCTCCTCCTCTTTGTTCTAGCCGGACCCGTTGCCGAATGGGGCATCACCCTTGCTCAAAGTTTCACATGGATTTTATGAATATGATCACAGACAAAAGGGTGACCTCAGCCCACATTGATGTTCTGTTATTATCCGGATGGTTATTTATACCTGTACTTTACCGCGAATTCCTTCTTAAATAAAGTACATATTCCCTAATTTATGGATGTCATTGTGACAATTATACGAAGAAATTATAGCTATTTTGTGACGCGGTGATTAACAAGAACTAAATCAACATGAGAAAAATGCCCCTCATTCCCGCGGAGCATTTCGTCATTCAACGGTTGCGATTCTCTGTGCAAAGCCTTGTGGGTCAAATGAATACCGTGATATGCAATCAAACAAATTTGGCGCTTTTCTTCAGTTTGAATACGCCTGAAGGAAAATCCTGCTATTTTGTCCAATCTGTGAAATCTCCCTTCAGCCTTCTGCGCATGTCCTTCATCTATGCCTTCATGCAGCACCTGCTGACCGCACTGCGCATTTACCTGCTTGCTGTCGTATCCCTCCCTGTACAGCTATCTTTGAAACATCGCTCCCTCCGGCTTTAACGAATTGATGGAATATTTATGACTTAAAAATAAACAATAACGATACCCTGTTTATTCTATGAAAATCGAACCATACATTTGTTCAAACAAAATACACAAAATTTGTGAAATGTTTCACAATATCCTGCTATACTTAGGTTGTATTTATGATAGATACTTCTTAAGTAAACACTTGATGGTGGTGGAAAACATGGAATCAAAATCACTTGTTCTAGTCGAAGAGCTTGCCTTAAAAAAGCAAAGCATCTTTATGCAAAGCCCGCTTCGTTATCTTTTACGGGCTATGCTGGCCAGTATGTTTATCGGGTTCGGCGTCATTGTAGCGTTTAAAACGGGGAATCTCTTTTATGTTGAACATTCTCCGTTCACATATCCAATTGCAGCAATCACGTTCGGGGGCGCCATTATTCTAATCGTCTATGGCGGAGGAGATTTATTTACGGGAAATACATTTTATTATACATTGGCTGCGCTTCGTAAAAAAATGCGTTGGCCCACTGTTATCAAGCTGTGGATGTTCAGCTATGCAGGAAATTTAATGGGCGCCGTGTTTTTCGCAGGCCTCATCTTTGCGACCGGTTTATTTAAAGATTCTTCTTCCACCGGCTTTATTCTTAGCGTGGCGGAGCATAAAATGAATACGCCGATGACCGAATTGTTTTTCAAAGCGATTTTGTGTAACTGGCTTGTCTGCCTTGCGTTCTTTGTTCCAATGGCGCAAAAAGGAGACGGAGCGAAAATGTTCTCTATGATGCTGTTTGTTTTTACTTTCTTTATTTCCGGTTATGAACACAGCATCGCGAACATGGCCACTTTTGCCGTCTCCCTGGTGACCGAGCATCCGGATACGATTTCGATTGCAGGCGCAATCCATAACTTGATTCCGGTAACCCTCGGGAACCTGATCGGAGGCGCGTTTATGATGGGCTTCATGTACCACTATGCAAACAAGCCGGGCGGTGAAGAAATCATCAAATAAAAGGATCGTCCATTTTTAAAGGATTCTAAATATGCAGGTTCCCTTCATAAAATCGTGGTAACTTTAAAAATGGAGGTTCAGCAGATGCAAAATTTTCATTCGCTTTGCCGGCAGTTTGGACATATTTTAAATGGGGAGCCGCACATTGAACACGATGTCTGTTCTGTCGGCATCAAACGAAATTTGCGGATCACGATTCAAGGAAGACCAAGCCGGGGAGTCGGCATGGAAGAAGTCATGTTCGAGTCGCTCGATCAAAACGGAATCGCCTTAAATATGGCCGAAGTCGCAATTTTGCCTGAAGAAGTTCCGCAGTTTACAAAAAAGCTTGTCGATCAAGGCATCATCATCAGCGCTCTCCACAATCATTGGATTTTTACAAAACCGAATATTTTATATATTCATTTTCAATCTGTAGAACCGCCGTTAACATTCGCAAGAAAAACAGCTGCCGCTTTATCCGTATTGCGATAAAGCAGCAGCTGTTTTCTTTATCCGTTCATTTTTCCCATTTCTGAAAGTGCGACCCTTTCGACTGCTTTGGCCACAATTTCGTGAACGTCAGGATTCAGCGGATCAGGCACGAGATCGCCTTGTTTTGTGCAGGATGCAATCGCTTCGGCGGCCGCGACCAGCATCGGGTGGCTGATCGATTCCGCTCCAGCATTTAACACGCCCCTGAAAATACCGGGGAACCCCAGCACATTGTTGACAGACCGTCCATCCGCAGCGTAGGCTGCCCCGGCCTCGAGCGCATCCTCAGGCTCAATCTCCGGCTTCGGATTGGACAGAGCCAAAATCACCTGGCCTTCCCGAACCCATTTCTTATTGATCAATCCCGGAACGCCGGTTGTCGCGACGATGATATCGCAGCTTTCCATCAATTCTTCGATGCTTTCAGCCGCATGGCCGCCATAGTTCTCTAAACGCGCCATCGCCTCAAGCGATTTATCCGTTCCGACGACACGTTTTACCCCATATGCCATAAACATTCTGCAGATCGCGACCCCCGCCGCGCCCAGGCCGATTTGGCCGACATGGGCCTGCTTCAGATCGACCCCTGCACTCTTGGCGGCTGAAATGGCGGCCGCCAGCGTCACCACCGCAGTACCGTGCTGGTCGTCATGCATAACCGGAATATTCAGGTCGTTTTTCAGGCGCTCTTCGATTTCAAAACAATGCGGTGAACCGATGTCTTCAAGCAAAATACCGCTAAATCCGGGCGCGATGTTTTTTACCGTCCGCACGATTTCGTCAGGATCATTCGTATCAAGCAGAATCGGAATTCCGCTGATGTCCGCAAGCTGGTCAAAAAGTGCGGCCTTCCCTTCCATAACAGGCATTCCCGCCACAGGCCCAATGTCTCCCAAGCCAAGGATGGCCGTGCCGTCCGTGACAATTGCAACCGAATTGCCGATGCCAGTATAGATATTCGCTTTTTGCGGCTCTTCTTTAATAAGCTCGCACACATTCGCGACACCCGGCGTATACACCCGGCGCAGATCAGCGAGCGAGCGAATCGGCATCTTACTTTTCATGCGGATTTTGCCGCCTTCATGTGCAGCCAGCACGTCATCGGAAACGGTATGAAGATGGATGCCTTCTTTTAAGTTGCGGATCACTTCAAGAATCTCGGTAAGCTGTTCTTCATGCTCAACTTGAACCGTAATGTTCCGCATCGTATAATTCGGCCCCACCTTGATCGTTTCAACCTCTCCGATATCACCGCCGGCAAGTCCGATCGCCGTTGTCACCTTTCCAAGGTTTCCGGGTGCTGAAGGGATTTCCAGCATCAAATTCCGAATAATATTGTTGCCATTCATAACAGAATACCTCCATCAATTGTTTTAAAATCGGCTACTGAACCGGCGAGTCTTTTTTATCGGTGTACCAAATAAATTTACCTGTGTATCCGTACAAAATCGCAAGGCCGATTGAAACGAAGCTCAGCCACATGAACGGCAGATAAGAGAAAGTTGACACGCCGAGAATCCCCGCCATATATATGCCGTTGTCTGACCACGGCACCATGCCCGACGTCATCGTACCGCCGACTTCCGCGTTTCTGGACAGCACCCTCCGGTCAATTCCGAGCTTGTCATAGCTTTTCTCCATAATTTTCGGTGTTAAAATGAGCGAGACGTACATCGCGCAGCCGAACACATTCGCCAGGAAAGCGACGATAATCGTCGAGAATGTGACGTTGCCGGCAGAAGTCAGCTTTTGCTGGAACTTGGAGACAATCACTTTTAAAACGCCTAAGTGCTCCAAGAGGCCGCCAAAGCCCAAACCGAGAATGATGACGACGACCGAACCGAGCATGCCTTGAATTCCACCGCGGTTTAAGAGCTCGTCCATAAATTTGATCCCGGTGTCGATGGAAAAGCCGTTGTATGCTGTGCCAAGTGCATCCGCAAAGTTCATGCCTTGGAAGACCGCAGCCCAGATCGCGCCCAAAAGTGCGCCGATCGCGATCGTCGGCACAGACGGCTTTCTCATCGCCAAAAGAACGATGACGATAATAGCCGGAACAAGCATCCAAATATGAATATCAAACGTGTTTTGCAAAGAAGTTTTCAAAAATTCGACTTTCTGCAAATCGACATTTTTACTACCGTAAATAAATCCGGTAATGGTGAACAACACCGCCGTGATCAAATAAGCTGGAACCGACAAATACAACATCGCTCTGACATGGGTAATCACTTCGACCTTTGAAAGGGATGACGCAAGCACTGTACTATCAGAAAGCGGTGATAATTTATCTCCGAAATAGGCTCCGGACAGCACGGCTCCGGCTACAAGCGGAAGCGGTAGCCCCAGCCCTTCACCGATTGCCATCATGGCGATCCCGGCCGTTCCTACAGTACCCCAAGATGTACCTGTGGCCACAGAGGTGATCGAACAAATAATGAGCGTGGCAAGCAGGAATATGCTCGGGTGGATAAACTCAAGCCCGTAATAAATCAAAGTCGGCACAACACCGCCGGCTATCCATGTGCCGATCAGCGCGCCGACGGCAATCAGGATCAATATCGCTTCGAGTCCGTTTGAAATTCCGTTTGTAATCGATTTTTGCAAATCTTCATACCGATGCCCCAGACGCAGACCGAGCAAAATCACTAAAAACCATGAAATAAACAATGCCAGCTGAATCGGCAGATCAAATTTGACTGTAAATGAACAAACTATCGCTAAAAATGCACCTAATACACAAATGATTTCCAACATTGATGGTAACCGTGCTGTTTTCAACCTAAATCCCCCTTATTATTGAAACGCTTTCAAAATAAACTACATAAAAATAGAAATCTGCTTCAATTTTTTCTTAAAAATTTAACTAACAACGAACAGTATACCATGAAAAAGGCTAATGCGGTACCACTTCACCGCTGTTATCCTTTCTCTTCATAAAGTTATTGAAGGAAAGCGAAAACACTCTGTGTTTCTATCCCGGTAAAATGCTTCAGAGTGTTTTCGCGTACTGTTTTTTCCAGCTTAATCCCGATTTAAAAGTTCAGCCCCGGCAATCCCCGGTTTTGTCATTTCATAAGGATTCAAAATCAGATCAAGCTCTTCTTCTGTCAACACATCGTTTTGAAGACAGAGATCGCGGACGGATTGCCCTGTTAAAATCGCTTCTCTTGCAATTCTTGCAGCTGCTTCGTAGCCAAGATGCGGGTTGACCGCAGTAATGACGCCTGCGCTTTTTTCTACATATGCCTTTAAGCGTTTTTCATTCGCTTCGATTCCTGCTACACAGTGATCGGTAAACGAACGGAATCCGTTGTTCATGATGCTGATGGATTGCAGGAGATTAAAGACGAGCACAGGCTCCATCACATTCAGTTCGAGCTGTCCGGCTTCAGAAGCAAGACAAATCGTATTGTCGTTTCCGATCACTTGGAATGCGATTTGGTTGATCAGCTCGGCCATAACCGGATTGACTTTCCCCGGCATGATGGATGAACCCGGCTGCCTTGCCGGAAGAGAAATCTCGGCAAGTCCTGCGCGCGGACCTGATGCCATCAACCGAAGGTCGTTGGCGATTTTCGACATGTTCATCATGCACACTTTTAATGCAGCTGAAACTTCTGTATAAGCGTCCGTATTTTGCGTCGCATCCACCAGATGGTCAGCGCCGACAAGCGGAAGACCGCTGATTTCAGCCAAGTGCTTGACGACATTTTCGATATAGCGCGGATCCGCGTTCAATCCCGTTCCAACCGCGGTAGCTCCCATATTGACTTCATACAGATGCTGGCGCGATTGTTTAATCCGTTTGATGTCGCGTTCGATCACGCGGCTGTAGGCTTCAAATTCCTGCCCAAGGCGGATCGGCACGGCGTCTTGAAGATGTGTGCGGCCCATTTTAATGACGTGGTCAAAGTCGCGCGCTTTTTTCTTAAACGCGTCAAGCATGTATTCCATTGTGTCCAGCAGCTTTTCCAGCTGCTTGAGCGTTGAAATGTGAATCGCCGTCGGGAATACGTCGTTTGTCGATTGAGACATGTTGACGTGCGTATTCGGACTCAGATGAATATATTCGCCTTTCTTGTGGCCGAGCAGTTCAAGGGCACGGTTTCCGATAACTTCGTTCGCGTTCATATTCATTGAAGTGCCTGCGCCGCCTTGAATCGGATCAACGATGAATTGATCGTGCAGCTTTCCTTCAAGGATCTCATCAGCGGCTTGGACAATGGCATCTCCAAGGCCTTTATAAAGACGTTTTGTCTCCATGTTGGCAAGCGCGGCCGCTTTTTTCACCACTGCCAGCGCCTTGATCATTTCTTCGTGGATTTTATATCCTGTAATCGGAAAGTTCTCCGCAGCCCGCAATGTCTGAATACCGTAGTAGACATCGGCCGGAATCTTCTTTTCTCCGAGAAAATCCTTTTCCGTCCGGTATGTCATTTCAGCTTTCATTTTTTAACCCTGCTTTCTTTTTTTAAATGATGATATCGTCTGCAATTGGCGTTTCCATAATCTTTTTGACTTCAGCTTGTTGTCCGGTTTTTCCTAGTGCCCACATCAGCTTCGGAACGATCGCTTCGGTGTTCATATTCCTCGAGCGAATGATGGCATCCTGGTTCACCTTGCGGCCGACCTCGTAAATGCTCATATCCTCTCCTTCTTCAAGGCATTGCGTCGTAATCGCTACGACTACTCCGGAATCGATCAGCTCGTTCACTTTTTCTAAAATGTTTCTTTTCTCAAAAGGAATGCCGCCGCTTCCGTAGCTCTCAATTACAATACCTTTATATGAACCTTTCAGACAATCAAAAAACTCAGGCTTTAATCCGGGATGAAGCTTCACCAGGCAAACATCGGTATTTAAGGAGGTATCGAGTTTCAAAGCGCCTGGCTTCACTTCGGGAATCCGTTTGTTATACTCGATCTCCTTGTCATGAATGAAAGCAACGTAAGGATAATTGATGCTTTCAAATGCATCGTAGCTTTTCGTTCTTAATTTGATCGCTCTCGTGCCTAAAATGACGCGGCCGTCAAAGACGACGTAAACTCCGCCGATACCGTCGCACGCGAAGCGGACCGCATCTTTAATATTTTTTTTCGCGTCCGTTTTTTTAAATGTAATCGGAACTTGGGAACCCGTAATCGCAACAGGCTTATCAATATTCTGCAGCATGTATGAAAGCGCCGCCGAGGTGTAGGCCATCGTATCGGTTCCGTGCGTGATCACAAATCCGTCATAGCGGCTGTAATTCTCATATACAGCCTCAGCCATCATCACCCAATGTTCAGGCTGCATGTTGGTGCTGTCTATATCCATTAAAGATTGGCAATCTATCGTATAATGAGAATGGTCATCAGATAAATAGTTGAGAAGTTCTTCCGCTTTAACCCCCGGAGCCAGTCCGTTTTCGCCTTCTACTGAAGCGATGGTCCCGCCGGTGGTCAACAGCAGTAACTTTTTCATGTGCTACACCTCTTTAAGAAGTAGTTTTATACAGTATAAAGCAAGATCTATTTTAGCAAAGAAGGCTTGATACATCAGGAATGTATACGCTTTATGCGTACCTTCAATGCAATTATAGTCCTCAAATGTGAAATAATCAAGAAACTTTATTCATTTCGCGTACACTTTTGCTGATAATGTGCTATAATCACTGTGTATTAAAAGGAGCGTAAGATATGAATTTAGATCGATTAACAACACTGAGAAAAAATAAAAAATGGTCATTGCAATATACTGCCGACCGCCTCGGTATTGCGAAAAGCACTTACGCGGGCTATGAATCGGGCTACCGCCGCCCTTCTTTAGAGGCGCTTATCGAAATCGCTGATTTATTCAATACTTCCACCGATTTTTTGCTTGGCAGAGTTGACGATCCCCGGGATGAAAAGGCTAAAAACGAAGCCATTGAACTGACGGAGTGGGATAAGCTCAAGCTGGTAGTTGACGGGACGCTTCTTTCCGAAGAAGAAATCAAGCAGATGGTCGCGTTTATCAAGGTCAAAAAAGAGCTGGATGCGGGGTAAAATGACAGCGGTTAACCGCATGCTGCAAGTATTATAAAAAGAAAAAACTTGACTGGCTAAAAAGGCCAATCAAGTTTTTTTCTTTTATTGATGTAAAAATTTAACGCAAACCGCTTCAGGAGCAGGAACTCCGGACTGCAAAAGCGTCAGCCGGCCCGTTGTCCGGTCTCTTTCAAACAATGTCAATGTCCCTGTTTCCTGATTAGAAGCGATTAAAAATTGCTCTGAAGGATCAATCTCAAAGTCGCGCGGCCATTCCCCTTCAGTTGATACGTGTTCAACCAGGGAAAGTTCGCCCGAATACTCGTTGATGCTGAAGACGGCGATGCTGTCGTGTCCGCGGTTTGAAGCGTATACAAATTTGCCGTCTTTAGTGATGTGGATGGCACCGCCTTGGCTCGCACCGTCAAAGCCTTCCGGCAATGCCGAAATGACTTGAATCTCCCTGAATTCACCCAAATCGGGATTGTATTCCAACACGATGACTTCATTGCTCAGCTCCGTTAATACATACGCATACTTTTCCTGCGGATGGAACTCGATATGTCTCGGCCCTGAGCCCGGTGCAACAGCGTGTTTTTTTACGGTTTCAAGCCGGTCCTCTTTCAATTGATACGTGATGATATGATCCGTTCCGAGATCGACGGCCACTGCATACTTCTCACCAGGTGTGAAACCGGAATAATGAGTATGCGCTTTTTCCTGTCTTTCATGCGGTCCTGATCCCTGATGCTGCACTTTTGCTGAAGGCTCAAGCAAGCCGCGGCTTTCATTTAAAGGGTATGCCATGATCGTCCCGCTGTGGTAATTGGCGGACAGAACATAACGGTTATTCTGATCGACGCTGACGTGGCAAGGTGACGGTCCTTCCCCTGCCTGCTGATTGACGAAAGTCAGCTCTCCTGTGGAACCGTCAACACGGTATGCGGCAACCCCGCCTTTATCGCCGTCTTTGACCACTGCATAGAGCATTTCATTGTCTTTGGCGATATTCAAATATGTCGGACTGCCCAGCTTTGCTGCCGGCTTCGGCGTGCTTAACGCCTTTTTTTCCGTATCAAGCTCAAATGTATAAATCCCTTCGCTGTCTGCTTTTGTATATGTTCCGATATAACCTCTGTACTTCGGCATCTTGATCCTCTCCTTTCAGATACGGTCATTCCTATTTTAACTCACTGAAGCCCAATTAGCATGAGATGGTGTGTAAAAAATCCGAAACGCCATGTTCCTTCGCATCATCTGTCCTGTTATGACGAAGGCTTGCCAAAAACAATCGAGCTGTACAGCCTATAAATTTACAAAATTTCGAAACTTTCCATTCTTTTATCCGTAGTAAAACAGAAGCCATATACATAAGGAGGGTCTTCATATGATCATTTTTATCCTCGGAATTATCGTCCTGCTGATGGTTTTTCATTCCTCGCGCGGGTCCGCCAGCGGAGGCTCCTACGGAGACGGAGGTTCTTCTTCCTTCTTCTACGGCGGCTCTGACGGAGGCGGCGATTCATGCGGAGGAGATGGAGGCGGGGGGGACTGCGGCGGAGGCGGCGGAGATTGATAACCGGCCGGCTCCCTTTTTCAGCAATTTTTCAAGCCTTTCCCATCCGCAGCAGCGGCTGCAAATCGCGTTTTTGCAGCTGACATGCTGTTTTTTCACTTCATTCATCTTCTAAAATTCTTCCACCATTCATACCGTAGAAAAACCGCCGTTCACTAAAGCATCTGTTTAAGCAGACAGCAGATTGGGAAAGATGTAAAGACAACAAGATACTTACTCTAAAACCGATTCAAAAGTCACAAAAAATTCTTTTTAAGACATAACATGTAAAACTTTACGCCCTTATGTTCGATATTAAAAGAAGAAATAGATGACGAGGAGGTTTTATTCCGTATGATCATTTTACTGGTTTTGTTCGCTCTGCTGATCCTGTATTCGTTCTTCTTTGATAAAAGAAATAACAGATCCTATCAAAAGCCGGATCATCATAACATGACGATCCGTAAGACTGCTGCACCGCCTGTCTTTTTAAAGGTGATTGATTCTGCTCCGGAACAGGCGCCGGCCCGGCAGTCTGCTGAAACGATTCGCCCGAATCTTCAGCTGATCATGGGGAAAGGCAAACAACACCCCAAAAAATAAGAAAAAGCGGCCATTGTAAAGAAGCCGCTTTTTCTGATTACCTGTTATGTTCCACCATCCGGCCAAACGCGGCGGGTGACATCCCCGGCGAGATGCGGACGCGGTGGAGCGCATAAATCCCCTGCTCCCTAGATGCCGCTCCCGGTTCTGTCGTGACAGCCATTTGATAGCCTGCCTGATTTGCCAGTTTCAGCGTATCTTCATTATAGCGCCCGACCGGATAACTCAGCATGACCGTATTTTGGCTGAACATGCGATCAAACAGCGCTTTGGAACGCGTCATTTCATCGAGCTGCTGTCCCGGTGCCAGTCCGTTCAATTCAACGTGATGAATGGTATGGCTTTGAATTGAAATTCCGTTTCGTCTCATTTCACTCATTTGTTTCTCTGTCAAATGGTTCTTTCCGCCCACCGATTTGCCAATCATGAATACGGTCGCCTTCTGACCATATTCTTTCAGGATCGGAAAGGCTTTCGTAAAGTTATCAGTATAACCGTCATCAAACGTAATCAGCACGCATTTTTCACTAGGCATTTTATCTTGTGTTAAGACAATATAGGCTTCTTCAGGTGTCAGTGTGTAATAGCCGTTATCCTTCAGCCATTTCATATGTCCGCGGAACTCCGCCTCCGGTACGCGCAGGCTGTTTCCTGAAGAAATGCTGTGATACATGAGAATCGGAATGCGGGCGGGGCTCTTCACTTTGATCCACTTGGATGATAGATCATGTGCCGCCTGCTGTTTTGATTGTTTTGCCGCTGTTTGATCCGTATTTGGTTCTGTTTTTTCCTCTCCTTTTGTTTCATGACCGGAACACCCGTACAGCATTCCCATCAACATAAACAGCAAAATGAACAGTTTCGTTTTTTTCACAAGTATTCCCGCTTTCTATCTATTGAATCCTTTTTAATATCGGTGCGGAACGGGCATTTTTCACCGTTCCTGCTTTGATGATTTAGAGCCAAGCTTCACGCAGTATGCTGATCCCTTCTTCAATTTCCGCTTCAGAAAGACCCCCAAATCCCGCCATGACGATGGAAGAGCTGCTTTCATGAGGCTCAATCCAGAAATCTGATACCGGATAAACTTTCACACCGAGTTTTTCCGCTTGATGTATGAGGTCTTGCGCATGTCGGCCCGTCTTCATCAAAATATGGAGCCCCGCTTTTTCGCCGATGATTTCCACGTCATTTCCGAAATGCGTTTTAATGGCAGATATTAATGTTTTGTGCTTTTCTTGATAGACTTTTTTCATTTTACGGATGTGCCTTTCGAAAAAACCTTCTTTCATAAATAAAAACATCGCTTTTTGAATGATGGGGGAAGCAGACTGGCTGTAGCGGCCAAGCTTTTCTTGAAATTCATCCGCCAGCTTTGAAGGCAGAACGATATAACTCAATCTCGCTCCCGGAAGAAATGACTTTGAAAAAGTCCCTAAATAAATGACATTTTCTTTTTTATCAAGCGCTTTTAAAGATGGAATAGGCCTGCCCTGATAGCGGAATTCGCTGTCATAGTCGTCTTCGATAATATAGGCCTTCTCACGGCTTGCCCATTCAAGCAATTTCAGCCTCTTTTGTATCGGCAGAACCATTCCATACGGAAACTGATGTGACGGCGTAATATAAACGAGTTTGGCCCGGCTTGCAGCAAGCTGAGACAAATTGATCCCATCCGGCTCCAGACCAATCGGCTGAATATCACATCCATGGTTAAGGAAAACGGAACGCACACCATCATATCCCGGATTTTCCGCCGCAACCAATCGGCCGTTCATTGAGAGCAGCTGGCAAAGAAGTCCGACTGCATACTGCGTACCGGAACAGATCACAATTTGCTCAGGTGCACAGCGGACACCTCTTGCCTGAAACAAATATTTCGCCAATTCCGTACGAAGACCGAAATCGCCTTTATGATGACCATACAGTAATAATTCATGATCTTCACTGTCCAATACATTTTGCAGACAACGCCTCCATGTTTTGAACGGAAAATGGCTTAAATCGATATCACCATATTTAAAATCATACATTGCCGCTGTAGCTTGTCCTGTTTCTTTGGATGCCCGGTTGGTATGAACCTTCAATTGACCAGGCGGCATCAGTGTTTTCTCCAAGGGAAGCACTTTGATGCCGATCCTTGGCTTGCTTTCTGTATAGCCTTCTGCAGTGAGCTGCTGATAGGCGCTTTCAACTGTATTTTTGCTTAGGTGCAAATGTTCGCATAAATAGCGGATCGGCGGCAAAAGAGATCCCGCGGGAATGCCGCCGGTCTCTATTTCTTTTTTGATATAGTCGTAAAGCTGTATATACAGAGGCGTTTTAAGCTGTTTATTGAGTAAAGGAGTTAATTCTATCATTTTCTGACCTCATCAAGTTTTCTATTATTGTCTCTTTTTAAAGGGACAATAACAACCTAAAATCATCTTAACAATAAAAAGGAGCGTGAATGTGATGGCTCATTCAATTCGTCAAAAACAGCTTGCCTGCACAGATAAAAACAAGATTAATCAATTTTTAACAGAAGCGCAAACCGGATATCTCGGCATGGCAGCAGATGAATATCCATATGTCATCCCTTTGAATTTCGTCTGGAAAAACGGCTTCATTTATTTTCACGGTGCCTCAGAGGGACGAAAAATGGATATGCTGCAAGAAAATCCAAACGTATGCTTCACAGTCAGCGAACAATACGGAACAATGGTTCACCCGATTCCCGCTAAAACAGATACCGCTTATATGAGCGTCATTCTTTTCGGCACAGCGTCAATGATCACAGACTTAGATGAAGCAACATCTGCGATGCAGGCTCTTCTCGACAAATACGTACCGGGATACTACAGTTCTCCGCTTCACAAAACCCATGTTGAAAAGTACAGATCGAGTTTAGGCAGCAAAACCGTTGTCCTTAAAATTCATCCCATAGAGATAACAGCTAAAGAAAACATGCTGAATCAAAACATGAAATTCGAAAACGGGCGGACCGTACAGGAAGACCATTGACAAAAAAAGACCCGCAGCTCATGCTACCGGGTCTCCTATGGATTGTGCCGAATATTCATCTATAAATTTCAATCCCGCTGTGTACCGCTTTCTCCGCTTCTTTATCCAGCAGACGAGCGCCAGCCGCTGATCCGAATCCTTCTCACCGATAGAAACCAGCACATGTTCATTCATCTCAAGCGGGACGCCGGATTCAATCTGACAGCCTGACAAGCTGATGTCCTTAATCATGATCTCGTGAGCGCCTTTCTCTGCATCATTGGGAAACAGCAGTGTTCCCAGACCTTGAATGGCCTCGCGGACGTGTTTTCTCTTGAATGCATCCGGGCTTTTTTCAGTTTTCATGAAAAAGCGCAGCACTGTTGACAATGTATCAGCCCGCTTTTCCCGGTCAGCCTTTCTCGCATTTTCTTCATTGAACATAAAACCGATCAGCTTGACATACAATTCCTTGTCCATCTCTTTGAAGTGCAGTCCGATTTCAATGTCGTCCGCGTCTTTCGTCGTCCACATCACCCGAGCCGGTACTTTTCCGACCGCATCTATGATCAGACCATCCACATGATAGTACATGTCTAAATCAGCCTGATAAGGCAGCCTGATACGCGCGCCCGTGTCGCTCACATCGATCAGTTCACATTCGTGCTCATTGCCTGAAACGGTGGAAAAAGCCGCCGGTTTGTTGACTGTGAACCGTTCAGAGCTTCGAAATCTCGGCCTGTCAAAGGCAACGAGCAGCGCAAGTATGAGACCTGTCATATTATAGAGAACCCAAAATAAATTATACGATGTGACGTTCATATCAAAAGTATGCAGAAATAAAAATTCATAAAGGGTTTTTCCGAGCGCAAACAGTGTCATTCCAAGCAGAATCGCACACGGCAGCGCCGTCGTATATTTGAATTTTCGCCGATCTGTGTTGACGCCCTTCGGTGTGACTTTAAAATCAAACCGCTTTTTAAAAATGAATTCCGACAAAGCCGATATCGCCATGTGGGGTGCCATCGATGTATCGTAAATATGGCTCCAGCTCATGCTGCGCTGCCGGTCCGAAACAGCTTTAAATGAAAGATAAGAACCTAAAAACGCAGGCAGCCAAAACGAGGTGATCGACCACAAATCGGTCTTTAAGCTATGTATGCCAAACAGCAAAAACAAGAGCGGCGCCAGGATATAGACCATCTTAAAAACGCCGAAAAACCAAAAGAGAATACCGTCAAAATAAAGAATGCGCTGCATTGGTGTAAGACCTTTTAAGAAAAGCGGATTCCACTTCTTTCCGCACTGAATGTTTCCCCTGCACCAGCGGTCGCGCTGCTTCAAAAGATCTGTCCACGTTTCCGGCGAAAGACCGACGGCAAGCACTTCCTTAACGAAAACAGATTTAAATTTCGTTTGCAAAAGCATTCCGGTTGCCATATCCTCGGTAATCACGCCTGTCGCAAAACCGCCGATTTCCTCCAAAGCGGTTCTTCTGAAAACCGTATTGCTGCCGACGTACATGACGGCATTAAAACGGTCTTTCCCGGCCTGGAGCCTGCGCATAAAAAAGTCCTGCTCATTCGGAATGTTCGCTCCGGAAAATAAGTTGTACTGATAAGGATCTTCATTATAGAAGGCCTGAGGCGTTTGAACAAAAGCCACTTTTTCCTTCTTAAAATAGCCGACAGTTTTCTGCAAAAAAGAGGGAAGCGGGACCATATCGGCATCCATCGTCACAATCAGTTCCCCGTTCGAGCAGCTCATCGCATGGTTTAAATTCCCTGCTTTTGCATGCTCATTACTTGGCCTTGTAACGTAATGAACGCCAAGTTCCTCAGCCAGCTTTTTAATATCTGTCCGCCTTCCGTCATCACACAAATAAATGTTGACAAGCTCTTTTGGATAATCGAGGTTCAGACAGCCTGCCACTGACTTTTTCAGCACATGGCGCTCCTCGTTATAAGTTGCAATCAGAATATCAACACTCGGCCAATGGTCTTGATCACCAAGCATTTCCGGCTCCCGCTTCCTTTCCTTCCATACTAGCGTATAAAAGACCAAGAGCTGTAAAAAGCCGATACATTCAGTTGCAATCAGGATCACGCCCATCACGATGTCGGCGGGACGAGAGACAGGCAGTGTATAGCCGAACCGCCAAACAATATACACGCCGTTCGTCATAAGACACAATATGATTAAAAATCTCTTGAAACGCGGATTCATCCAAGATCCCAAATACCCGATGAGAATCAGGGCAATCATTGCTGCGGGATAGCAGTGTAAAATAAATTCCATTTTCTTCTCCTTATGTGCGGATAAAAACCCTTCCCAAAGGGTTTCTCCAAAGTATTCCTTTATTTCATTCTTTTGCACTCGAATATATTACCATCTTTAGACCTAAAATTCTTCAAAAATAATAAAAAATATAAGGCTATAGACTCTTATTCAAAAAAACCATAAGGTTCATATTGATAACCCTCACATATATGCCGTCTCAAGATTGAATCTTTGGTCGCAGACGTCCTGTGTCTGTTCGGGGACGGGAGCTGAATGTATCAACGGTTCACACAAGAAAAAAGGTCTCTGCTCCTAAATGTTTGATTTGTTTTTGACGGATTAACAGCTTTTTTGTGTCGATTTCCATTCCAGCAAAAGGGAATTCGGGAATTGCCGGGGTCAAAAACAGCCTGTACAAGGCTATTAAACAGTGTACAGACACGTCTTTAACCAAATGGAGCCGCTCTAGATCATCATGGGAAAACAGCTAGGTCTTCCTGCACGGTTGTCTGAATTTTGATTTTTTTAGTATACTTAATTTAGTTAAATAACTCAGAGCAAAGGGAGAACAAAAAGGATGGGGGAAAGAATATGGAAGCAAAAACAAAGGTACAACACATACCGATTCAAACAACGAAAGAACCGGATGAAAATTTTTTCGCAAGAGCAATGAATGTTAAAATCGGCATCATTCCGCTGCCCGTATACTTGCTGCTCTTCGCTTTGATTGTGACGTTTGTCTATATGCACGATCTGAAAAGCGACATTTTAACAGCCATTGCGGTTATGGGCTTTTTCGGATTCACCTTCGCCCAAATCGGAAAGTCGCTGCCGCTTCTTCGTTCTGTCGGCGGTGCCGCTATACTTGCGACGTTTATTCCTTCAGCGATCGTCTATTACCATCTCATTCCCGATGACATTATCAAATCAACAACTGAATTTACAGAAAACTCAAACTTTCTTTATTTGTTTATCTCAGCCATTGTAGTGGGAAGCATTTTAGGGATGAAAAGAGAAACGCTGGTCAGGGCGTTCATTAAAATTTTCATTCCGCTGATTGCAGGGACAATTGCCGCAGCGGCAGTCGGTCTGACAGTTGGTACAATGCTCGGCCTCGGATTTCAGCATACGCTTCTGTACATTGTGATTCCGATCATGGCCGGAGGGGTTGGAGAGGGAGCCATTCCGCTGTCAATCGGCTATTCGGAGATCATGCACATGTCACAAGGGGAAGCTTTTGCACTTGTCATTCCTTCCATTATGTTTGGAAGCTTAAGCGCTGTCATTTTGTCAGGGGTTTTAAACGTAATGGGAAAGAAAAAGCCTGAATGGACAGGCAACGGAAAAGTCGATCGTTTCGAAAGCGGGGACGCACTGCCGCTTGAAAGCCGCGACAAAGACAAAGAAAGCGTTTTTAATCTTTCCCACTTTGCATCGGGAGGCATTCTTGCCGTCTCACTATATTTAGTCGGTATGCTTTCACATGACTTGTTCGGATTTCCAGCACCCGTCATGATGCTTCTCTTGGCTGTTGCCGTGAAACTGTTTCGTTTGGCTCCAGCGAATTTGGAAAACGGCGCCTACGGCGTGTCACGCTTCTTTTCAACTGCTGTGACATATCCGCTGCTTTTTGCCATTGGCGTCTCCATGACACCATGGGACAAGCTGATCGCTGCTTTTAATATCGCCAATATTATAACGATCGTATCTGTTGTGGTCACGATGATAGCCGTCGGCTTTTTTACAGGAAAGTGGCTGAACATGTACCCGATCGAAACCGCGATTATCAATGCCTGCCATTCAGGTCAGGGCGGAACGGGGGACATCGCCATTCTCAGCGCCGCAGAGCGCCTTGAGCTTATGCCGTTTGCTCAGGTGTCCACAAGAATCGGCGGCGCGATAACCGTTACACTGACATTGCTGCTGTTAGCCCAGTTTTATTGATGAATGAAAAAGCCTGCAGAGCGTGAACTGCAGGCTTACTTTTTAGCGTACTTTTTTCGGAACATAGTCGGGAAAGTCTGTCACAATCCCGTCAACGCCGGCCTTTAAAAGCGGAGGCACTTCATCGCGGGAGCGGACGGTCCATGGCGTAATTTTCATGCCGAGCGCATGAATCCTCGGCACAAGTGTAGGATCAGCGGCCACATTTTTTAAGTTGGCGTTCACATATTTGGCATAGCCGGAAAATGCCTTGAGCTTTGCATCTGTTAAGTCAGCTGCTTTTGACGTTAAGACACCTGTCGGCATCGATGGTAGCAGCTGATGAATTTTGTAAACAGAGTTAAAATCAAACGATTGTACAATGACTTTCCCGTTTTTAGGCTTATCCATTCTCCGCTCTTTCAATGCCGCTGATACTTTTTCTTCGATTCCCGGATAGCGTGCAGGTTCTTTCAATTCGATCAGCATTCCGATCTTCCCTTTATACCGGTCAAGCACTTCTTCAAATGTCGGAATGCGCTCCCCGGCGAACTGCGGACCGAAGTAGCTGCCAGCATCAAGCTTGCGCAACTCGGCAAGTGTCAAGTCCTTTACGGCGACCGGCAGCACTGAGCCGATGTCTGTCGTACGGTTTACGGTCGTATCGTGAATGACGACAAGCTCCCCGTCCTTGGACATTTGAACATCCAGCTCGATATAATCCGCTTTCATCTGAAGCGCCTTTTCAAAGGCAGCCATCGTGTTTTCCGGCGCATATCCCGAAGCGCCTCTGTGCGCAATGACAGCCACTTTTTTAGGCTTCGCCGCCGGCTCTTGCGCTCCCGCATCCGGTGCAAACAGTGCTGACCCGATCGAAACCCCGATCAATGAAGATAACATCAATTTTTTTAATAATGCTGACACATCATCCACTCCCCTTTTGCTCTTCTCTTGCCAAAGTATAGGTTCGCACTGTTAAGATTATGTTTCAGCAGTCTTTAATTTTCATAAATTTCCTGATAAAAAACAAAGACCCCTCAGCAGAGATCTTTTTTTGGATATATCAGCGCTCACAGGCAATTTTGTCTTTATCTCGGTCCAGCTTTTTATTGGCGTCATAAAGCGCTTTTGAAACATAGGGCTTGTACTTCGTTTTTCCGCCTTTGTTTTTCACCGACTTCGAACGTGCGACGCCGCCTTTATAGTCTTTGTTTAAAGCTTTGCAGTTTTTGTACGTTTTCACCTTCGTTTTTGCTTCTGCCACATCGCTGGCACCCCAGGAAAAACCGATGATAAGACCGGCAGACAAAAGCCCCGCTGCTATTTTTTTCATCCCATTTGACCCCTTTCGTCTATTTCTTATGTATCTTTTACCATCATAAAATATTTTTCTTATTCACTCAAGAAAAATATGACATTTTATTGAATAAAAAGTATGTATTGAACAAAGGACTGTTCGCACAAAAAACCGGCCGCGTTATGCGCCGGCTTCATCAACATATTGATGTTCACATGTCTTTTTCAAAACAGCGTTAATCTCATAGGCTAATTCCTTCGGATGGATACACAGCATGTCTTCCAAAGGACTGTTCCAGTTCCCATTTTTAATCAATTTCAGCGCATAATGGCCCGCCGGACTGCATTCGGGATACCACTCTACATCGAGCAGAAGGCATTCTTCATCATGCCGCAGCTTCAAAAGATCCCGTTTGAAATCTGACCGCCAGGCCTTGCTGTCAGGCGCCAATGCATCGGGGTTTGTATCGGTTAATGAGTGATGCACAACCGTCCAGCCGGCCGGGATTCTAAGCCTCAGCAAATTACGGGCGCCACCGGAAACACGAATCCTATCTTCCAACCGTTCGACCAGCTGTTCATACGACGTGTCTGAATCTTCGCTGACCAGCATTTGATCAGCATTTAGCATCCTGATGACGTACTTCAGTTCTCCAGCATATTCAACTTGTACCATTTTACCGGAGCTTTCATTCTCCAAGGTGAAGAGCGTACGGCGGGGATCGCGAATCGGCTTTTGATACAAATGATTTTCTTTCACCGTCCAGCCGGCCGGCACCATCAAAGGATGCAATTTAAAAAAATACTGAGATTTGGTCAACGTACTCACATCCTCTATCCTTGTTCTGTCCTCTTTCCTATCAATCTATGTGCCGGGCCGGCTTCTTAGAACAATGGCGGACCAGCACACAAAAAAACCGCCTGACTGCTTTATGAAGCGTCAGGCGGTTTTTCGTTTTTACTCGCCGGTTTTTTCTTTTCCGTAATGATATTTTGATGGATCAACAGGCTTGAAGTCCGAAATCTCGTGGAATCTTAACAGATCTTTATAGAGTACTTGGTCGGACAGATCCAGCTGTTCGGACACCTGCGATTTCAGGTTTTCCGTTTCCTGGTTGCCTTTGATCTCTTTTCCTGTCTTTGTATCGTATACGGTCGTATCAATCATCGTGTACTTCGGCGTTACATAGTTTCCATTTCTGAAAGCCACGGTTTCGTCGTGGTCTTTAGAAAAGAGGTCTGTACCAAAGTTGATGTATTTTTTGCTGTCAATACCTTGCAGGTGAAGAAGTGTCGGCATGACATCCATTTCTCCGCCATACGTATGATTGACTCCGCCTTTTTTGCCCGGAACGCGGATCATAAGCGGTACGCGCTGATTCATCGCGTTTTGATACGGTGTAATCTCTTTTCCTAATACTTCTTTCATCGCACGGTTGTGATTCTCTGAAATTCCGTTGTGGTCGCCATAGATCACGATAACGGAATCATCATATAATCCCAATTTTTTTAGCTCTTTAAAGAAATCTTCAAGCGCTTCGTCAAGATAGCGCGCCGTCTGGAAGTACCCGTCTACCGTTTTGTCTCCCGTCGTTCCCTTTTCAAGGGTGGCATCCTTTTCATCCAAAATGAACGGATAGTGGTTTGTCAGCGAGATTAAATGGGCATAGAACGGCTGTTTCAGCGACTTCAGTTTCGGAATTGATTCTTCAAAGAACGGCTTGTCTTTCAAGCCGAGGTTGACGAGGTTCTCCTCTGACATGTCATATGTGCTGGCATCGAAAAATTTGTCATAGCCAATTTGTTTATACACCTGGTCGCGGTTCCAGAATGACTTGTAATCCCCGTGCATCACGGCGCTTGTGTAGCCTTCTTTTTGGTTCAGAATCGCCGGCAGGGACTGGTACGTATTTTGCCCTTTTGTTACAAACGCGCTGCCTTCAGGCAGTCCGTAAAGGCTGTTGTCCATCATCAATTCGGCATCCGCGGTTTTACCCTGACCGGTCTGATGGAAAAAGTTATCGAAATACATCATGTCATTCTGGCCGTGCGCCAGCTTGTTCAAGAACGGCGTAACTTCTTTTCCGTTCAGCTTATAATCGATCAAAAACGTCTGGAAGCTTTCCAAATGAATCTTGATGATGTTCTTGCCTTTTGCTGCGCCGAAATACTCGTCATTCGGTTTCGCATAATGCGAATTTGTATAGTTGATGACGCTCGTCAGGTCGTCGCTGCTCGCGTATGCCTTTTGGCTCGCGTTTTGGGCAGCCTGAACACCATCATAGATCATGTAATTGTAAGGCCCCAAATACTTGACGATATAATTTCGGTCAAATGTTCTTGTCAAAAGCTCCGGACGGTCTGTCTCAGCAACTGCAAGATTGATGAAAAACAGCGCCACTCCGCCGACAACGACAGTTGCAGCCCATCTTTTCTTCAGTTGTGCAGCCTTCAGTTCAGGCAGCTTCACACATAATGCAATCAGAATGATCAAATCGACGAAATAGATAACGTCATGAAATGCCATGATGTCAAAAACGCCATCCGACATGTTGCCGAGGTTTCCGGCTTGTTTTAAGTTTGCAAACGTCAAAAAGTCATCAAAGAAACGGTAAAACAGGATATTTGCATATAAAGCAAACGTCATCACAGCATCAATGATGATGATCCATATCGCCGACCGGCGGCCTTTTGCAAACAAAGCCAAACCGAGTGCAGCAATCGTGAAGCTGAATGGGTTGATAAACAGCAGCATTTGCTGCGTAGACCCTTTCACACCCAAATTAAACTCTAAAAAGTAGGAAGCATAGGTTTTAGCCCATACAAAAACAACAGCTAACAAAAAAAAGCTTAGCTTATGAGAGAATATTTTTTTCATGATAACCTCTACCTTTTTAAACTTTTTTAGACCGCTTTCTGTTTCAGTCAAAGAAGCGTGAGGAAACGATAATATATCATTCTACTAAAAGTCTCGGCGGTTTTTCAAGCACGTCCACGGTGAAATACCCCCGGCTTCCCTCACTCAAACAGTCCGCGCCTGCGAAAAAAAATTTCCGCACTTAAGATAACGGCCTCTAATTAAGACGAATGAATTTCCCCAAAGGTTTCAGTTATTTTCATTCACCTCGAAAATTGCTTTTTCCCGAAGGATTAAATATCTTTATGAAATTCATTTAAATAAGCTTTTCTTTGCGCTTCTGTGAACCGGCCGATCCAGTCCGCACGCGCTTCCTCCGTCATATAGGGCAGAATGTATAGCCCGACCGCTTGATAAAATGCCGGTTCAGGAAGAATGTTGTACGTCGGAATCCGCACCATGCCGTTCCCGCGCATCTCTATCAGTATATCCATAAAGAAAATGCCTTTCGGCTGCAGCGGTGCTGCGCCATTTTAAGGCTTTTGATGTCCTTGAACAACACAGATTTCTTCCCTGAGAACAGCCGTCCGCCTTCTCCCTCGATCATGCTGAAGATGATGTTTCCTTTTTTCGTGAAGGCCGGAAATATCATTAGAAAAGTAATCAAACCATAGATGATCCCGAAAAGTCCGACTCCCAGGTACAGCAATGAATATGTCGAGTCGAGTTTTATTGCTTCATAAAAGAGCCATGCTCCGACCAATCCGAAACCTGCAGTCCCCGCAAACCCATACTCTAAAGAACATTCGGCTTTTCACATCAATTGGCTGTTTTTCTTTCTGTTCCACTTCAGCAAGCGGATTTCTATATTCATGATATTCATGCCACAATCTACCTTACCACAGAAACCGGTTTCTGCATAAAACTTCATGTATTTATTAATAGCAGATGATCAGACCCGATGAATGCAATAAGGCTTCCGGCCATCTGCCGGGAGCCTTCCCCTATTTTGAAATATCAACAAATCCCTCGCCGAATACATCCCTGACATCGTGGATGATGACAAATGCTTTTTTATCTGTGCTTCTTATAATTTTCTTGAGCATGGACAGCTCTTGTTTATTAATGACAATGTATAAAATTTCTTTGGAATCGCCCGTATAGTGTCCGCGTCCCGTTAATATCGTGACGCCGCGGTCCATCAAAGTATTGACCTGCGCTGCGATCTCGTTTTTATGCTCGGAAATGATCGTGATCGCTTTTTTCGTGTTGAGCCCTTCGATAATGAAATCCATGACCTTTGTGGCGATGTACAGCATGACAATCGTAAACATCAGCTTTTCAGCTCCGATGATAAAGTAGGAACTGAACACAACAACTAAATCGATCATCAGCAAGGCATAGCTGATGTTCCAGTCAAAATATTTATTGGCGATTCTCGCGAGAATCGCGGACCCGGCAGTGGTTCCGCCGACACGGATGATCATGCCGATGCCGACGCCGGCAAATACCCCGGCAAAGATCGTGCTGATGATCACTTCATCAGCCGGCACCGTCCAATCTTCAGTGACATGCAGAAAAAACGAATTGGCCGCCACCGCGATGATGGTATAAATCGTCGTTTTTTTATCCAAAAAGCGATAGCCGATCATTAGAAGAATGCCGTTCAGCACAAAGTTCGTGATGCCCGGAGACCATTCAAAAACGTAGTATAAAATCAGCGTGATCCCCGTGACGCCGCCTTCTCCCAAGTCATTCGGGATGGCGAACAGATTCACGGCTAACGCAAAGAAAAATGCGCCTATCACAATCAGGATTATGTCCATTGCTTTCTTTTTCATAACTGCATCCCCTTCCTTATCCGTAGTCGATTTCCTGTAAAAAGTAAAAAAGCCCCGGAGAGAAGCTCTTTGATCAAGAGCAAAAACTCCTGGGCTTTTATCCCACCGTGTCATAACGATATCTTCGCTATGTGTTTTCTCTCGGACCAGACCAGCGCGGAACGCACTGCGGAACCCTAGAAAACCACCTTTTCTCTGTTATCAATTTGTCATCTTCAAGCATTATAAGTGAAATTTCGGGGTCTATCAACCCCTTTAACAGCCTGAAAGATTTGTTTTTTTGTAAAATAGCTTCCATCTTCCGGCGATAAAACCGTTCTATAATAATAGATATACGTGTTTTGCTGGGAGGCGCTCTTATGAACAAACAAAAACGGCAATGGCTCATCAAGCAGACCATTCTCGAACATCCGGTAGAAAATCAGGAACAGCTGGCATCCCTTCTGGAAAAACGCGGCATCGCCGTTTCGCAGTCTACCATTTCCCGCGATATTAAAGACATGTATCTTGTGAAACAGCCCGGTGAAAACGGAAAGCTTGTCTACACGACAAATGCTTCTTTATCCATCAATCCTTCCAAAATATTGAAAGATAAAATCTCCGACGTTGTCCTGCATGTGCATCGGACGGACAACTTGATCATTATTAAAACAATGCCCGGCAACGCCCATGCTATCGGCGTCCTACTTGATAAGCTCGGAAGCCCGGAAATGCTGGGCTGTATATGCGGGAACGATACATGCCTTGTGATTTCCCAATCGCCTGAGGCAGCCCAATCATTTTGTGATCACTTATGCTGATCCGGCCGTCCGGATCAGCTTTTTTTTTGCCCTTCAAAAAAATTTTTTTCGAGAAATCCCCTTTAAAAATATACACGTTTTATACGTTCTATTCTCTGCTCCTGCAAGGACTCATTTTCGATTTATCATAATTATTCATTTTTGTTTTTGCTTCATCAAAAAACATGTGAAATATATCACGTTTTCGTTGTTATCGCTTTCACATCGCGCTTTTCCTTCCTGTTTTACGCTGTATATGTAACAAAAAGAGCTTAGGAGGCGGGATGATCATGACAACACCGATACACGTTTACTCTGAGATCGGCCCTTTGAAAACCGTCATGCTGAAGCGGCCCGGTCGGGAACTGGAAAACCTCACACCCGAATATCTGGAAAGGCTTCTCTTTGACGATATTCCTTTTTTGCCAGCGGTGCAAAAAGAGCATGACCAATTTGCAGAAACGTTAAAGAAACAGGGAGTTGAAGTTCTTTATTTAGAAAAGCTGACGGCCGAAGCCTTGGATGACGCTTTCGTCCGCGAGCGGTTTATCGATGAGCTTTTAACAGAAAGCAAGGCGGATATCAACGGCGCTTACGACAGGCTGAAAGAGTTCTTGCTCACCTTTGACGCCGATTCGATGGTCGAACATGTGATGAGCGGCATTCGAAAAAATGAGCTGGAACGCGAAAAGAAATCGCATCTTCATGAGCTGATGGAAGACCATTATCCATTTTATCTCGATCCGATGCCAAACCTTTACTTTACAAGAGATCCGGCGGCCGCCATCGGCAGCGGACTGACCATCAACAAAATGAAAGAGCCTGCTCGCAGGAGAGAGTCGCTGTTTATGCGCTACATTATCAATCACCACCCGCGTTTTAAAGGGCATGAGATTCCGGTTTGGCTCGACCGTGATTTCAAATTCAATATTGAAGGCGGAGATGAGCTTGTCTTAAATGAAGAAACCGTAGCGATCGGGGTATCAGAACGGACAACGGCTCAGGCAATCGAGCGTCTTGTCCGGAACTTATTTCAGCGGCAGAGCCGGATTCGCCGCGTACTGGCCGTCGAAATACCGAAGAGCAGAGCCTTTATGCATTTAGATACCGTCTTCACGATGGTTGACCGTGATCAATTCACGATCCATCCCGCCATCCAGGGGCCTGAAGGAGACATGCGGATCTTCGTTCTTGAGAGGGGAAAAACGGCAGACGACATTCATACGACTGAAGAACACAATTTGCCGGAAGTGCTGAAAAGAACGCTCGGCCTGTCAGATGTCAATTTGATCTTCTGCGGCGGCGGAGACGAAATCGCTTCAGCCAGGGAGCAGTGGAATGACGGCTCCAATACACTCGCGATCGCTCCTGGTGTCGTCGTCACCTATGACCGGAATTACATTTCTAACGAATGTTTGAGAGAACAGGGTATTGAAGTTATCGAAATCCCGAGCGGGGAGCTTTCAAGAGGACGCGGCGGCCCGCGCTGCATGAGCATGCCGCTCTACCGCGAAGACGTGAAATAGACAAACCTAAAGAAAAAGGAGAGAGATCCATGAACCAAACGATTGATTTAAAAGGCAGAAGCTACTTAGCTGAAAAAGATTTTTCAGAAGAAGAAATCCTCTATTTGCTCGATCTCGCCCAAAAATTAAAAGAAAAAAAAGCGCAAGGCATCAAGCATCGCTATTTGGAAGGTAAAAACATCGCTTTGCTGTTTGAAAAGCCTTCTACAAGAACGCGCTGCGCTTTCACGACAGCCTGTATCGACCTCGGTGCGCATCCCGAATATTTGGGCAAAGACGACATTCAGCTCGGCAAAAAAGAATCGATCGAAGACACAGCCAAAGTTCTCGGCCGCATGTTCGACGGAATTGAATTCCGCGGATTTGAACATGAAAAAGTGATTTCCCTGGCAGAGCACTCCGGTGTGCCGGTATGGAACGGGCTGACCGATTTATGGCATCCGACGCAGATGCTTGCGGACTTTATGACAGTGAAAGAACATACGGGACGCGTAAAAGGGATCAAACTCACCTATATCGGCGACGGCCGTAACAACGTCGCAAACAGCCTGCTCATCGGCGGCGCCAAAGTCGGCATGGACGTGAGAATCTGCTCGCCTCAAGAGCTGTTCCCTGATCAAGACATCGTTAAAATGGCGGAAGCGTTCGCCGAAGAATCCGGCGGAAAAATCACCGTCACAAGCGATACAGATGAAGCTGTGTCCGGAGCCGACGTTCTGTATACGGACGTCTGGGTATCCATGGGAGAAGAAGACAAGTTCGCTGAAAGGATCAAACTGCTCAAGCCTTATCAAGTGAATATGGATCTCGTCAAGAAAACAGGTAACGATAACGTCATCTTCCTGCACTGTCTGCCTGCCTTCCACGACCTTCATACAACTTACGGACAAAACGTTTACGATCAGCACGGCCTTAAAGAAATGGAAGTGACGGACGAAGTGTTCCGCAGCAAACACTCTAAAGTGTTCGATGAAGCTGAAAACCGCATGCACACAATTAAAGCTGTCATGGCAGCGACACTCGGCGATCTTGACTGACAGGAAAAGGGGCTCATTCCCTTTTCCATTCTAAACCGAATGAGGTGACAAAAATGGCGGAAGAAAAGAAACTTGGGCTGTTTGCACTTATCGCGCTTGTCATCGGATCGATGATCGGCGGGGGCGCCTTCAACCTTGCAAGCGACATGGCTTCAGGAGCGGGGGCGGGAGCCATTTTAATCGGCTGGATCATCACCGGAGTCGGCATGATTGCCTTGGCCTTCTCTTTCCAAAACTTGACCACGAAAAGGCCTGATTTAGACGGTGGTATTTTCACTTATGCGCGGGAAGGATTCGGCCATTTTATGGGATTTAACAGTGGCTGGGGGTACTGGTTCGCAGCCCTTCTCGGCAATGTCGCATACGGAACGCTGCTGTTCAGCGCAGTCGGATATTTCATCCCTGCGTTTGGAGACGGACAAAACGTCGCATCGATTATCGGTGCAAGCGTAATCCTCTGGTGCGTGCACTTTTTGATCCTGCGCGGCGTACAGTCCGCTGCCATGATCAACTTAATTACGACCATTTCAAAACTGGTACCGATTTTTGCTTTCATTGTCGCCATTATCTTTGTGTTTCATCTTGATTTATTTACGAACGATTTCTGGGGAAAAGGGCTGTCGCTCGGTTCCATCGGGACACAGGTCAAGAGCACGATGCTGGTGACCGTCTGGGTGTTTACCGGAATTGAAGGGGCCGTCTTATTCTCAAGCCGTGCCAAAAAATCAAGCGATGTCGGCAAAGCGACTGTCATCGGCTTGATCAGTGTACTTGTGATTTACGTCATGATTACGATGCTGTCGCTCGGCGTCATGAATCAGCAAAACTTGGCCGGGCTTCCGAATCCTTCAATGGCTGCGATCATGGAGCATATCGTCGGCAAATGGGGAGCTGTGCTCATCAACTTGGGATTGATCATTTCCGTATTGGGCGCCTGGCTGGCCTGGACATTATTCGCGGGCGAACTCCCGCTGATCGCGGCGCGCGAAGGGGTCTTCCCGAAATGGTTCGGCAAAGAAAATAAAAACGGCGCGCCGACAAATGCGCTGACTTTGACAAACGCCATTATCCAGCTGTTTTTGCTGACGTTTCTCATTTCGGATGCGGCCTATCAGTTTGCATTCTCCTTGGCTTCCTCGGCCATCTTGATCCCGTATCTGTTTTCCGGGCTTTATCAGCTTAAATACAGCTGGCTGCACAAAGAACCTAACCGGGTAAAGAACCTCATCATCGGGATCATTGCAAGCATTTACGGCGTCTGGCTCGTATATGCCGCAGGACTTGATTACCTGCTTTTGACCATGATTTTATACGCTCCCGGCATTCTCGTATTCCGGGCTGTCCGCAAAGGAAAAGAAGGCCCCGTCTTCAATAAGGCCGAGCTTTTGATTGCCGCCGCGATTCTTGTATTGGCTGTCATCGCCGTGATCAGGCTGGCTGCGGGAAGCATTTCAATTTAACAAAACAGAGGTGATGATCAAATGAAAAAAAGAAAAATTGTCGTCGCACTTGGCGGTAATGCCATCCAAACCGGAGATGCCAGTGCAGAAGCGCAAAAGCGCGCGCTTGAAGAAACCGCCATGTATTTGGCGGATATGATCGACAGCGGCGCCGAATTAATCGTCACGCACGGAAACGGCCCGCAGGTCGGAAACCTGATGATTCAGCAAAAAGAGGCGGATTCCCCGAAAACACCGGCCATGCCGCTTGAAACTTGTGTTTCCATGACCCAGGGAATGATCGGCTATTGGCTGCAAAATGCTCTTGACCGGGCGCTGCATGCGAAAGGGAAAGGCGGACATGCGGCAACCGTCATCACCCGCGTCGCCGTCCGAGGCGATGATGAAGCATTCCGCAACCCGACAAAACCGATCGGTCCGTTTTACAGCGAAGAAGAAGCGAAAGAACTGATGAACAGCCGCAACGGCGGCCTCGTTTTTAAAGAAGACGCCGGAAGAGGCTGGCGCCGGGTCGTACCGTCTCCGGCTCCGGTATCGATCCTTGAACATGATGTGATCAATGATCTTGTCGAACACGGACATATCGTCATTGCGGCCGGCGGCGGAGGCGTTCCCGTCATTGAAAACGGCGATGCCGTCTCCGGTATTGACGCCGTCATCGACAAAGACTTTGCCGCCTGCAAACTGGCGGAACTTGTGCAGGCTGACGAACTGGTCATTCTAACAGGTGTCGACTATGTTGCCGTCGATTATTTAAAGCCGACAGAACGCGCGCTGAAACGCGTCACCACCGAAGAACTGAAAGGTTATATAAAAGAAAAGCAATTTGCAGAAGGAAGCATGCTGCCAAAAGTCAAAGCAGCCATCCAATTTGCTGAAGCCAAAAAAGGCAACAAAACGGTCATCACATCCCTGAACTTAGCCAAAGACGCTCTCCAAGGAAATGCCGGCACGATTGTCGAACAAGCCTAAAAGCAAAAGGAAGGGCTCGGGGAGGGTTCTTCCTTTTGCCAATCGTCAAAAACAAGTAAAATTTAAACTATATAGCCGCAACATCAGAAAATCGATAAGGGTGGTCCATATGAAGAACAAAGACATCGTACATCAACTGAAAAAGTTTCCTCTTCTCGCTTCCCTGAATAAAAGAGATCTGGAAGATATGAAACAGTTTATCTATTGGCGCACTTACCATAAAGGCCAGATATTATTTATGGAAGACGACCCCCGGGAACGAATGTACCTTCTTCTCGACGGCTTCATCAAACTCGAAAAATCAAACGAAGCTGGATCCATGTTTTATACCGACTATGTCCGTCCTCATACCCTCTTTCCATTTGGAGGCTTGTTTCGGGATGAGCATTATCACTATGCCGCCGAAGCCTTAACAGATATTGAACTCTACTATATACCCATGAACATCTTCGAAGATCTCGTCCGGGACAACAAAAACCTGCTTTACGATATTCTCAATCATTTATCAGACATCCTTGCCCTCCACGAGGAAAGGCTGAAGCGCATTACACTCTCCCATGCCCATGACAGGGTCACACAAGCCATTTACTATTTAACCGAAAGCCTCGGTCAAAAAGAAAGCAATTCAACCGTCATCAACTGTCCGATCACCGCTGCTGAAATTGCCAAAATCTCAGGGACATCCCGCGAAACCGTCAGCGCCGTCCTGAAAAAGCTTCGCTGTGAAGGCGTTATCAGTCAAATGAACAAGCAGATTATGATCAATCGGCCGGAGTATTTTATGTAGATCATATATGAGAAATCATCCCGGCGACAAGCGGGATGATTCCCCCCGCCGCCTTTATTTATACCGGAATTCCTCTGTTTCAAACCGTCTGTTTTTGATGATATCCCGATAAAAGTAAGCCGATTTTTTCAGCGCCCTGCTGCGGTTGTCCTCCAATCGGATCTCAACAAGGCCGTAGCGGTTTTTAAAGGCGTTCATCGGAGAGACGTTGTCCGTGAACGCCCAAAGCATATATCCTTTGCAGTTTGCGCCGGCGGCGATCCCTTTCATCGCCTCTCGCAAATGGGCCGAAATAAAATCGATTCTGTAGTCATCCTGAATGACCCCCTCTTCATTTTTAAAACGCTCCTCATGTTCGACGCCCATGCCGTTTTCCGCAATCAGCCATTCGATATTTCCATACTCATGTTTGATTCTCATCGCCATATCATAGACAATGCGGGGATAGATCTCCCATCCTCTGAACGGGTTCATTTTTCTGCCGGGCAGCTCAAAGTATTCATAGTAATAAGCGGGATGAAATGGCGTTGAGTCATTCCACTGTCTTGACGGAGCTTTTACACGGCGGGGGTAATAAAGGTTAATGCCGGCAAAATCTACTGTATGCTGTTTGATGATGTCAAGCTCCGCCTCATGATGGTCAAACAGAATGTCGTGTTTGACCAAAAGCTCCATCAATTCATCGGGATAGGCGCCTTTGATGCTCGGATCTAAAAAAACCCTGTTAAAAAACAAATCATAGATGCGGGCCGCTTTTTGGTCATGAGGAGCACTCGACCTTGCATACGTGACCTCAGGATTTAAAATAACGCCGATTTTGGCGCCTTCGAGGCAATCGGATTTGCGGGTGTGAAAAAGCCGGACGCATTTCGCCGTCGCCAATGCCTTATTAAAATTCCATTGCATCCATTTTTTCGTGTTCTGCTCATATGGGTATCGAATCGCATCAAGGAAAATCCGCGTTTTGCGGGACAATCGGTTCATTAAAAGTAAACCAATATTTCACCCTGTCTCCATACCGTTCAAATACTTTTTCCGCGTATGCCGCAAATAAATCTATGACATGTTTAGACCCCCACCCTCCGTATTTCTCCATCAAAACTGCGGGAATCTCATAATGCTCAAGGCAAATCATCGGCTCCACACCCGACGTAATCAGCTCATTGATGACATCGTCGATATAGCGTGCGTACATTTCGTCAACTTCTGCTGTTTCATAATCAATCAAAAAGCGGGACCAGTTAATCGATGTCCGGTAATGTGTCAAGCCGATCACTTTCATATGATGGATATCCTCTTTATAGCGGTTATAAAAATCGGTTGCCACCGCCGGTCCGTATCCGTTATGCCATACATGCGGGTCATTCTTGTACCACATATCCAAATAAGAATCCTGTGTCGGCCGCTTCCCGTCCCACCCCTCTGTCTGCCACGCCGACGCTGCTGCGCCGAGAATAAAATCGTCGGGAATCTTCCACGTTTGTCTCGCCATTTCGTTCGCTCCTTTCAACGCCTTTACATGGAAACATTTTTTTCAGAACTGACTGTAAGGCTTCGATTCAACAACATCACAAACGGAAGATAAATAAGGGCGGAGACGATGATGCATACGATTTGTGTGAGGACGGCGCCGAGGCTTCCTCCTGTCGACAGCCAGGCATTGATAATCGGCGGTGTCGTCCACGGCACCATGACAACGGCTTTTCCGGCAAAGCCCGCCGCTGTCGCGATGTAACCGATCGCACCCGTCACAAGCGGCGTCACAATAAATGGAATCGCCATTAACGGATTCAGCATGACGGGAACTCCGAAGATCACCGGTTCATTGATATTGAAGATGCCGGGACCAAACGAAATTTTTGTAATGCTGCGCAAATCCTCCCGTTTCCCCGCGATAAAAATCGCGATCAACAGACCGATCGTGACGCCGGATCCGCCGATGCTCATGTACACATCCCAAAACGGCATCGTAATGATATTCGGAATCGATTCGCCGGCAGCGTATGCATTCATATTGACGGTAATCGAAGCGAGCAGCAAAGGCTCCCTGATCGGCTTCACCATCTGGTTTCCGTGTATGCCGATGACCCAGAAAAACTGTGCGACAAACACGAGCAGCAAAATGCCGGGAAGGCCTTGAATCGCTCCTTCAAGCGGTTTTTGCACAACATTGTAAACAGCTTCATGAAGGTATACGCCCGTCAGCCGATGAAAAGCAAATCCGAAACTGGCGATGATCGTGACCGTAATAATCGAAGGAAATAAAGTGCCGAACGAGACAGAGACATTGGCCGGCACGCTGTCCGGCATTTTAATTTTGAGCCGATCCATGCTCGAAAGCTTGCTGAAGATTTCAACAGACACAATCGAAATAAACATCCCCAAAAACAGTGACTTCGGATCCGTAAATTCCTTGGCCAGCACATTAACCACTTCCTGCATCGAACCGTTCACTTCCAACAGCACCGTCGATGGAATGACAGAGATATAGGACATCAGCGCCATCAAGCCGGGAAAAAATGATTCATGCCCATTCAGCTTCCCGAGCTCAATCCCGATCAAAAACACTGCGCCGATCGTAATAAAGTTCAGCGTCGCATAATTGATCGACGCCATAATCGGCTCAAGCGCAGACAAGAACCGAAAAGGCTCGAAAACCGCAAGTCCCGTCTCGGGGCTCATCACCATATTCTGCATCAGAACCGCAAACGCCCCGGCAATGATGACCGGCATCAGCGTGACAAACGCCGACTTAATGACCATGATGTATTTGAAGCTTGTAATTTTAAAAGCGACCCGTTCAAACACCTCGGTCACCTTCGCCATCCTGCTCATTTACTCTCCCCCTTTTTTAGTGGTTTGCTTTTACCTTACAATGAAAACGCTTTCTTTTCGGTGCATATTTTTTCCTGTGGGAGAGGAAATTTTTCAGGTTGGGAGGCCAGCAAAGCAGACAACCCGCCGTTTCACTGAAACAGCGGGTCATCTATTTTACTGTGGCAATTGCACTTTGATCGGCTTAAACGGTGTAGAGTAAAATGCGCTTAAATAACCAAACTCGACAGCAAGCGAATATTGGTCAAGGCTGAAGCTTTTCGCTCCGAATTCACCATCTAACGTAAAGTCTGATCGGAATCGGAGTTTTTCAGGATCAAGCACTTTTGTAAAATTACCTTTTACGCTGTGTCCCTCCGGCGCCTCGTCAAAGCCTTTATAAGCCGAATCAACCAGCGACATCGTTTCTAAAAAATTTTGCATGCTGTCCATATCGATCTTAGATTGATCGACATGTTTCAAATGATAGTCGACAGACAGTTTGCTACCGTTTTGTTTCACCTGATCAACGGCAATCTGGAAATCATGACGGTCAGCGCTCAGCGCGGCGGGCGTTTTTGTGAGAGGCAGCGTCTTTTCAGAATCGCCCATACTGCTGCTTGCCTCAATCTTGAGGTATTTTGTTCCTTTATTCACTTTTCCAAGGATCAGCCTTTCTTCGTGACGAACCTTGTTTCCGATTTTTGTACTGTCTGTCGTCCACTGCCCTCCGCTTATATGAGGGATTTCGTTTCCTTTATCATCGGTCACTTTTATAATCGATGTACGATCGTTTGGATATTCCTCTGAATTGGATACTTCATAGTCGATGACAGTCGATTCTTTTCCGAGAATTACCGTTTTTACGGCGAGTTTATGGCCATCAGCCGATTGTGTATTGTTTTTGGTTACGTGGAGCGTTTTATACGGCAGTTTATCAACCGGAATGTCGAACTTCCATTTCCCTCTGATTCCGTTAATGTCTGTGATCGTAACCGGGAGTGTCAGTTTGTCGGGAATATGTTTGTCTGGATAGCCCGTTTGAATGTAGCCGGTATAGCCGTCCTCTGTTTTCTTTATGTCTCCTTGAGAAGCGATAGCCCATTTACGCTCACCATTAAATAATGTGAAATGAATCATGCTCGCTCCATCATCTAAATCTTTTCTTGTATCGCTTTTTACATTAAACGTCATACCGATGATTCCGCCGTCAAAATAAACGCTTGTCGCCGTCACGTCTATGTTGTTGCTGGACACTTTCTCGTTCAGTTCAGTGACAAGCTGGCCCGTCACCAAGTTTTGGCCGACATAGTCGTGGAATTGTTGATACGCTTTTCCAAACAGCGGAACGTCAGCCAACACGCTTTGCATCGCTGGGGAAACGAAGCCGCTGCCGAGAAGGAGCACGGCGGCCGCGCCTGAAACAAAAACTGTCCTTTTCACGGCGCGCTTCGGCCGAAACGTTTTTTCCCGCTTGGCCCGCTTGATGCCTTTATCGATTGATTCTTGGATTTCTTTTGTAGGAACATCGATCTTGTTTACTTCGTTTTTGAACCATTGTTTGTCCATGCGTCTTCTCCCCCAGTCAGTAGTTGTTTTAATTCAAGCTTCGCTCTTTTCAAATAGGTCTTAACGGTTCCTTCGGGAGCATTCATCACCCCGGCGATATCATGAATCGGCATGTCGTGATAATAAAATAGAATGATGGCGGTTTGATATTCTTTTCGCAACCGCTGAACGGCTTCAAGCATCCCCATTCTGTCTTCCGCATCCATCTCCTGCTCCTGGCCTTCATCCTGCAGCGGCCTGTCCATTAAAACCACTTTCTTTTTCTTGTCCAATAAGGCATATGCATGATGAATAAGGATTTTCGTCAGCCATGTCAAAAAGTATTCGGGATTCCTCAGCTGGGCAATCGATAAAAATGCCTTGTACGCCGTCTCTTGTACGATATCTAACGCGTCCTCCTTATTTCGCACATATATGTAAGCTGTTCTGTAAAGCTGATCGCTGTGCTTTTGAAACAGCATTTCAAAAGCTTTGGCATTGCCTGCGACAGCTTTCTTAACTAATCTGATTTGCTTCACTGCTGCGCCTCCTTCAAACATTAGAGAAGAGAATGGATGAGAAAAGTTTCAAAAGGACGGAATTTTTTCTCTGCATTAAAAAATCCGCTATTTCACCGAAAATAGCGGATTCTATTTATTTCTTTGTCAGCGTCACTTTAGGAGTTCCGGATTGGCCGTACGGTTCCTGTTCATGTTTTAGCTCTTCTCTCAGTTCATTCATACTTGATCGTTTGATTCGATATACGGCTTCAAGCCGAACCAAATATTCGGCCCTTGTTTTGAAAGCATGAATGATTGAGATGATCCAAACGATAAGCAAGGCTTTCATAGCCAAATCGAAGAGGAACGTTCTGGCTGTAAAAGCAGCGAATAAAACAGTCGCTGCATATCCGATCCCGGCAAATAACCATTTTCTTTGTTTCGTTCGCGCTGCGATATAAATAAATGCAAACCAGCTTAAAAATCCAAAAGGAACCCATGTGAACACAAGCCAGAAGGAATGTGCAAACTCCCATTTCATTCCTTCATTTGTATAACCTTTAGCCATTTTAATACTCCCTTACAATTGTGATGATCCTTTAGAACTATATTATACTAAATTTTCCTACACAGGAATAAAAGTTTTCGATTCGCCCGCCATGAATGATAAGATAAACATAAAACCAACAATTGGAGATGAAGGAAACATGAAGAACAAACTGATTGAACGCCTCATTTCTTATGCGAAAGTGGATACGCAGTCAAATGAAAACAGTCAGACGACGCCTTCCACTCCAGGGCAGCTGACGCTTGCCAATATGCTTGTCGAAGAGCTGAAAGAGATCGGCATGAAGGACGTCACAATCGATGAAAACGGCTATGTGATGGCGACGCTTCCTTCGAATACGGAAAAAGAGGTGCCGACGATCGGCTTCCTGGCTCATGTGGATACAGCAACAGATTTTACCGGAAAGAACGTCAATCCGCAGGTTATCGAACAATACGACGGAAAGGACATTGTGCTGAATGAATCCCTCAATGTCGTCTTATCGCCCAAGGAATTTCCCGAGCTTGCAAATTACGCGGGACATACGTTGATCACAACCGACGGAACGACTTTGCTCGGTGCTGACAATAAAGCGGGAATCTCTGAAATCATGACGGCAATCGAATATTTAATTGCGCACCCCGAAATCAAGCACGGGAAGATCAGAGTCGCTTTTACGCCTGATGAAGAGATCGGCAGAGGGCCGCACAAGTTTGACGTCGAGGCGTTCAACGCCACATTCGCGTATACGGTTGACGGCGGGCCGCTCGGCGAACTGCAGTACGAAAGCTTCAATGCCGCAGCCGCGAAAATCACTTGTAAAGGAACGAACGTCCACCCCGGCACAGCAAAAGGAAAAATGGTCAATGCCGCCAAAATCGCGATGCAGTTTCATGCCGGACTTCCGGAAAACGAAACCCCTGAATTTACTGAAGGTTATGAAGGCTTCTATCATCTGCTTTCGATCAAGGGCGATGTCTCGGAAACCAATCTCTCCTATATCATCAGGGATTTTGACAGAGACCGATTTAACGAGAGAAAAGCCACCGTCCAAAAAATCGCAAACGACCTTAAAGCCAAATACGGCGAAAACAGCATCACAGTGGACATGAATGATCAATATTACAACATGAGGGAAAAGATCGAACCGGTCAAAGAGATTGTCGACATTGCCTATGAAGCGATGAAAAATCTGGACATCGAGCCGGTTGTGAAACCGATCCGCGGCGGTACAGACGGCTCCCAGCTCTCATACATGGGGCTTCCTTGTCCGAACATTTTCACAGGCGGGGAAAACTTTCACGGAAAATACGAGTATATTTCCGCCGACAATATGGTCAAAGCCGCGAATGTCATCGTGGAAATTGTGAAGCTGTTTGAAGAAAGAGCATAATACGAAAAAAAGCGGCTGCAAGACACGACAGCCGCTTTTTTTGCCAGATCATTCTTTATCTGCGCTTTGCCTAAATTAGAACATGTTGCAAGGCGGTTTCTTTTTGGACTGGGATAAAGTCGATTAACGTCTCACCGATGCAAAAAATTCTGCTCATTTGGCTTCATCGCCTTTCCAAATATCTTTCAACGTCCAGTAAGTGAACTCTTCAACCCGTACATTGCCTTTCTCAGAAAACAGCTCAATCCCGGCTCTTCCTTCTTTGGGATATATGCGGCTGGTCATTGTCGCTTCACCATGGTTTGCAAATACTTCAATAGACGATCTGTCAAGAAACAGATGCAGGGTGAGCTTCTCCTCCGCTTCAAGCCGTACGTTTCTGACACCGTCCCGCGCTTTGCCGGACTTTGAACAGTCGAGCGTCAGCTTTTGATCAACCAAGCTGTACTGGATGATTGTCTCTTCCTGATCAATCCCCCGAATCTTTAAGCCAACCGTTTCGGCACTGCAAATTGTCAAATCAAAAACGGCCACCACTTCAAGAAGCTTTTCGGCTGTCTTGATCAAATAGCTGCCGGAAATCGATTGATTGGCACATTCATGATGTTCCGATTCACGAAGTAATTGAGTCTCCTCGACGGGGTTCATTAAAATTTTGTGATCATCCTTCAACGTCAATTCACGCGGCAAAGTTAAAGCCCCGCACCATCCGTCCGCTTTCGTCGGCATCTCTGACTCCCACATATCCATCCAGCCAATCGCAATTCTGCGCCCTTTGTCATCCAACAAAGTTTGCACGGCATAAAAGTCATGGCCATGGTCCAATTCCTTAAATGAGCCATGTACAAACTCATTCGTTTCTTCATCATAATCTCCAATCAAATAGCCTGTTTGATACAGATTTTGATATGAATCACCATCCGCCTCTATACCCTGAGGGGAAATCAGCAAAATGTGTTTGCCGCCTAATTCAAAGAAATCCGGACATTCCCACATAAAGCCGAGATTTCCGTCGCTTTGGGCGAGGACGCCTGCATATTCCCAATCTACAAAGTTAGGCGAGCGGTATAAAATGACCCGGCCGACATTTTCTTTTGAGGCGTTTCCGATCACCATATACCAGGTCTCACGATGCTTCCATACTTTCGGATCGCGAAAGTGGCGGGAGCTGTCTTCCGGCGGCTCTGCGATGACAGGGTTTTCTTTCAGTTTTTCAAAGGCGATACCGTCTTTGCTGACTGCTATATTCTGATTTTGATAGAAATCGTCTTTCTCTTCATCTATCATATTATGCCCTGTATAGATTAAAGCGAGGTCGCCGTTATATTCGACTGCACTTCCTGAGAAGCAGCCGCTCTCATCAAATGCATCGCCAGGGGCTAAAGCGATCGGCAAGTGTTCCCAGTGAATGAGATCCCTGCTCTTCAAATGGCCCCAATGCATCGGCCCCCAATTCTCATCATACGGATGATGTTGATAAAAGACATGATACTCCCCTTTATATTGAATAAGTCCATTTGGATCATTTATCCAGTTTGCCCGAGGCATCATGTGATAGCCCATTCGATATCGGTGATTCACTTTTTTCCCGGCTTTCTTCAATGCTTCTTCTGCCTGCTGAATTCTATTCATCTGTGACATCCTTTCTATATATGCTTTCTTTGTAGACTTTGAACAAATTCAACGTCTTTCTTTGAGTCTAGCAAGGTGAAAATCGAAATCATGGTGAAACAAAGAACCATTGTTCCCATGATGAGATAAGTGTGGCGAAATCCGATGCTGTCGTATAAACCTCCCGCAAGCGGCGAAAAAATCGACGTGCCTACCTGGGATGCGAATTGAAAGCCGACAAGATAAAGTACGGATGAAAGACGATTATCAAAATTAGTCGCCAAATATTTAAACACCGCAATCAGCATAATCGGCAACTCTAAAGCATGAATGAGTTTCATCGCTGAAATTCCGACCGGTCCGCTGACAAGTCCGGAGCCGATAATGCGGAAAGCCATTAACAGCCCCGCTAAAATCAAACTTTTTTTAGGACCAAGCTTATTGACGATGAAAGGCGCAAGAAACATCATGCCCGCTTCAATGAATACTTGGAATGAGTTAAGGTATCCAAATATTTGGTTCCCCAAGGCCGGAGTCGGAAATAAGGAAGCGTAGTAAAGCGGAAACTGCTGGTCATAGACGCCGTATACGCAAGTTACGCCGATCACGTACAACATCAAAAACCAGAAATCTTTTAAGAGAAAAAGACCTCCCACGTCTTTTAATCCGACCGAGTCTGCTCTTTCCTTTTCATCATCTGTCATCTCAATTTTTACGGAAACAATAATGGCCACCAATATGACTGCTGAAACAGACGCAACCCAGAAGTTGATATTCGGGTCGATATTGAACAGCTGACCTGCAAAAAATGTCGCCGCAGCCCAGCCGAGGGACCCCCACATCCTTGCTCTTCCATATTCAAATTGATATTTGCGGCTGACCTTTTCAATAAAAGTTTCAATCGCACCGATTCCGGCGAGAAAAGCAGTTCCCAAATACAATCCGCCGACGATAGCCCCAAGAAAGACATTGTATTGCAAAAGCGGTCCGTAGACGAAAATATAAAAGGGACCCGTCAATACGAGAAGCAAACTGATCATAAACAATATGTTTTTCTTCAGCCCGAGCTTATCAGAGATAAAACCGTACAAAGGCTGCATGCACAAAGTAAAGATAGCGTTTACAGAAAAGATAATGCCCGTCGCGGACCCGTTCAAATTGATTTCTTGCCCTAACCAAATCGCAAATAAAGAATAGCTGGAAGACCAAGTAAAAAAGAAAAAGAAAAAATAAGCGCTTAGTTTCCAATACAGACTGTTTGAGCTTTTCATTTTCATTTGCTCCTTTAACCCGATTTGGATGTATCTATTTGATGCCTGTCCCTGAACCGCCCAGGCCATCTAAAATGTAGCGTTGGGCGACAATGTAGATCAGAATCAGCGGAATCGTGGAAATCGTCAGGACAGCCATTACCTGGTTCGTATAAACCGGCTCGGTGCTGTTGATGGCTGTAATCGCCACCTGGATCGGAAATTTCGACTTATCCGTCAAAACCATCAGCGGCCAAATATAGTCATTCCAGCTGCCGATAAAAGCCAATGTCCCCACCGTAGCAACAGCCGGTTTGGACATCGGCAGCATCACCCGCCAGAAAATCTGCCATGTATTGGCTCCGTCCAGCTTGGCCGACTCAATCATCTCCCCCGGGATCGCCATGAAAAAGTTTCGGAACAAATAAATATTGAAAGCCCCGGCAAGCGCCGGCAAAATCACGGCAAGGCGCGTATCAACAAGTCCGAGCTTATGAACAATTGTAAACTGCGAGATTAAAATCGTTTCCATCGGCACGATTAAAAGCGCAAGCAATATGGCAAACAGCACTTTTTTACCTGTGAACTGCAGCTTGGCGAATGCAAAACCCGCCATACCGTTGATGATGACCGCCCCCGCTGCCACACACAAACCGTAAAACAGACTGTTGCCGATATACATGAGTAAATCAAACCGTGACAGCACTTCCCTGTAGGATTGAAACCATTCCGCCGGATGAAAAGACGGGAGAAACGCTTTTATGCTGCTGATATTGTTGTAAATATCGGCTTCCGGTTTCATCGATGAAGCGACCATCCAAATCAGCGGAAATATAAACAGAACCGCCAGCAAAACAAGGCATATATATTCCAGTATCGTCAAAGGTCCGAATTTCCTTCTCATCCGCCTTCATCCTCCTTCACCAACTTGCGCTGCGCAAGCGTCACCAATCCAATCATCGTGCCAAACAAGAGCGCAATTGAACTTGCATAGCCGACCATCCGATCGGTAAATCCCGTTTGATAAATATAATAGACAACTGTCATCGTTGAATTGACAGGTCCCCCCTGGGTCATGACCATTGGCTGCACGAGGAGCTTAAACGCACTGATCAGCGTCGTAATAAAGATAAAAACCGACGTCGGTTTCAACAAAGGCAATGTAATATAAATAAACTGCTGCCATTTATTCATACCATCCAATTGCGCCGCCTCGTAGACATCTCCGGGAATATTTTGCAGGCCCGCTAAAAAAATCAGCATCTGAAACCCGGCTCCCTGCCAGACTGAAACGAAAACAATTGTAAAGATCGCCTGATCAGGACTTGTCAAAAACGGCTGTGGCGGTAATCCGACATGCGTCAGTACGTTATTGATCATTCCTTCATTCGGATTCAGCAAGTACAGCCACAAAACGGAGATGACAACAAGCGACATGACGACGGGGCTAAAGTATGCGACTTTGAAAAACGTGTTGGCCTTGCGCTTTTTATTCAACAGAAGGGCCAACCCGAGAGCGGCCCCGATCTGTAACGGAATCACAAGGACAACAAATTTCAATGTGTTGCTCAAACTTTTCAAGAAAATAGGGTCTTTGAACAATTTGATAAAGTTGTCAAAACCGACAAACTTGCGCAGGTCAGGTGTTAACAAATAATAATCTGTAAATGCGTAGTAAACCGCCATAATCGAAGGAATCACAAGAAACACTGACAAAATCAGCAAGGCCGGACCTAAAAATGTATAGGCCAGCACATTGTCCCGCCACCCTATTTTATTGGCAGTGGTTTTTTTCAGCGGAAAGGCCGTCCTTGCTTCTTTCAACGGAATTTTATTCATGGCTCCACCTTCTAGTTTGCCTTATCGATGGCTGATTGCATTTCTTTTGCACGCGTATCCAGCACCGATTGAATATCCTGATGCTGATCAAAGAAGCTGATGTCATCGATCGCTTGCTGAAATGCGCGTGTGACCTGTGGATATGCCGGTGTCACCGGTCGTGCGTGCCCCGTTTTTTTCAGCTGTTGCAAGAAGACATTCATTTCATCTGAGAATTCTTTTGCCAGCACTTTCTCTGATGAATAGCGCACAGGCAGCGCGGCGATCGAACGGCTCAATTCCAGGTTGGATTCCTTGTTTGTCATCCAATCGACCAATTTTGCCGCCCATTCCTTGTTTTCAGACGTCTGTGTCATGGCAAACTGCCAGCTTCCTGAAGGAGACACAAGCTTTTTTGTTTTTGGCGAAACAGGATACGGCATCACACCATAATCGACATTAGGAAAATTTGTTTTCATATCGGTTACCGTCCAGACACCGCTCATTTTCATCGGATATTTTTCCGTTTCAAACGCCTGCTTAACCGGAGTCCGGGTCGTGTAACCCTCTTTCAGCATTGTTTGAATAAATGTCATCGCTTCAACGGTCGGTTTGTCGTTAAAAACACCCTCCGCTTTCTTGCCATCTTTTGAAAGGACATCTCCGTCGGCCGACCAAACAAATGGCAAAAGCGCATACGTCAGCATTTCGTCTTTTGACTGCAACTGCATATCGATTGCCGGTTTGTCATATTTATTTTTCAGCTTTTTGCAAAGCTCAAGAAATTCGTCCCACGTCCATGGATTCTCAACTGTTGGCAGCGTTTTCGAGTCAACGCCGGCATCCTTCAGCATTTTTTTGTTATAGTAAATACCGACCGATGATTCGCTGACGCCGATCGCATACAGTTTCCCTTGGTAGGTTCCCTGTTGCTTAATGCTTGGCAATAAATCATCCTGGTCTTTGATATACTCATCCAATGGCGCAATTACGCCCGATTTCGCATAAGCCGCCGTATTCGGTCCGTCCAAAGTGATCACATCAGGCAGGGTGTTCGTTGTCAGCGCCGCGTTCACTTTGTCTTCATATCCGCCACCGTTTCCGCTTCTGGGGATGAAATCAATTTTGGCCTCGACGTTTTCAGAGGCATACTTTTTATTAAAAGCGTCCACCCGCTTTTGATAGACCTTTCCTTCTTCACTATCATCAGATACGTGCACCCATACCGTAAGCGTTTTCCCATCTTGGCTATTTGCACTTTTGCTATTGCTGCAGCCCCACATTGCAAACATCAGCAACAACGAAAAAATTCCGAAGAGCCACCTTTTCATCTTTGTCACTTCCCCCCATTTTTCATAAATTAACAAATAAAAGCGCTTTCAAGTGAATTGTATGTCAACCGGTTTCATATGTCAACCGGTTGACATATCTTTTTCCCATTCATTCATCCCGGTACATTTCTCAGAATCATGGCATTTTCTTGCACATATCGGCCCGATTCTCTAAAATAAGTGCGTGACGAGAATTGTAAGCCATTTCAGTAAAAAAGCAGGGGGAAAAGGGAATGAAGCCTAGCATTCACGACGTTGCAAAAAAAGCGGGAGTTTCACCAACAACCGTATCGCGGGTATTAAATAACCGCGGCTATATTAGTGAAAAAACAAAAGAAAAAGTCTATAAAGCGATGGAAGACATCAATTACTTTCCAAACGATTTGGCCCGCTCTTTATTTCGTAAACGAACCCATTTAATAGGGCTCATCATCCCGAACTCCAGCAACCCGTTTTTCGGCGAACTGGCCTTTCATATTGAGAGCATCTGCGCTGCCATGGGCTACAAACTGCTGCTTTGCAACAGCTTGAACCGCAAAGACAAAGAAGAAAAATACTTGGAAATGCTGATGCGAAATCAAGTGGACGGCGTCATCGCCGTGACTTACAACAGGGGAATTTTAAATTATCATCAGCAAAACCTGCCGATTGTCGCCATCGACCATTACTTATCGGAAACGATTCCCGTCATCGGCTCCGACAACTATGACGGAGGAAAAAAAGCGACGGAACTGTTAATTGCAAAAGGCTGCCGGCACATCATCCATATCAACGGACCAATTGAGCTGAAAACACCGGCAAATCTTAGAAGAAAAGCATATGAAGATGTGATGCGACAACACGGGAGACAGCCGATTACATATGAAGTTCCCTTTCATCAAAATTACCGGGAAATCATCTCAGAACTGTTTGATGAACAGCCTGCAGCTGACGGCATTTTCGCCAGTGATGACCTCATGGCCGCTACAGTCATCACCGAAGCAAAAAAACGCAAAAAAGACATTCCCGGGCAATTAAAGGTGATCGGCTACGACGGAACGGAAGCGGTTCAGTCTATCCTCCCGGAATTGACAACCATCCAGCAGCCGATCGAACTCATTTCCAAGACGGCCATCGAGATTTTGTCCAAAGCCATTGAAGGCGAATTCGATGACTTGCCGCTGGAAACCTATTTGCCCGTACAGCTTTTAGAAGGAGAGACGACTTAAATTAATGGCACAAAAAAAGGAGACATTGACGTCTCCTTTTTCCATATATCTATTCAATTATAAAAAAGATAAAATTTACATTACTAACCTAAAATTTAACTTATTTTTCTAGACAAACTCACCTCCACATGATAAATTTAAAGACAAGTTTTCAAAAAATTCTAATTTTGGTACGGAGGTGCCTTTCATTGAGCGTAAGCCACTTTTTTCCTGAAACTGTTGTTGCTCTTGTAAAAGACATGTTAACCAAAACCGATGGTTCAACAACCAAAGCGATTGAAACGCTTATCGGCGGCAAAGCCGAAATCGAAGTTTTTCAGCAAAATAATATTGATTATGACAAGCTGTCACCTGAGGAAGCGAGGCTGTTTCAACGCGATGATGACATCTTGTTTAGAACCTCCTCTTTGAAATCAGGCGCTGATTATTTATCTTATAATTATGTCTATGTCAAAACAAACTTACTGCCGCCTGCCATCAAACAAGATTTGCAGGAAGAAAGGCTTCCCATCGGGAAAATCATTGCAGAACTGGAGTCAAGGCGTGAAATTTTCAGCACGGGCGACTGCCTGGGAAAACATTTCACACACCTTGTACCTGTTGCGACAGACCGGACATATGCTTTTAAAAAATATCAGATCATCAGCGGCCGGCAGTGCATGTTCTATGTCTGCGAGCTGTTCGATTTAGAAAAAATCTGCGAACTGACGCCGGGCTGACTCATGCCCGTCAGCTGCCGCTTTATGAAAGGGCTTCCAAAACCTCCCCAATCCTTCTTCCCTCAAAACAAAAACCCCTGCGAAACAGGGGCTGTTATTTATTGATACACCGTTTTCGGAACGGCAACGACCGGATTTCCGGCAGCATAAGGGGCTACATCGTATTGCTGGAAGACGATCGCAATGCCGTCTTTTGTGTAATAAAAAGCCGTGTTTTTACCAAGGACGATGTCTTTCTTCTTCACATCCGGGAAGAAAATGTCGCTGTGTTTTTGAATATAGTTGTAAATATATGTTTTTGTCTTATCCATTTTCGATTTTGTCTTTAGGATGTCTGATAAATACACCCGTTTTTTAGAGGCAAGGTCATAGTTGAAAGAGCGGACTGCCGTATTTCCGTGCGCTCCGCCGGAGTAGACATAATTACTAGTCAGGATGCTCAGCTTTTGGCTAGTCCGGTATTTCACTTCAAAGGACGTTTGGTAATCGGTTTGGTATCCGTGCTGTTGACCGTCTTTCTTGTTTTTTACATAATCTTTGTAAGACTGCTCAATATAACGTTTAAAATCTTTGTTGATCTTATTTTGGAGAGATTTGGTGCTTACATTTGCAACCTGCGGGTATTTCAAAGCCTTAACGTTTTTGTAAGTATGGCTCGTGACCGTCGGCTTTTTTTCATTTGCCGCGTGTGCAGAAGGAAGTGCGGCCGCACTGTACAGCGCAAAAAACAATACCCCTGTCATCAACATACCTAACGCTTTAAACACTGTTTTTTTGTTCATAAGAACCCTCCTTAATCTTTCATTGTTTATCATACCCACTTTGAAATCAGGTACACATGATAGACCGGTGAACCCAATAAAAAGTTTCAGTTTTTGGAAAATATTCTAATTCAACCTGATTGTCAAACGCCATGGAACGGGTTATGCTGTTCTCAGATAAAAACGGAAAGGGTGGCGATCCATGAACGATGCGATTCAAATGTATTTTAGAGATTTGGAGTCAGACGATCGACAGCTCCAATATGAAGCATATCAACACATCCTGTCCTTAACCGAAAATGAAGTCGATTGGGCTTATGAGGTATGGGATCAATTAATAGAAGACCTTGATGATAAAGACAATCATAAAAGATCGAGAGCAGCGCAATTTCTCTCTCATTTAGCCATCAGCGACCCGGAAAACAGAATGCTGAACGATTTTTCTGCATTGTGGAAAGTGACATATGATAAGAAGTTCGTCACCGCAAGACACAGCCTTCAGTCAATTTGGAGAGTCGGTTTGGCAGGGGATCAACAGCGGAAAATGGTCGTCAAGCACCTCGTTGATCGTTTTAACGGCTGTCTTGACGAAAAAAATTACACGCTGATTCGATTTGATATTATCCAAAGCCTTAGACACTTATACGATGCCTTGCAGGATGACGATATCAAAAGCACTGCCGCGGGTTTAATCGCAGAAGAAGAAAATGAAAAATATCAAAAAAAGTACAAAACCGTCTGGAAAAATACTTGAATATTAAAAATGCTCTTTTATTAACCATTGACATTTTTATAAAAAGTATTAATATTAAAATTATTAAAAAAATCGCATAAAAAGGTTTTCCTTATCAAGAGTGGTGGAGGGACTGGCCCTGTGAAACCCGGCAACCGCTGTCTATGACAGAATGGTGCTAAATCCTTAAGAGCATGTTCGTGCTCTTGAAGATAAGGAGGAGATTGAATATATCAAGCTCTTCCTTATCGGGAAGGGCTTTTTTATGTCTATAAAGAAAGAGGGATGAAGCATGACACAATCAACAGATGTACTGAAGCAAACGCCTGGAAGAAAAATCGGACCGTACAGAGCTGATCAGGTGGGAAGCCTTTTAAGGTCTGCGCCCGTAAAAAAAGCGCGTATTCAAAAAGCGAACGGTGAAATTAGCGCTGAACAACTGCGCGAAGTCGAAAACGAAGAGATCAAGCGCATTGTCGAAAAGCAAAAAGAAATTGGACTTAAAGCCGTTACTGACGGGGAATTCCGCAGGTCATGGTGGCATTTTGATTTTCTCGAAGGCCTTGATGGTGTCGAAGGATACACAGCGGACAAGGGCATTCAATTTCATAATGTTGAAACAAAGCCGCGCGGCATCAAAGTAACAAGCAAAGTCGATTTTACAAACCATCCGATGCTGGAAGATTATCAATTTCTTCATGATATTGCGGGCACACATACGCCGAAAATGACGATTCCGAGCCCGAATATGCTATTTTTCAGAGGAAAACTTGGAGAAAGCCCGTACGAGGATCTGGATGAGTTCCATCACGATGTCGCGCAGGCTTACAAAAAAGCGATCCGCGCATTTTACGACGCCGGCTGCCGCTATTTGCAGCTGGATGATACGGCCTGGTCGGTATTTTTCTCAGACAAAGGACATGAGCAGATCAAAGCCTTCGGCCGCCAGCCTGATGAACTGCGCCAGTCTTTCGCCAACACGATTAATGAAGCAGTTGAAGGACGCCCGGACGATTTGACGGTCACCATGCACATCTGCCGCGGCAACTTCCAGTCAACATGGGTGGCGGAAGGCGGCTACGATGCGGCGGCAGAAACGATTTTCGACGGACTCAATTTAGACGGACTTTTCCTTGAGTTTGATGACGAGCGCTCCGGCGGCTTCGAACCGCTTCGCTATGTCAAACGGAAAGACTTGCAAATCGTCCTCGGTCTCATCACATCCAAATTCGGTGAGCTTGAAAACCCGGATGCCATTAAGCGGCGCATCGAAGAGGCGGCTCGCTACGTCGACCTGAACCAGTTGTGCCTAAGCCCGCAGTGCGGCTTTGCCTCCACAGAAGAAGGCAACCTCCTGACGGAAGAACAGCAATGGGAAAAACTGCGCCATGTCGTCGAGATCGCTGAAGACGTATGGAAATAACATCTCATATTTGAGACATGCCTAATGACGGCATGTCTCTTTTTTTTGCCCCTCTATACAATTTAAAATTCCTTCTTGATTTGTTCATAGTTTGATCATATTTGGCTTCTATAATGCTCTTTAGTGAGGTGATCGAACAATGATTAAGAAAAGGAAAATCGATATATTCCTGGTCTTCATTCTTGTATTATCTGCAGCATTAAACTTGTACGGCATCTGGAATAGTGACACAGACAACGCCTACTATACGGCGGCCGTCGAAAGTATGACCCAAAGCTTTCATAACTTCTTTTACGCATCATTTGATCCGGCAGGCTTTGTAACAGTTGATAAACCGCCTGTTGCACTCTGGATTCAGACACTTTTTGCACTTGTGTTCGGCGTGCACGGCTGGAGCGTCGTTCTCCCTGAAGCCATTGCCGAAGTGATTTCCGTAGCACTCTTGTACTTTATTGTAAAACCTACTTTTGGCAAAACGGCGGCCAGAATTTCAGCTCTTATTATGGCGTGTACGCCGATTGCCGTTGCGGTCAGCCATACAAACAACGTCGATAGCATTCTCGTCCTTTGCTTGATGACTGCAACCTGGATGTTGTTTAAAGCAGTCCGCAAAGGAAAAATCGGCTGGCTGCTCGGCGCATTCTGTATGGTCGGCGTCGGCTTTAACGTCAAAATGCTGCAAGCTTACATGGTATTACCGGCATTCCTGCTGTTTTACATGATGGCAGCAAAAACGACGATTCGCAAAAAAGTTGTGTCTCTAATCACAGCCGTGATTGTTCTGGCGGGTGTTTCCGTTTCCTGGGCGGTCGTCGTTGACAGCCAGCCGGAGAGTTCGCGCCCTTATATCGGAAGCAGCCAGACCAACTCTGTCCTTGAGCTGGCGTTTGGCTACAACGGCATCCAGCGTCTCACAGGCCAAAACGGTGCAGGCGGGGGCGGAACCTCCTCAGCTGATCAAGATCAAAAGAACAAGCAGCAGGAAATGCCGCAGCAGCAAAGCGGCGATACTGAAAACAACTCAGACTCGGCAAATGGACAAATGGCTCCGCCAAACGGGGGCGAGATGCCTTCAGGCGGACCGGACGGCCAGCAGGGTGATGTCCAAAGCGGCGGCGGTCCCGGTGGCGGCACGAGCGGCATGTTTGGCACAGGAAACCCTGGTCCTCTCAGACTCTTCCAATCTGAGCTTTCCGGACAGGCAAGCTGGCTGATCCCGTTTGTACTCTTCGGCATCATCGGTTTGCTGATCACGGGCCTTCGCGGGCAACGAAAATTCAATGAAACAACGACTGAAACGATTTTCTGGATGATGTGGCTTCTGCCGGTCGCTGCATTCTTCAGCGTCGCAGGATTCTTCCATCATTACTATCTGATTATGCTGGCAGCACCGATTGCGGCTCTGTCAGGTGCAGGCTGGACGGCGCTCGTTCGCCTTTATCAGGAAGAAAGCGGCTGGAAAAAACAGCTTCTGCCGATCGGAATTTTGCTGACAACCGCATTTGAATTGTATATTTTGAGTCCTTATCTCAGCGAAATCGGGATCATCTGGAGCATATTGATCGGCGCTTTCGGCATTGTCACAAGCTGCCTTCTCATCTTTTTCAAAAAAGGAAAGTCATTCAGCTACTATGTAGCACTTGCAGCGCTGCTCGGCATGCTGATCGGACCTTTCTATTGGACGACAGCAACGCTCGCTGACGGTGTAAACGGCATGATTCCGCAGGCCGGACCTAAATCCGCACAATCATTTGGCGGCGGAGGCGGAGGGAAGATGCAGAATAACAACGGCAGCGGACCTCCCGGATTCGGCAGCCAAGACGGTCAAACAGACAGTGATCAAAACAACAACAACGGACCTGGCTTCGGTCCTGGTTCAAACAGCAATGATTCTTCAGCTGATACCGGTTCCGGCCAAAACAGCCAAAATCAGAATGACGAAGGCACAAGCGGCCGTCAACAAGGCGGACCAAGCGGCGGCGGCAGCCCTGGAAGCGGCGAGTCAGTCGATGAAGAACTGTTGAGCTACCTTGAAAAGAACAACACAGGTGAAAAATATTTATTTGCAGTCTCCAGCGCAACATCTGCTCAATCTTACATCATCAAAACAGGTAAAGCTGTGATGGCGATGGGCGGATTCTCTGGAAGCGATCCGATTTTGACGGTTGAAAAACTTGAGAAGCTCGTCAAAAAAGGCGAAGTCAAGTACTTCATGATCGGCGACGGCCGCGGCCAAGACAATTCAGAAATCACCAATTGGATTAAAGAAAACGGAAAAGAAATTTCAAAAAGCGAATACAGCAGCTCTTCTTCAGATAACGATTCCCAGTCAGGCGGACCTGGCGGAAATCAGACGCTTTATAAAGTGGAGCTTGATTGATGAAAGGAAAGGTATGAATATGCAGAGACAAGTCACATTTTCAATCGTAGTCCCTGTCTACAACGAAGCGGAAGTGCTTCAAAGCACCTATGACCGATTAAAAACCGTCATGGACTCGACAGGCGACCCTTATGAACTGATTTTTGTAAACGACGGTTCAAGCGATGACAGCATTCACATGCTGAAGTCGCTTGCTCAGTCAGACCCGGCAGTAAAATGCATCAATTTCTCAAGAAATTTCGGTCATCAGATCGCCATTACGGCCGGTACCGACTATGCTGCCGGCGAAGCGATCGTGGTGATCGATGCCGATTTGCAGGATCCTCCCGAATTGATTTTGGAAATGGCGGAAAAGTGGCGCCAAGGCTTTGACGTTGTATACGCCGTCCGCACAAAGCGGGAAGGAGAAACATTTTTCAAAAAGCAAACGGCCGCCATGTTCTACCGTATTTTAAGAAAACTCACAGACGTTGATATCCCGGTGGATACGGGAGACTTCCGGCTCATGGACCGGAAGGTGGTCAATGAAATGAACAAGCTGAAAGAAAAAAATCCGTTCGTCCGCGGCCTTGTCAGCTGGCTCGGGTTCAAGCAGACCGCCGTCTATTACGAGCGCCACGAACGGCTTGCAGGGGAAACGAAGTACCCGCTCAAAAAAATGCTGAAGCTCTCGCTCGACGGCATCACTTCATTTTCCTTTCAGCCGCTGAAACTGGCAAGCTACTCAGGAATCGCGCTGTCAGCGGTCGGTTTTATATATGCCTTCATCGTCGTCTGCATGAAGCTGTTTACGACAAGCACCATTACCGGGTGGTCTTCGATGATCATTCTGCAATGCTTGTTCAGCGGCTTTATCCTGATCATCCTCGGAGCGATCGGCGAATACATCGGTCGCATTTATGACGAAGTGAAAGACAGGCCGCTATATATCATTGACGGCAAATACGGATTTGAAGAACAGCGGCGGGCGGCAGCTCCGCAGCGCCATATCATGTAGAACGAGAGATCCAAAAGGAGGGATTCCGATGAGCATACTAGTTGTCGGGGGAGCCGGTTATATCGGTTCCCACGCCGTTTACACGTTAATTGAGAAAAAAGAAAAAGTCGTCGTTGTGGATTCCCTGGCGACGGGACACGCAGAAGCCGTTCACCCCGAATCTGCATTTTATAAAGGGGATATTCGCGACCGGCATTTTCTCAAGCAAGTATTTGAAAATGAGGACATTGAAGCCGTCATGCATTTCGCAGCATCACCCATTCCTTCACAGTCGAATCGCGTTTTTTCTTCTTTCAACGAAAACATGACAGGCATGGAAACCCTGCTTGGCGTGATGAAAGAATACGATGTCAGCCGGATCGTTTTCGCGTCAAGCGCAGCCGTCTACGGCAGTCCAGACCTGCCTGTCACGGAAGAAACCGAACCTGAGCCCGTTCACCCGCACGGCAAGGTCAAACGGATGATGGAGAAAATGCTGATGGAAGCGGAAAAAGCGTACGGCCTGAAATATGTGATCCTCCGCTCCTTCAATGCGTGCGGCGCCCACCCATCCGCCATCATCGGCGAAGACCGGGGGAGCGAAACACATCTCATTTCAAATGTTCTGCGAACCGCTCTCGGACACCTTCCTTTTGTTCACATAGATCACCCTGAAAACGGAACAGGCTTCCACGATTATGTTCACGTTCAGGATTTGGCAGAAGCACACGTGCTCGCCATCAGTCACATGCGGAAAGGCAAGGATAGCCGAATCTACAATCTCAGCTATGGCGAAAGCTACTCCGCTGAACAAATCATCCTTGCCGCCCAATATGTCACAGGCATTCCTCTCATCGCCGCAAAGCTGACAGAAACGGACATCGACTCACAAGTAACATTTGCCGCTTCTTCCTCCAGAGCCAGAAAAGAATTAGGCTGGACCCCAAAGCACAACAGCCTGATCGCAATCATCCGCGACGCCTGGAACTGGCACTCTTCGAATCCGAATGGGTATGCGTCGGAGAAGGTGAAGCAAGGGTGAAAAATGAACCGCACCCCTATCGTTAGGCAGTGTCTAACGATGGAGGTGCGGTTTTTTTCTTATGATAAATGTATACTGTATTGGCTTAAAAAGCCCGACAACAACATTTCACTCCTTAAAGTGAATACCAACAGAAAAGTTCGCACTATCTTTGAGGCCTGCATATTACATGAAAATAGAGTTGAACACTCGTCCTCCCCCTAATCAATTCCTAAATCAACTAAGTAAGCGGTCACTGTTTAAGACATTTAAAACATCCGCTGAACCAATCATTTTTCCCTTTTAAAAAAACAAGTGAAAATCATCTAGATATCCCTAAATCAACCAAATAAGCGGTCGGCTGTTTTTTATTTTTTTGTAAGTCAATCAGCACATTAAGGGAGCCTGCTGTTCCAATCATTTTTCCATGGTATGAAATAAACAGTACCACATAATTTTCATTAAAATATTGAACATTAGCTATCCTTGCATCGCCTGCGTTAAAATCCATCTCTTTTGCAATTTGCTTGAAGTCAATCTTAAACTGAGCTTCATATTTTTCATTCCCTTTTAGATAATTATCCACTGTTTGTATTCGTTGAATACCATCCGAAATCACAAAGTTTTCTTTTTCTTTAGCTCCGTTAATATAAACATACTTACCGTCTTTGCTCAGAATATCAGTGTCTTTAATTTTCCGGACTTTATTCGCCTTTTTTTCGAAAATGTATTTATCGAATAACTTATGATATGATCCATCCTCTGTCACTTTTGGAAAGACGGATAAGTATTCCTTTAATTTTCCTGACTCTATTGATGCATTTAATTCCTCTTCTTTTACAACCTCGTGCTTTGAAAAATCTCGTTTTAAAAAAAGATAATAAATTTGTCTACCTTCTAAGCTACCATTTTTTAATTTTTTATACATTCTTATTTGTATAAGCATGTTTTCTTTGTTAATTTCTTGAAGTGCCAAGTATACTTTTTTTCCATTTGCTGAAGGCAATTCAAACTGTTTTTCCCCGCTTGTTGTTTTCACTTTTAGGACATTTTTTTTGTCTAACATCATTTCCGGGAGATTTTCGTCTAATTCATTGTTTATTTTTCTTTTCTCTAAAAAATTAATTTGAGCTAAATCATACAACTTTTTCGAGGGATTTTTTTTAGCTGAGAAAATAGGTTTGTACAAATCCATAAGTTCTTTATCTGTATATTTATAATAACGAAGCCCTTCTTTATCACTGCGCATAATCGTATAAATATGATCTTGATAATTCAAAGTTGCATCTGTCGCTAAATCAAGTTCATGTCTCATAAATTCTCCAAATGCTGGACTGTCTTCTTTCGGTAAACCTTTTTTATAGATGACTTCCTGAACATCACCTTTTCCGCATCCAGTTATTACTAGTAAGAGTATTATTACACTAAAGCTTACAAACCTTTTTTTTGTCATTGAACTGCTCCTACTCTGTTTCTTTTTTATTAACCTCTCGAATTAAGTCTATAAATTCAGAGTCTTCAACTTCATAAATATGTCCAGGTTTGGTGACACCGAAACCTTTTACTTCAATTTCTGGCTTTTCATCAATAAGATCGCCTAATATGTCACCGTGTTGACTTTCGACTGAAACGATATCATCACTGTTTATTTTATGTTTTCCGCTTGCAGTATAGTAAGGGGAAAAACTCACAGTATCCTCTGTTCTGTATCCCGCTGCAGCGGTAATGTCCATTTTCTGAAGCTTTTGGTACACCTCAGGGTTGGCAGATTTCAAATGATTAATGTCTTCAGTCATCGCCTCACTGTCCATATCAGTGTAGGCATTACTGTAGTCTTTTCCATTATCATTGTTTTTGTTGTCTTCATTAAAATCTAAATAATCACTCGTATTCATAGTATCTCTTCCAGCAGCATTGTCTGCAATCCATCGAGCTCTATTAGCGCCGATAGCTAAGAGATTTTTATCATATGGAGTTCCGATTGTTGTGATGCTTCGCACATGATCAGGGTAATCCATCGCAAATTGCAGCGATCTTCTTCCCCCATAACTGTGGCCAAACATATCGATCTTTGTTGTATCATTCATCAGCCCCATTTCATTCAGCTTTTCAGCTAAATCGTCGCTTGTTGCTTGGCGATGTTCATTCATATACTCTGTATCATAAACAATATGGAGGCGTCCGTTTGTGTTAAAGGTGTCCACTTTTTTTATCTTTTCATATGAATCTTCCTCATATATTACCCCATCTTTATCAATAAACCTATATACCCTTTTACCTCCGTCATTCGGGACATAGATAATAAGATCGCCTTTCTGCGCAGCCTCTTTTACACTTTCATAGAAACCATTTCCACTATCCTCAATCCCATGCACATAAACCGAAACATTCTTATAATCCGAAAAATCGCCTTTCACATGGTTAACTGAATTATACAAGATTGAGATATCTGTCAAGGCTTCGCGCATTGGGGCGCGGTGGGTGCGGGCGACATTGCTGAAATCTTGTTCCACCTGATCAAGGCCATTTTTTAGATTCTCGTATTGGCTAATTAAAAGAACGACGTCACTCGTAATATTGTTGCGCTTCTGTATGTCTTCCGGTGAGGGGTCTTCCATAGACTCAAACTTGCGTCTGGCATTCTCCTGACAATCTTTTAAATCCTTTATCCAATCGTTGATTTCCGATTTGATATCCGCCACATTAAAATTCACTACGTTTTTTGATACAAAGTTCGGAAGTTCTTTATTTTCTATCGAAACCCATATTTTATTAAAAGCTTCAAGCAAACGGCTGGATTGAGCATGCTGCAGCATTCGATTTGCTCTTCTTTCATGGCTTTTGATCATGTTTGTGATTTCTGGCTCTCTATTATAATATGCCATAACTCTAGTTCCCTTCCATCATTTCACTCTTTGCAGTTGTTGTGAGATTACGTTATCGACGCGCTTTAATTCCTTAATGATGTTTTTGGCATTTGCTGAAAGTTCTTTGACTCTTTTTTTAAGCTCCGTCATGATCGATTTGATGTGCGACTTTGCATCAGACCAGACGTCATCGAATTTTTCCCACGGAAACTCTGTTTCATACATCATTTCTCTGAGCATTGTGTCAAAATGGTGCAAAACTTCATCTAATGTAGATAGATTTGATTCAAACTTTCCGGTTGCCTGGTGTAACGATTCACCGTTTACTTTAATTTCACTTTGAACTCTTTCAGCCGAAAACGTATGGCTTCTTTCTGAGCGTGACTGCGGCTGAACATTGGCCGGTTTGTCGGATTCGTCCGTCAGTTCGACCGCTTTTGCAAAACACCGCACACTGTCTGCAAAATATAATAAACAGCTGCTCGCTTTACCGAAAAAGTTGATGTTGTCGCTCATTTTTTTCTGCAGCGCTGCGGCGGCTTTTCCGCTGTGCCTGTCTAATTCTTCACGAAAAAACACCATGTTCTCAAATACATGGCTAAAGGCGTTTTCCAGCTGACTAATGGTCCCCGCTGCCTTATGTGAAAGTTCTTTGTTGAAGCGAAAATGTCCCATCGTCATTGCTCCTTATTTTCGTTTTTTCCTGCTTCAGCTTCTGTTAGCAACTCATCAAGCTGCAATTCTTTTTGATCTACATATCCGTAATGGTACACAATTTCTATATCTTGTTTATTAAATAAAACTAGCTGCTCTTTCGGATCGGTAAAACCGTTTGGATAGTCGACAGCTGCATAATCTCTGATGACATGGTTTGTCTCAGAAAACATTTGCCGCCCGATGATAAGCAGACGTCTTGAATCATTATGTAAGCCGACAACACTGCCGACAGGAAGATAGTTCTTTTTTAATAGCATAATTGATTATCCCTCTTTTTCTCTGAAATTGGACATATATACAAGTTGTAAAAACATAGGAAAATCATAGCAAAAAGGTATCATTTCATTCAACGAACTAAAGTACCGTGAAATTTTACCTATTCAAATCAAAGACTTTTGATTTAAGGTTCGCTCTTTATGTAAGGTTTGTCGGTGTCATTAGTATGTTACAGTGAGCACTTAGCACTGAAACGATTCATCATACTTACGGAACCTTACAGATAAAGTTTCACAAAAAAACCGCCATAGTAGGCGGCGACATCATGAAATATAAAGCGCAATCGCTTACGATTCTCCTCTAATAAAAAGAATCTTATCACCTTCCATTTTTCGTCTGTTGTTCTGTGCATGGTGACTTCCCGCTTGAAAAGCCGGCTTTCTCTCAGAGGATTTGCTGTGCATCTCTCAATATGCAACCTTCTTTAGAAGTGACTTCATTTAAAAAACTATTGTGAAAATATATTTTTAGCTTGAATTTTACACAAACTCGAGATAAAATACAGTCAAAATAATAGAAGCTCACTTCTTGTATATAATCAGTAATAGGGTCTGATTGTTTCTACCTGGCAACCGTAAATCGCCAGACTACAAGGAAGTTTGAATAGATTTGATCATGTAAAAAGTGTATTGCGCAAACAATATATCTATTTTTTATTTGCTCTTATTTTTCATGCTTTCTTTATCGGAACCCATGAAAAGTAAGAGCTTTTTTATTTTCAAAAAACATTCGGGAGTTGGCATCATGTATTTTCTCATTAACATTTTAGGCATTTTCATTGTCATGTCCGTGATTTATTTTTGTTCCCCGCGAAAGAAAAGCGTAAAATGGAGGCCGATTCTCTCCCTTTTCATCGTTGAACTTTTGGTGACTTGGTTTATGCTTGGGACAAAAATCGGCGGATGGGCCATCAACCTGATCGCCTCTTTCTTTTCGTGGCTGATCGCTTGTGCAAGCGACGGTATTGCGTTTGCCTTTCCGTCAGTGATGGGCAATGAAACCGTTGACTTTTTCTTCAGCGCCTTGCTGCCAATTATCTTTGTGGTGACATTTTTTGATATACTGGCTTATTTCGGAATTTTAACATGGATGATTGATAAGATCGGCTGGGTGATTTCGAAAGTCTCGCGCCTTCCTAAATTAGAAAGTTTCTTTTCGATTCAAATGATGTTTCTGGGGAATACTGAAGCGCTCGCCGTGATTCGCGGGCAATTGGCTGTATTAAAGGACAACCGCCTGCTGACGTTCGGCATTATGAGCATGAGCAGTATCAGCGGATCGATTCTCGGTTCTTATTTAACGATGGTTCCTGCAACATACGTATTTACAGCGATTCCGTTGAATTGCTTAAATGCGTTGATCTTGGCCAGCATTTTAAACCCGGTAGAAGTCGATAAGGATGAAGACATTATTTACGTACCGCCAAAAGAAGAGAAAAAGGACTTTTTCTCAACGATTTCAAACAGCATGATGGTCGGAATGAACATGGTCATCGTCATTCTCGCCATGGTCATCGGATATGTCGCTTTAACCTCATGTTTGAACGGAATGTTGGGGTTGATCATGGACGGTTTGACGATTCAAAAAATCTTTTCTTACATCTTCAGTCCGTTCGCATTCCTGCTTGGACTGGCGCCGGGTGACGCGATGTATGTCGCACAGCTGATGGGGATGAAACTCGCCACAAACGAATTCGTCGCGATGATGGATTTAAAAACGCAGCTAGATGCGATTTCGCCCCATACAGCCGCCGTGGCCACAACATTTTTGACGTCGTTTGCCAACTTCAGTACGATCGGAATGATCTATGGAACGTACAATTCCTTATTTAACGGAGAAAAATCAGCGATTATCGGAAGAAATGTGTGGAAGCTCCTTGTCAGCGGAATAGCGGTGTCGCTGTTGAGCGCGGGGATTGTCGGGCTGTTTGTGTGGTAGAAAAATAGAGTAAAAGGGCAGGCATTTAGCCTGCCTCTTTTTTTATTAAACTTGTCTATCCCAATGGCGGTGCCCGCCGATCGCTGCGACCAGCTTTTTGCCGAAGTCGTCTTTGCTCTTATCATCGCGAGAGGTGATAATGCCCGGCTGTGCTGCCGCGTGGGACCCGGCGGCGGACAGCAGGAGATCGATCCCTTTGCCTGCGGCTCCGATCGCTTTATAATGTCCGAATGTTTCATTGATAAAATCCGATGCGGCTTTATGCAATTGCAGGCGTTCAATGCTTTCTTGGCCGCCCGGAATATAAACGGCATCGTACAGCACGGAATCGACCGTCTGCAAAGTGTTACCGACTTCTATTTCTGTACCGCCGGTCCCTTTGATCACGCCGAGTGCCGAGCTGACAATGTCCGGAATGATGTCGGCTTTTTTGAACTCTTTCAACACCCGGCTGAGGTCCTCATCATCAAAACCTTGTTCTGCTAAAATGGCGACGGTCCTCGTCTGCGGTCGTTTCACCGTGTTCTCCTGGCTTAGCGCAGGGGATTTGAACGTCACATTGGAGCCTTCGTCTTTTTCAGGGGGCTCTACGCCTACACCCGCAGCGATTTGCTTGGCAAGCTCCCTGTCAACCCGGTTAAACATATGAACGACTTGGCGGCGGACGTCCTTGCTTTTGACCTTTCCGACTTCAAAGCGGAACGCCGAAATGATATGTTCTTTTTCAACGGGAGACATGCTGTTCCAAAACAGCTTCGCCTGCGAATAGTGATCATTAAAGCTTTCGCTGCGCTGGCGGATTTTTTTGCCTTCGACTTTTTCCTCGTAGTGCACATATCCGCCTTCTTCTTCTGAAGCAGGCGCCGGATCGTTGTTTTGCAGCGAATTTTTATGATAAGCGACAGGCCCTTTGTTAATCGTCATTCTGTGATAGCCGTCATACTGGTTGTTATGGAACGGACAGACCGGCCGGTTGATCGGAATTTCATGAAAGTTCGGACCTCCCAATCGGATCAGCTGTGTGTCCGTATAGGAAAAGAGCCGGCCCTGCAAAAGCGGATCGTTTGTAAAATCGATTCCCGGAACAACGTGGCCCGGATGGAAAGCGGCCTGTTCCGTTTCGGCAAAAACGTTATCCTGGTTTCGATTCAGCGTCATTTTACCGATGATCTTAACAGGAACCATTTCTTCCGGCCAAAGCTTTGTCGGATCAAGGATATCAAAGTCAAACTTGAACTCGTCTTCTTCGTCAATCATTTGCACGCCGAGCTCATACTCCACTTCATCGCCTCTTTCGATCGCTTCCCAAAGATCGCGGCGGTGATAGTCGGGATCTTTCCCGGCGATTGTCTGCGCTTCGTCCCAGACGAGCGAATAGACGCCAAGGACGGGCTTCCAGTGAAATTTAACAAAGCGCGCCTTGCCTTCTTCATTTACAAACCTGAACGTATGAACGCCGAAGCCTTCCATCATCCTGTAGCTTCGCGGAATCGCCCTGTCAGACATCGCCCACATGATCATGTGAGCCGTTTCTTCATTGTTGGCGACAAAGTCCCAAAACGTATCGTGCGCCGTAGAAGCCTGCGGCATTTCGTTATTCGGTTCCGGCTTAAATGCGTGCACAAGGTCAGGAAACTTGATGGCATCCTGAATGAAGAAAACAGGGATGTTATTGCCAACGAGATCATAGTTCCCTTCTTCTGTATAAAACTTTGTCGCGAATCCTCTTACATCACGGACGGTATCACCCGAGCCCCTGGAACCGGCTACAGTCGAGAACCTGACAAACACCGGTGTTTTCACTGACGGATCTTGAAGAAACTTTGCTTTCGTATATTCCGTCATCGGCTCGTAAACCTGGAAATAGCCATGCGCGCCAAAACCCCTCGCATGGACGACCCGCTCCGGAATCCGTTCATGGTCGAAATGGGTCATTTTTTCACGAAAATGAAAGTCCTCCATCAGCGTCGGACCGCGCACGCCTGCTTTTAAGGAGTGCTCGTCTTCAGATACGCGTAAACCTTGGTTCGTCGTCATTTTTTTGCCCCGGTTGTCAGACCGGTACTGTTCAAGTTGTTGATCCTTGCTGTGCTCATTGACTTTGCGGCGGCCATCATTGTTATTCACTTGTCATCCCTCCCCATTCTTATTCCCTATGTAGTTGATCTGGATTGCTATTTTATGATTTACCCTGTCTATCAGCGAGTTAAACGCAACGCTCGTTAAAGGGAAATGTAATTTTAATAAATTCAAAGTTTGGACAAGAAAATGAATTAAACCGATTTTAAAGGTACACATATTTCACAATACGGGTTGCTCACCATATCACCCGTGTATTTTTCCATTATTGGTCTATTGTCCAGTTGAAATTCATTGTTTTGCAGAGATGAAAAAATATCAGAATATGCTTTTTGAATATCTTCTGCTGTATGTTTAACATCATAAATCAGGTATTTTCCGCCGGAAATTTCCCCTTCAAAAACTGAATCATCGACTTGATAATCATGTGGTATCACAATACAAGCATCAAATCTACACTGATCAGGAGATGTTGTTTCCGGGTTATCCTGTGGAATCGCAAACAGAATGGCAGACTCAAGAAGACCTTTTTCCTTAGCCCATTTTTTTAATGCCTCCATTACCTCAATATTTGCAGGACCGTACGGACCAACTCGTCGCATATAAGCAATACGATAGTTTGGAAGTGTTTCAACTTTGAATGTCATAGATTTTTTCTTCCTTTCCTGATTGTTGTTCGTTACGTTTCGAATGTAACATGCTTTAAAAATAATCACATTTTTATTTTTAAAATTTTCTGTAAATTTTAAAAATGATCATTTTCACAACAAAAAAGAGGATATTCAGAGATCATCTGAACATCCTCTTTCTTTGTTTAATCTAGTGTTTCGCCGTTTGAAGCAATCAAGTCTTTATACCAGTAAAAGCTTTTTTTGCGAATGCGGCGCAAGTCTTTCAAATCAAATTCGTCGCGGTTCACATAAATAAATCCGTAGCGTTTTGAACAGCCTTGATGGGTTGAAATCAAGTCGATGGCAGACCATGGGGAGTAGCCGAAAACATCGACTCCATCCGTGATCGCCAGCTGAATTTGCTTGATATGTTCCTTTAAATAATTGATGCGGTAGTCGTCATTTACGACATCTCCGTCTTCAAGCTGATCAAACGCGCCGAGGCCGTTCTCAGTGATGATCAGCGGCAGCTGATAGCGGTCATAGATCTCGCGCAGCGTCGAACGGAAACCGACAGGGTCGATCTCCCAGCCAAATGCGTTTTTCTTTAAGTGCGGATTGCTGCTTCCCCTGTATACGCCTTCTTCTCCCGTCTGCAAATGCTGGTCGCCGCCTCGGGCAGCCGTGTCGCTGCCGTCATCCCTGCTCGCTTCAGCCGTTTGCGACGTATAGTAGTTAAACGCGATAAAGTCCGGCTTGGCTGACCGCAGAATATCCATATCTCCTTCGGCGATGACCGGTGTGCAGTCTTTTTCTTTCATATATGCCCATGCCGTTGTATTGTACCGTCCGAATACGGCCATATCCAAGTAAAGCCAGTTGCGGATCGCATTATAGTTAAAAGCCGCCAGCACGTCCTCCGGTTTCGAAGAAGCAGGATAGATGAGCGCGATATTCGGCGCAGGACCGATTTTTGCTTCCGGCAGCATCTCATGGCAAAGCTTGATCGCCTTCGCCTGTGCGACAAGCATGTGATGGTTTTGCTGATAAAGCTCTTTTTTCGGGTTTTCCAAGTTCGGATCGAGTGTGCCGAGTGCAGCCCCGTGGAGAATCATCATATTTTGTTCATTAATGGTCAGCCAGTATTTGACGCGATCTCCGTAGTTTTCAAAAAGGATCTTCGCATATTTTTCAAAGGCATCAATCGTGGCCCTGTCCGACCAGCCCCCTTTTTTCTGCAAAGCATTCGGCAGATCAAAGTGGTACATCGTAACAATCGGTTCGATTCCATATTTCAGGAGTTCATCGATCAAACGGCTGTAAAATTCGATGCCCTTCGGATTAATATCGCCGTCCCCGTCAGGAATGGTGCGCGTCCAGGCAATCGAAAAACGGTACGCTTTGAAGCCCATTTCCGCAAACAAAGCGATATCTTCTTTATAGCGGTGGTAATGGTCGCTTGCGACTTTAAAATCGGTTGTCCCTTCCGGGTAGCTTTCGCGCGCATCGATGACGGAAGGCCCTTTTCCATCTTCATCCCAAGCGCCCTCCACTTGGTAAGCGGAAGTAGACGCGCCCCACAAAAAATCTTCCGGAAATTGAGCTAATGTTTTATATTTCATGATTATTTTCCTCCCATGGTGATGAAATTAAAGTGATGATCTGTTCTTCAGTCTTCACCTTTTTTTGATCCGTTGGAATGATATCCGTGTATTGACCGGAATTTGTAACGATGATCGGTGTTGTCACGTCAAACCCTTCTTCTTTCAAAGCGTCCAGATCGAATTCTGCGAGTATATCACCCCGTTTCACTTTTTGCCCCTGCACCGCTTTAGCATTGAAGTGCTTTCCGTCGAGTCTGACCGTGTCCATTCCGATATGAATTAAAATCTCCGTTCCGCTTTCTGACGTTATGCCGTATGCGTGACCCGTCGGAAATGCCGTTGTCACGATGCCGTCCGCAGGGGCGGTGACAACGCCTTTTGACGGAAGCACCGCGATTCCTTCTCCTAGCGCCCCCGAGGCGAACACTTTATCTGATACTTCTGTTAACGGCAGGACTTCTCCTTGCAAAGGGCTGTAAATTGGTTCACCCCCGCTGTTTTCAACAGGCGGCTCTTTCGTCTCGTCCACAGGGTCGTCAAAACCGACAATGTAAGTGAGCAAAATCGATAAAACAAATGAAACTGAGATTCCGATGATAAAGCCGAGAAAGCCCGGTCCGTAAAAAATCGGAATCGTCAACAAGCCCGGAGCGCCGGAAGCGAGGGCGACGCTGCCGGAGTATCCGATAATGGCTCCGCCTGCCGCCGCACTGATGACACCGCATACAAACGGCTTTTTCAGCCTGAGCGTCACCCCGTAGACGGCCGGCTCTGTAATCCCGAATATCCCGGTAACGGCAGCAGATCCTGCCAATGCCTTCAACTTCTTGTTTTTCGTCTTCAGCATGACGCCAAACGCAGCTCCTGTTTGGGCAAACACGGCGGCTGCCGTCGCCGGTTTGATGTAGTCCTTGCCATGGACGGCAATGTTGTTCAAAATGACAGGGACGATCCCCCAGTGTATGCCGAAGATGACAAGGATTTGCCATAAAGCCGCGATAATCGCTCCTGCCAGAATCGGGCTGAGATCAAAAACGGACAGAATCGCCGCCGCGATCCCGTTTCCTGTGTAAACACCGAGCGGCCCGAATATGATCAAGGTTAACGGCACCATCACCGTCAGGCATATTAAAGGGGTGATAAAGTTTTTCACGCTTTCATGAATAAAGCGCATACATAATCTTTCAAGATAGCTCATCACAAATACGGCCAGGATAATCGGGATAACTGTCGACGTATAATTCATCAAGACGACCGGAATGCCGAAAAACTCCGTCTGGGCGCCGCTGTTTTTCAGTTCGAGTATCGTCGGATAGATCAGCGCCCCGGCAATCGTCAGCGCTATGAACGGGTTCGCTCCAAATTTTTTGGCGGCCGTAACGGCGAGCAGCAAAGGCAGGAAATAAAACAGGCTGTCGGCTGCCGCGTATAGAATCGTATATGTCGTCTCTTCCGGCGAGAGCCAGCCGGCGTTTGTGCAAATCAAAAGCAGGCCTTTTAAAATCCCCGCTCCTGCCATGACGCCGAGCAGCGGAGTGAAAATGCTGGATACGATATCTACCAATCTACCGGCGAGGCTTCCTTTCTCTTTTTGGCTGTGATCGGCCGCAGAACCTTCCAACAGTTGAGAGATCCGGCCGATTTCTTTATAGACTTCAGGAACGTTATTGCCGATAACGACTTGAAATTGTCCGCCGCTCTCCACTACGGTTACCACGCCATCCGTATTTTCAAGCGCTTCCCTGTCTGCTTTGGAACGGTCTTTCAGTTTGAAGCGAAGCCTTGTCGCGCAATGGACTAGCGATACAACGTTCTTCTCCCCGCCGACGCGCTCCAGAATTTCTTTTGCCATTGATTGAACATCCATCGTTGATCATCTCCTGTCTCTCCTAAAGCCCTATCAAGCTGTTATAAAATAAAAAACCTAAACTAGAGCCCGTCAAAGAAGGCTTAGTTTAGGTTTTGCCTGCCGAACAGTAACAATCCCGTGTTAAGACATCAAGTAAATAAAAAAACCTAAATCACTGTGAAACAAGGGCATAAGAGTGCCGCTTCACAGTCATTTAGGTTTTGCCTGCATGATCAGTAACAATCCTAACAACCTGTATAAGTTGATGTAAGTAAAAAGTAGCATACATTTATCCAATTGTCAACGCTTTCATTTTGACATCATCCTCTATTTTTGATGAACGACCCGCTCGATATGAATCGTCAAATACAGAAGCTCTTCGTTTGTCAGCTGATGGCCGTATTCTTTTTCGATGTACTGCTTGATTTTATTAGTGCAGACATAAGCGTCACGGTACTTATTTTTGACGGTTTCAAATAAAAAGTCGTCCCGGCTTTCCATATAGGTTCCGCTGAACAGCCGCTGCGCGAAAAATTTCAAATGGGTAATGAAGCGGTAATAGTGAAGCGCTTCTTCGTCAAAGTCGATATGAAAGTGATATTTGACGATGCTTAAAATTTCCTGCATGACTTTCGTAATATTGACGATGTTCGGCATTTCTTCATTCAGCTCGGCGTTTACGATATGGAGCGCGATAAAGGCGGCTTCATCCTCCGGAAGAGCTGCCCCCGTCTTCTTTTCAATGATGGCCAGCGCCTCTTTGCCGATGGCGAACTCATCTTTATACAGCCGTTTCGTCTCCCAAAGCAGGGCGTTTTTAATATCCAGACCCTTTTTATGCCGTTCGACGGCGAAATGAATATGGTCGGTCAGCGAGACATAAATGCTGTCATTCAGCTTCTTGCCGAGCTTTAATTTCGCATAGGAGATAATTTTTTCAGACATTTCCATAAATTCGATCGGAATTTCGTCCAACAGCGTCTTAAATCTTTCTGATACATCTTTATTATCAAGCCTGAAAATCTTCTCGATTCTCGATTCATCCACCGCTTCACCAGGCTTTTTTTGAAAAGCGATTCCCCTGCCCATGACCACTAATTCCTGACCCTGTTCATTTAAAACACTGATCACATTGTTGTTGATCACTTTGGCAATTTTCACATCGCGCCACTCCCATCTTGTAAGGGGATTTTTTTATATTTCTTTTTTCATATGGTACACATTGATTGTACAACCTTTTTGGCCTAGGTCAATATGTTTCAGTCAACGTCCGAAATATTTACATTTTACAGAATGCCCGTCCGTTCCCGATTTATAAAAAAAGAGCCGCAGTGCGGCCCTGTAAAAAACCCTTTTAAAAAATAAGCAAAATTCCCGCTGCGACTGACGCCAGACCCGCAAAATAAACGAAGTCTTTTCCGGAAAGCCGCGCTGTTTGATAGTAGGTGCGGTCTTTTGTACCGGTAAACCCTCTCGCTTCCATAGCAACGGCGATTCTTTCCGATTTGCGGATGCCTTGCGAAAACAAAGGCAGCGCATAGCGAATAAACGCCTTCCAGCTGTTTTTTTGTTTATAGCCCCTGATTTTGTGCGCTGCCTTCATCTGCGAAAGCTCAGACTGAAAAAGCGGGACAAAACGGAAGCCGGCCAGCAAGCCATAAGCCCATTTAGGCGACAGCCTGCATTGATGAATCAGGCTCATAATAAACTGCGTCAAATCGGTTGTTGATGTAAACAAAAGACCGTATGTGACAAAGCCGAGCATCCGGAGCGCGATTGTCAGCCCATTGCCGACGCTTTCCTCGGTGACACGGAACCAGGCCCATTCCCAAATCGTTTCCTCGCCTTTTCCAAAAGCGGCCATCATCCAAAAGACGAGAATAAAAAAGACGAGATAAGGCAACAGCCGCTTACTTAAATAAGACAAAGTCCATCCCCCGAAAAAAATTCCGACGGCAACCGCAAACAGCCAAATGAATAGAGTCGGTTTCGGATTTGAAACAAACATGAGCAAGCACATGACCAGGAGGTGGGAAAAGAGCTTGGCGCTCGGGTTCAATGCCGAAAGAAGTGAACCATTGCTTTTCATACGGGAACCCTCTCCTTTCTTTCATGCATGAACCGGTAATGAAGCGGCGGTATCAATGAAAAGCGGCGGACGAGGCCTTGATCAGAAAATAATCGATACGGCGTTCCTTGAAATGCCGCTTTCCCTTGATGAAACACGACGACACGGCCGGAATGCTCATCTACGATGTCCATGTCGTGCGTCACCATCACAATCGTCGTTCCCCGTTCCTGCCGTTCCTTTAACCGCTTGATTAATTCTTGCGCCGTCCTTTCGTCCTGACCGAATGTCGGCTCGTCAAGCAGCAGCAGATCCTGGTCAAACAAAAGCATTGTCGCAACGCTTAAACGCCGTTTCTGCCCGAGGCTTAATGTAAAGGGGTGCGCTTTTTGATGAGCGTCAAGTCCGAATTCCCGCAGCAATTCAGCCGTTTTCTTTTCGACCCGGTCCTCCGGCCATCCCCGCTGCCTCGCCCCGAACGCGATCTCGTCAAACACCGTGTCCCGAATAAATTGAAGCTCGGGATTTTGAAAAACAAAGCCGGACTTCTCATAGAGCGTACGGTCGGACCATTTCTTCAGCTCCCGATCCTCAAGATAAAGGCGCCCTTTTTTGACGGCTTCAAGCCTGATCAGACTTTTTAAAAACGTACTCTTTCCGCTCCCGTTCTCGCCGATGACCGAAATCCATTCTCCCCTTGGAATCTCAAGGGTGATGCCGTCGGCAACGATCTTTTTCCGATAGCCGATCGCCGCGTCGTCTGCGCGGATCAATATGTCTCTGTCAGCTGTAGGCCTGTTTTTCGCCTCCTCCTCTTTCATTTTCAATGTAGAAGAGAGCTTGACGGCGAGCGGATGATCATCTTGTGTGATGACATCTTCCCATACCGCAGGGTACAGTTTCGGCTGCCAGATGCCCGCCGCTTTCATCTCCGGCTGAAAATGTTTCACGATTTCTTCCGGCTTTCCGTCAGCGATGATCTGTCCCTTTCCATTGAAAAGAATGACGCGGTCCATCCACTCGATACAGCCGTCCAGCACGTGTTCGACGAACACCATCGTCTGTCCGCTTTTTCGGGAAACATTACGGAGCAAGGCAAAGATGTCTTTCCGGCTGGCCGGGTCCAGCTGCGCCGTCGGCTCGTCAAAAAACAGCACTTCAGGCTCCAGAGCGAGCAGGCACGCTAATGCGAGTCTCTGCTTCATCCCGCCTGACAAGGTTTCGATCGGCGTTTTCTTATCTATCTTTAAGCCGACTTGCTCCATCAGCTCCGAGATGATGCCGTCCATATCTTTTCGGGAGACGGACCGGTTTTCCAGGCTAAAAGCGATTTCCTCATCAACATGAAGCATGCAGAACTGCGAATCCGGATCCTGAAACATAACGCCGGCGCTCTTTCTGCGATTGACTTCGCCTGTGACTTCAGCTTCGATATGTTCAGGAATGATGCCGGAAAGCACGGACAACAGCGTCGATTTGCCGCTTCCGCTCGGACCGAGTATCAGCACTTTTTCGCCCTGCCCAATCGACAGCGAGACCCGGTCCAGGACTGTTTCAGGACGATGATAAAAACGGACGGAAAGGTTACTGCATCCGAGAAATGAACGCATCGGCATCATCCTTCTTCCGCTGTTCCTTCATGATCTCATACTGATTCAGGACTCCCGTTTTCGCAAGCGCTTCGACAACGGCTTTTGCCAGCCAGCCGCCGAGTACAATGCCGCTGATGATTTGGATGATAAGCGTCATGATCAGCGTTTGCGTCGTATAGTAGGCAAAACCGTTCGCCATCAGGCTGTATGTCATGCTTCCGACCGCGGCAAGCGCACCGGAAAGCATAAGGGTAAACAAGTTATAACGCTTATAGCGAAAGATCGCAAACGCGATTTCCGCACCGGCTCCCTGGAACACACCGATTAATAATGCTGACAGTCCAAAGTGGCTTCCGGTCAGCAGTTCGACCGCCGCAGCTGCCGTCTCGGCAATCAGCGCAGCACCCGGTTTACGGATGATATAAGCGACAATCGGGCTGGCGATCACCCAGATGCCGAACATAAAGTTCGCTCCGACAGGCCCGACAATTGCTGAAACAGGGATCCACAAGGTGGACCATCCTAAGTAAATGACGCCGCATGCAACGGACAAGATCACTGCCATCACGACTTCTTTCATGTTCCAATTCATCGTCTCACCGCCTCCATTTCCACAGGCCAATCTTCAACTGTATAAGCCATCTCCCAAAAGCCGTATTCAAGCTGACAGCTTTGCAAAAAAAGCTCCTTCATTTTTTCTTTTTCAGCCTTGCCCGCTGTTTCGGCCCATTCATCCAGGCGGGCGCAAAACTTCGTCGTGATTGAATCGGTTCGGTCTCCGTAAAAACAGATCCAGTCATAAAATGGATGCGACGGGTCAGGCTGAACGTCCATCATCAGTTTTTTTCCGATCTCCCAATATGTCCACGGACAAGGCAGCAAGACGGCTAATATCTCTCCCAGCGTGCCTTCGTGCGCCGCCGTCAGCATATGGTGGATATAATGATGGGCAGAAGGCGCAAGCGGATAGCCCTGCAGAGATTCATACTCCACCCCCGCGGCCCGGCACAGGTTGTTGTGTGGGTGCACTTCGCTGTTTAATACAAATGAAATCTGCTCATGAAACATCTCCATGTCTTTCCGGTTTTGACACTTGGAAATTGCAATTCCGTAGATTTGAATAAAAGCGTTCAAATACTCGTAATCTTGCTTCACATAATGAATAAGCTGCTCCTTTTTCAGCTTGCCGGACGCCAGTCCCAATACAAACGGATGCTCAAAAATGGCTTCAAAAATAGGGTCTGCCTCGCGGCGAAGTTCTGCAGAAAAACTCATGTAGATAGCCTCCTCAGCAATCGGTTTTATAAGGAAGGCACAGGGGGAGCGAGCCGCTTTTTACGCAAAAAAGCCGCCCCAAAATGGAGCGGCCTTTGTATGATGAAATCATAAAGACACCGGCTCCACTTCCCTACGCTAGTATGAACTAGATCAGGTTCAAAGGGTCCAAGATCGCTTCTTGTCTCAGCCGGCTTACGGCTCCCCTAGTGGACTTCCTATTACATTAACTTTTACTCTACACATCAATGATTATGATGTCAACCTGAGTTTTTCAGTTTTATTCTTGTATAGGACCGCCGGGTTTCATCCAGAAGATGCAGCGGGTAAAAATATTTATGGAAAAATGTTAATTTTCTGAAACCTTTTGCAGGCTTGTTCGTCTAATATAGTGAAGACAAAAAAATTTGGAGGGGATATTTATGATGATGTTTATCTTGATTTTGACAATGGCTGTGTATTTGTTCTATTCTTTCAGCAAAGACAACCGGCCGGCCAAAAGAACCCACAAGAATCATCAGACACTGACTGTTATTAGGGAAAACCCTTTTACCGCCCCTTCCAATGATGTCAATTGCTAACTTGATAGACAACAAGCAAGCCGCCCGTGATTGGGCGGCTTTTTACGTTTTTATGATTGAAATTGTTCCGCTTCAGTCGATCCCTTCAGTGCAGTGGTTGATGAAGTCCCGCCTGTCACAACCTGGGCGACTTCATCAAAGTAGCTCGTTCCGACTTCGCGCTGATGCCTTGTCGCCGTATAGCCGTGGACTTCGCTGGCAAACTCGGCCTGCTGCAGATCAGAATACGCCGCCATTCCGCGGTGCTTATATTGGCGGGCCAATTCAAACATGCCGTGGTTTAAGGCGTGGAAGCCTGCCAGTGTGACAAATTGAAATTTATAGCCCATTTCACTGAGCTGTTTCTGGAAGTTCAAGATGGTGTTGTCATCCAGTTTGGCCTTCCAGTTGAACGAAGGGGAGCAGTTGTAGGCGAGCAGTTTGCCCGGGAATTTTTCATGGATCGCCTGTGCAAACCGGCGGGCTTCTTCAATATTCGGCTCAGACGTTTCACACCAGATCAAATCGGCATACGGCGCATACGCCAAACCTCTCGCAATCGCCTGATCAAGACCCGGCTTTGTTTTGAAGAACCCTTCCGCTGTTCGCTCTCCCGTCAAAAACGGCGCATCATATGAATCGACGTCGCTTGTGATCAGGTCGGCCGCATTCGCGTCCGTACGGGCAATAAGAATGGTCGGGACTCCCATCACGTCTGCGGCGAGGCGCGCGGCAATCAAATTACGCACCGCCGTTTGCGTCGGAAGCAGCACTTTCCCGCCCAAATGCCCGCACTTTTTCTCAGACGACAACTGGTCTTCAAAGTGAACTCCCGCGGCGCCGGCTTCAATCATACCTTTCATCAGCTCGAACACATTCAGCTGTCCGCCGAAGCCCGCTTCAGCGTCGGCCACAATCGGAGCAAACCAATCGATGTCTTCTTTTCCTTCCATATGGTGAATTTGATCGGCGCGCTGCAGCGTACGGTTGATTTTTTTGACGACTTCCGGCACGCTGTTTGCCGGATAAAGGCTTTGGTCAGGATACATGCTCCCTGACAAATTGGCATCGGCCGCCACCTGCCAACCGCTTAAATAAATCGCTTTCAATCCGGCTTTTACTTGCTGCATGGCTTGATTTCCGGTCAAAGCGCCCAGCGCCGGCACGAAGTCCTCTGTGTGGAGAAGCTTCCACAGCTTTTCGGCGCCGCGCCTTGCAATCGTGTATTCAATCTCAAGCGTGCCCCTCAACCGAATGACGTCAGCCGCCTGATACGGCCTTGTGATCCCTTTCCAGCGTTCTTCATGCTCCCAGCTTTCTGCGAGTTGTTTTTCTTTCAGCATCGCACATTCCCCCATCATATTTTTTCATAAGCGGGTATCGTTAGAAATTCCGCGAATTCATCATCCAAAATCAGCTGTTCAAATAACTGTCCGGCCTCTTCGAACCGGCCGCTCCGAAAATGTTCTATGCCGGCTTCTTCGAAGATTTTCTGCATTTCTTCCTCTTTCATCATCTTGACCATTTCGGCGGTGACTTTCCGGCCATCGTCAAGAACCCCTTTCGGATGGCGAATCCATTGCCAAAGCTGGGCTCTGGAAATCTCCGCCGTTGCTGCGTCCTCCATTAAGTGGTCGATCGGAGCGGCGCCTCTGCCCGACAGCCATGAAGCTAAATAGCGGATGCCGGCGCTGATATTGGTACGGACGCCTGCTTCTGTAATCCGGCCTTGCGGTACTTCCAGCAAGTCTTTTTCCTCGACCTTTACGTCTTCCCGCTTTCTATGAATCTGGTTCGCCGACGGCATATGCTGATTGAATACATCGAGCGCCGTTTGAATCATGCCGGGATGCGCGATCCATGTTCCGTCATGTCCGTCTTTTACTTCACGTTCCTTATCTTCGCGGATTTTGGCAAATGCGGCTTCATTGATCTCAGGTTTGTCTTTAGCGGGAATTTGCGCCGCCATTCCCCCGATCGCATGGACGTTGCGTTTATGACACGTTTGAATCGCCAAGAGGGAGTACGCTCTCATGTTTGGAACCGTCATCGTCACGGCTGAGCGGTCTGGAAGAATGACGTCTTCCCTGTTCCTGAATTTCTTAATAAAGCTGAAAATATAATCCCACCTGCCGCAGTTAAGTCCGGCTGAATGCTCCTTCAATTCATAGAGGATTTCATCCATTTCAAAAGCCGCCAGGATCGTTTCAACGAGAACCGTCGCTTTAATCGTCCCCTGCGGAATGCGCAAATCGTTTTGCGCATAAACAAATACGTCGTTCCACAGCCTTGCTTCCAGATGGTTTTCGATTTTTGGAAGGTAGAAATAAGGGCCGCTTCCTTTTTTGATCAGCTTTTTTGCGTTATGGAAAAAATAAAGGCCAAAATCGAACAAGCTTGCTGACACGGGCTTGCCGCCGATCAGCACATGCTTCTCTTCCAAGTGCCATCCTCTCGGTCTTACAATGATGACGGCGGGGTTTTCTTTCAGCTCATAGCGTTTGCCTTGTTCATTCGTAAAGGAAATCGTCCCGCGAACCGCGTCCCGTAAATTAACCTGGCCGTCAATGCAGTTTTTCCAAGTTGGCGAGTTCGCATCTTCAAAATCGGCCATAAAGACTTTCGCTCCTGAATTTAAAGCATTGATGACCATTTTTCTGTCGACCGGGCCGGTGATTTCAACCCTGCGGTCCTCCAAATCCCGGGGGAGCGGCGCGACCGTCCAGTCCGCCTCGCGGATGTGCTTCGTTTCCGCCAAAAAACCGGGATTCTTCCCTTGATCAATTTCAGCCTGCCTGATCGTCCGCAAATGCAGCAATTCCCGTCTTCTTCCCCCAAAATGGCGTTCAAGACGTCCGATAAACTCCAGTGCTTCTTTTGTCAAAATCTCTTCATACTGCGGATTCATCGATCCGGTGATGTGAATTCTCTTCTCCTCTGTTTTCATGTCTCCCTACCCCTTTACATGCATTGTTATAAAACAGTTTGCTTACTCGCCTTTTTTGGAAAGACAGCGCTCGCATTCCATAAAGTAAGATTCAGCCTGCTCCTCCATCTTTTCGCCGCATTCAGGGCAAGTTTTTTTTGGAAGCGTTCTGAAAAATTCCATCGGACTTTTCAAGCTCATTTGTGTCACTCTCCTTTTTATAGAACAGTTTTATGTTTTATATTTCTGTTGTAGTACAGTATACAGCGCAAAAAGAAAAAAGTACACACCTTTTTCCAAAAAATATTTATTTTTTTCCAATCAAACAAAAATAGATTGTTCTCTTTTTATTCATAACTTGTTCATATTTTTCTTCTAGAATAGGGAACATAAAGAGGTGAAAGTGATGATGAAAATAAAAAACAAACAACTTGATGTCATTCTGATTCTTATTTTGTTGGCAGCTCTTATTCTGAATACATATAACATTTGGCAAGACGATGCCGCCAACCAGTATTACTTGGCGGCGGTTAAAAGCATGACGCAAAGCTTCCACAATTTCTTCTTTGCGTCATTCGACTCTTCCGGATTCGTATCAGTAGATAAACCGCCCGTCGTTTTATGGATTCAGACTATATTTGCGAAAATCTTCGGCGTGCATACGTGGAGTGTGATTTTGCCGCAGGCGCTAGCAGGGGCCGGTTCCGTCTATTTGCTATACGCACTAATTAAGCCGAAATTCGGAAAAGGCGCCGCCCGCATTTCAGCGCTGGTGATGGCGCTGACGCCGATCGCGGTAGCCGTAAGCCGGACGAATAATATCGACAGCATGCTCGTCTTCACGCTCCTACTTGGTACATGGTGCCTGATGAAGGCGGTCAAACAAGGCAGGCTGCTCTGGCTTCTCGCTGCATTTGGCCTCATCGGCCTCGGGTTCAATATGAAGATGCTTCAGGCATTTATGGTGCTGCCCGCGTTCTTGATGTTTTATCTCATCGCGGCCCATGCGAATTGGAAGAAAAAAATCGTGTCAGCGGTTTTATCGCTTGTTGTTCTCATCGGCGTTTCGCTTTCTTGGGCGCTTGCTGTCGACTATACATCAGCCGACAGCCGCCCGTATGTCGGAAGCAGCCAAACCAACTCCGTGCTTGAACTGGCTTTCGGCTACAACGGCACAGAGCGGCTGCTCGGCCAGACGACGGGCAACGCCCGCGGCGATATGAACAGTTTTGGAGGAGACATACAGCAGCCGAACGGCAATGCGCAAGCTCAGAACGGAAACCGTTCGTCCGACGGCTCCAATGGACAAAACGGTGCAATGCAACCGCCGGCTGCGGGCAGCGCGACCGACGGCAATGCACAAACTCAAGACGGAAACCGTTCGTCCGACGGCTCCGATGGACAAAACGGCGCGATGCAGCCGCCGGGCGCGGGCGGTTCGTCTGACGGCAGTTCTCAAGGGGCAAACGGCGGCAGTCAGCCGCCAACCGGTGGCGGACCGGGCGGAGGCAATGGCGGACCAGGAGGAGGTCAAGGCGGCGGACAGAGCATGAACATGTTCGGCACCGGTGACGCAGGACCGCTGCGGCTCTTCCAATCGGCTTTATCGGGCCAAATCAGCTGGATGCTTCCATTCGCATTATTCGGACTGCTCGGCATGATCATCAGCTGGTTCCGCAGCCGCCGCGAAAAAACGGGCGAAATAAAAGAAACAATCTTTTGGGCTGCATGGTTCGTTCCTGTCGCCGGGTTCTTCAGCATCGCCGGATTCTTTCACCACTACTACCTGATTATGCTGGCTCCTCCGATCGCCGCGCTGTCAGGAATCGGCTGGTACGCGATGTACGGCCTTTACAAAAATCACAAAGACTGGGCAAGTTATCTGCTGCCGGCAGCCGTTCTGACAACGGCAGCATTCCAAGTGTACATTTTAAGTGCTTATACAAACCAAATCGGCAGCGCCTGGATGTATGTCATGGGAATCATGGGGCTTAGTGTCACCATCACCTTACTGATGCTGAAGCGAAGCCATCCATTCGGAAAGCAGCTCACAATCATCAGCTTGTGCGTGCTTCTTTTGACACCGGTCTATTGGTCTGCAACACCGATCCTTTACGGAGGAAGCAGCGTTCTTCCTGAATCGGGGCCTCAGCTGCAAAGCTCCAACGGAGGCGGAATGTTCAGCTCGGATGTGGACACAGGATTGCTCACATACCTCCGGAAAAATAATACCGGTGAAGAGTACCTGTTCGCGACATTGACAACAGTAACCGCAGCCCCGTATATCATCAATGCCGACGAAAATGTCATGGCGCTCGGAGGCTTCAATGGCACAGACCCGATCCTGTCGGTCAGCGGGCTGAAAAACCTCGTCAAAGAAGGAAAAGTAAAATACTTTCTGATCAGTGACAACTCAGGCAACAGTGAGCTCGTCTCCTGGATCAAAGAAAACGGAACCGAAATTTCGTCTGACGAATACAACAGTACCACGAACAATTCAGACAGCTCCGCACAGCAGGGCGCAAGAGGCGGCCCGGGCGGCGGACAACAGCAAACGCTCTACAAGATTGAGCTGTAGGAAATGAGGAAGCCCATCGGATGAGTCCGATGGGCTTTTGATTATGCTTTTCTTCAATATGATAAAGGAATTTTTCTCCATATAGGGTCATCATTTTCCGCCGAGCTGCACGAGATTCCACACGACTCAGCTACAGCGCCGACTTGATCACTTTCTTACCGTAAAGAACGGACAGCAAACCGAAAATAGAATAGAGTACGGTGTACAGCACCATCACGATGATCATCGGCGTCCGCACCTCTGCTCCGAATAAGAACCAGCCGGATTGGACGGCGAAGTAACTGTGAGATAGGCCGATAACCAATGGAATGCCGAAGTTATACGTTTGCTTGATTCGTATCCCCTTCAGAAGGTCCCCGCGCGTGAAACCAAGTTTTCTCAAGATCGTGTAATTCGGTTTCTCATCTTCGCTTTCATCCATTTGTTTAAAGTAAAGGATGCATCCTGATGTGATCAGAAACGTAAGTCCTAGAAATCCTACGATAAACATGGCAAGTCCGAAAAGCGATTTTTGAGCTGTGCTTGCATCGAGGAGCGATAAATGCTGATCGTTTTGATTCACTGTTGCAAACAATTCATTTGCCTGCTGAATCTGATCTTCATCTTTTAAATTGATCCCGTAAAAAAGACTCGACTTCTGCTGTAATTTTGGATCTTTGTCTTGGCTCAGACGTTTAAACAGCGCATCATCCACAACGGCTACAGGCAATCCGCCGCTGGTAAAGTTGAAGGATAAGAGGGACTCTTTTCTCAAGCCTAAATAGTTTAATGGGATTGTCTCATGCCTGCTCTTTACCTTAACGGCACCGTTCTCTTTTAAAGCCATAAGTTTCTGGAGAAGGTCGTTATATCCTGAGAAAATGACGTCTCCTACGTGCACGTCAATCCCGTCAATCTCTGTATCACTGACCACGGCGAGGGGTAATTTCCCCGGGTCGCCAGACATATCTTCAGGATCTCCGTTAACAATTTGTTCCAGATTGAAAGTCGCCTGAATGACATGAATCTCTTTTTTGTTGTATGAAATGTTATTTTCATCCAATAATTGTTCGAACCGTTTTGCATCCTTTTGATTTGTCATGGCGAAATCAGCTGCCACATTTTGTTCGGCGGTTTTCTCTGCGGAGTAATACGAAATATAGCACAAGGATAACAAACCGATCGCCAGTGCCGAAACGGTGGTGATGATCGTTAATAATAGAGCGTTTGATTTCAGCCGGAACATGATCGATGAAAGGGACAGCACTTCATAAATATTTAAGTAGCCTCCTTTGCTTTTGCGGATAATGTTGGAGACAAAGCTGACCGATCCTTTATAAAAGAGGTACGTTCCGATGATAACGGTACCGAGAATAAAGCTCATCACATAAAACAGCTCATCTATGGTCTTGAATTTTCCGCTGAACAACTCAGTTGAAAGATAATATCCCGACAAAATAAACAAGATGCCCAATAAGCCAATGATCATTTGAAAAACGGATATTCTCTTTACCTGATCTTCCGTAGATGATGTCGCTTTAAATAATGATAAAATGCTTTGCTTTTTGATAAATGTATAATTCATCACCATCACCAGAAGGTAGATTCCGCAGAATACAATGACAGTTTGCACAAGCGCTTCTCCGGAAAAATTCAATTCGGCTTCAGCTTGAACATCTACTATTTTAAATAAAGTCATAAGCACGAGCTTTGAGATCGAAAACCCGGCAAACACCCCAATGACCAAAGAGCCGAAATACAGCATGACATTTTCCAAACTTAAAATGCGGAAGATTTTTTGCTTTCTCATGCCGATTAGCTGGAATAAACCGATTTCTTTGCTGCGCCGCTTAATAAAAATCGTATTGGCATACAAAATAAAAACCGCTACTACTGCCACTAGGAGAATGGAAGCTGCTTTCAAAGCCGCCGCGCCTTTTATCGATGCCTTCACTTCATCGATCGCCGGATCATACTGCAGCGTAACAAACGCAAAATAAAGCGCCACGCTGAAGATTAACGCAAACACATAAAGGTAATAGTTCCGTATATTCTTTTTCAGGTTGCGGAAGATGAGCTGATTAATACTCATGCTGAACCCCGCCTAACACGCCTTGCGTTTTCATGATGTCCTGGAAGAACGCCTGCCTGTCTTGTCCGCCTTTATTCAGCTGCGTATAAATTTGTCCGTCTTTAATGAACACCACTCTGCTGCAGAAGCTCGCGGCGACGGGATCATGGGTAACCATAATGATTGTGGCCCGGCGCTTTTGATTTAACTGGCTCAGCTTGTTTAACAAGTCTGATGCGGATTTCGAATCAAGCGCACCGGTCGGTTCGTCAGCGAAAATAATGCTCGGCTCATGAATAAACGCCCTGGCTGCTGATGTGCGCTGTTTTTGCCCGCCGGAAATTTCATTCGGATATTTATTCTTCAGCTCAAAGATGCCTAATTCTTTCGCGACTTCCTCAAACTTTTGACCGGCTTCCTTTTTTGATATTTTCGTAATCGACAGCGGCAGAAGGATATTTTCTTTCACTGTCAGCGTATCGAGCAAATTGTATTCTTGAAAGATAAATCCCAAATGCTGCTTCCTAAACTCGGCAAGCTGTTTTTCCTTCATATTCGTCATCTCAGCTTGGTTGATGGTAATCGTTCCGCCGCTCACCTGGTCAATGGAGGACAGAACATTGAGCAATGTTGTTTTGCCTGAACCTGACGGGCCCATAATACTGACAAATTCACCCTTTTGGATCTGAAGGTCGATTCCCTTTAACACTTCGTGTTTATTGTGCTTATTTCCATAGCTTTTTCGTATTTTTTTCGCTTCTAAAATCATCATTTTTAAATCTCCTTTTGACTGGATATGTTTATTATAGAAAGGAGGACAGCCGTTTTCCTTCGATTCAGCGAACAAAAAAGAAAAGCGTGTGACACTTTTGTCACACGCCCAGCACACGGGAAAATTCGTTCCGCTTCGGAAAAATCAGCGTAAAAGTTGTCCCGGCTCCCGGTTTAGAATCAACCTCGATATGAATCAGGAGCGGCTTTGCCGCTTTTTTCGCTAAGTACAGCCCCATTCCCGTGGCGGCCTGATCATGATGCTCCGTTGTGGATGTAAAGCCTTTGTCAAACACGCGCGGTATATCTTTTGGATCGATGCCCCGTCCAAAATCTTGAACTGCGAGATGCACCTGGCCATCTTGTTCATAGCTTTTAATCAATATATCAGATGCTTCGCTGTATTTCACCGCGTTTGTCAGCAGCTGCCTCATGATAAAAGACAGCCATTTCGCATCGCTGAGCACTTCCCCGGCGTCAAGCTGTATATCAAACCCGATCCCTTTTGGAATGCACCATGATTGCAAATCTTTTAGTTCTTTAAAGATTAAAGGTTTGAGCTCTAGAGCTTCAAGGGACAAGTCATTTTCGATAAATGACATCCGCTTTTGATGAAGCTGGCGGTCGAGCAGCAAGTGAACGCGCAGCCATTCATAGTCGAGTCTCGATTTTAATGATTGATCGTCAATCGTCTCCATGATCAAATGCATGGCGGTAAGCGGCGTTTTGACTTCGTGTATCCAGGCCATGAGCTCATCCTTTTCATTCTCCAATGCCAGGCGATGCTGCGCCGCCTCTTGCTTTAACTGTTTCGTTTGCCCGGTGATGCTTTTTTCAATCATCGTTTCGAAAGGCGTTTCCGCCTCTCGAATGTTTGTCACATCGAGATTGTGATCCCATTCTTCCAGACTTTTATAAAACTTCGTTTCCCTCCGAAAGCGGACAAGTACAAAAACGATAAAAATAAATGAAGACAAATAGGTCATATATAAAATCGATGTAAAAGGTATGGATGCATCGACATAAGCGATAAACAGAAAGACGATCTGCTGCAAGACAAATATGGCGATCCAGCTTCGCCTCTCGGTCAAAAACGCTTTCAGCATTCTCATCATCCTTCTTCTTTCGCCATATAACCTTGGCCGACCTTCGTCTCGATATATTGCCCCAAGTTCAAGGCATCCAGTTTTTTTCTCAAACGGTTTACGTTGACCGTCAGCGTGTTATCGCTGACAAAACGCTCATCGTTCCATAAGCTTCTCATCAATTCTTCCCTGCTGACAATTTTGTTTTTCTGGTCGATCAATTGTTTTAAAATGAACATTTCATTCCTCGTCAGTTCAATCGACCCCGCCTTATTGCTGACGCGGTTTTGTTCGGGATCAACGGTTGCACCGCTCCACGTTTTCTTCAGAATCTCAGGCTCCGTATTATAGTCGTAAACACGGCGGAAAATCGCCTGGATTTTGGCAATCAGCACGTCAAAATGAAACGGTTTCTGAATATAATCATCCGCTCCGAACTGCATGGACATGACCATATCAGCAGGATGGTCGCGAGAAGATAAAAAGAGAATCGGAACGTTGGAACGGGAACGGATCTGCCGGCACCAATGAAACCCGTCATATTTCGGCAGCTGAATATCGATAATGACGCAATCGGGCTTAATCGCCGCAAACTCCTGCATCACTTCGCTGAAATCGTCGATGCCGTACACCTCATATGACCACCCGGTTAACCGCTCTTTTATTTCCTGAAACAACGATTTATCGTCTTCGATCAACAGCAGTTTAAACATTTGTCTCACCGCGCTTTTTGTCTTTTTTCTAAATCAAGTGTATAGCAAATCGTTTTCATGCGCTACAGAGAAAAAAAGAGCTGTCCTGTAAAGGACAGCCATTTTGTATATTACAAACTCTCGCCATTCGTTTCGATCACTTTTTTATACCAGTAAAAGCTTTTCTTTCTCGTTCTTGCAAACGTGCCGTTTCCTTCATTGTCACGGTCGACATAAATATAGCCGTAGCGTTTTTTCATTTCGGCGGTGGACGCGCTGACCAGGTCGATCGGGCCCCATGATGTGTAGCCGATTAAGTCGACGCCGTCTGCGATCGCTTCTCTTACTTCTTTTAAGTGATCGCGCAAATAGTTGATTCTGTAGTCATCTTGTATCGAACCGTCTTCTTCGACGACATCGACGGCGCCGAGCCCGTTTTCAACAATGAAAAGCGGTTTTTGATAGCGGTCGTACAATGTATTCAGCGTAATGCGGATTCCTTTAGGGTCGATCTGCCAGCCCCATTCGGACGATTCAAGGTACGGGTTTTTAACCCCTCCGAGCAAGTTGCCTTCCGTTTTTGCCAAATCTTCCGGATTCGTGCTCGCAACCATTGACATGTAGTAGCTGAAACCGATATAGTCGACGGTGTTTTCCTTCAGAATGTCTTCATCACCTTCAGCCATCTCAATCGCAATTCCATTTTCCTTAAAGTAGCGCTTCATATAGCCCGGATAAGCTCCGCGTGCCTGTACGTCCGAGAAAAACAGCGTTCTTCTCTCATTCTCCATCGCGGCGAGCACATCTTCCGGTTTTGGCGTCATCGGGTATGTCGTCGTTGCGGCAATCATACAGCCGATTTTAGCGTCCGGAATGATGTCGTGCCCCGCTTTAACGGCAAGAGCGCTTGCGACAAATAGATGATGCGCCGCTTGGTACATCGCATTTAACTTGTTTTCGCCTTCTTCAAATACAAGGCCACCGCCTGTAAACGGCGCATGCAGGACCATGTTGATTTCGTTGAACGTCATCCAATATTTCACTTTGTCTTTATAGCGGGTGAAAACAGTTTTCGCATAATGTTCATAGCATTCGATCACTTTCCGGTTTTTCCAGCCGCCGTATTTTTTAATCAGTCCGAGTGGCATTTCGTAGTGGGAAATCGTCACGACTGGCTCAATATTGTATTTTAATAACTCGTCAAAGAGGCGATCATAAAATTCGAGTCCCTCTTCATTCGGTTCAGTTTCATCGCCGTTAGGAAAAATCCGCGTCCAGGCAATCGATGTCCGGAATGCTTTAAATCCCATTTCGGCGAAAAGAGCGATATCTTCTTTGTAGCGGTGGTAAAAATCGATGCCTTCGTGATACAGGTTCAATGACTCCATCGACTCATCGAATGGATACATGACCCCGTTCGGCGACACATCTGCTGTCGAGAGCCCCTTTCCGCCGACATGATAGGCGCCTTCCACTTGGTTTGCGGCAACCGCTCCGCCCCATAAAAAACCTTCAGGAAATTTTTTCGTTTGTTCAGTCATATCATTTCACCTCATCCAAATTTGTCGAGCTTTCCTCTCTCTACGCCAGCGCGATCAGCGCTTCCTCAATGTCAACGCTTTCATCTGATTTCAAAGGCTTGATCGACTGGTACCGGTCCGTATTTGTGATGATAACCGGCGTAATCAACTGATAGCCTGCATCCTTAATCGCATCCATATCAAAAGAGACAAGCTGGTCTCCCGGCTTTACAACGTCACCTTTATTGACATGCACGGTAAAGTGCTCGCCGTTTAATTTCACCGTGTCAATTCCGATATGGATAATAATTTCCGCCCCATTGTCGCTTGTGATGCCGAGGGCGTGCTTCGTTTGAAAAACGGTTGTGATCGTGCCTGATACCGGCGACACCACTTTACCTTCTTCTGGCTCAATGGCAACGCCTTTTCCCATGACTTCTCCTGAAAATGTCGCATCATCCACTTCACTCAATGATTTGACTTCGCCTTTCAGCGGGCTTTGAATGATTTCTCCGGCGGCCGCGTCGCCTTGAGGTTCGACTTTAGCCTGAACTTCATCTTCCTGTGAAGGCACATCTTCAAACCCTAACAGATAAGCGATAAGCGTCGCTGCAAAAAACGCTATAACGAGGCCAATCATCGCCTGAACGAATGTAGGGCCGATAAATGTCGGAATACCAGGCAATCCGGCGTTGCCTCCAACAATGTAGGATGCAACTCCTGTGACACCGTAAAAAGCACCGCCGACGGCTGCACCGAGAAGCGCTGAGACAAACGGCTTTTTCAGCCTCATGTTGACACCGTACATCGCCGGCTCCGTGATTCCCATCAACGCCGTGATGCTTGTCGTCATCGACAACGATTTGAACGTCTTATTTCTTGAGCGTAAAAAGACTGCGAATGACGCGCCCGCCTGCCCCATATTGGCCAGAAACATGGCCGGCATCAAGTAGTCGTATCCGTTCTGAGTAATATTATTAAGCATAATTGGCACCAGCGCGTAGTGCATTCCCGTCATAATGATGAGAGAGAACGTTCCGGCCAACAGAACCATTGCAATGAGGCCAGCATGCTGGAACAAATAATTCACACCGACAGATAGATAGTTTCCGATAATCGCTCCGAGTGGACCGACCGTGATCAATGTAACTGGCACGACAATCAGCAGGGTGAAAGTCGGTACAAAGATGAGTTTCAAAGAAGTCGGCGTGATTCTATCAATCCATTTTTCTACATAAGATGAAATCCAGATGGCAAGCAAAATCGGAATGACAGTCGACGAATACGTGGCAGCGGTTACAGGCAATCCGATAAAGGAAATGCTTTCTCCTGAACCGAGGAGCGCTGTCAGATCGGGATGCAGAATCGCCGCTCCGATCGCCGCAGCAACATAAGGGTTGCTGCCGAATTTTTTCGCTGCACTGACCGCAAGCAATAAAGGCAGGAAGTAGAACGCACCGTCTCCGATGGCAGTCAGAATAGTGTGCGCATGGCTATTCTCGCTCAGCCAGCCGAACGTCACGGCTAACGCTATAATCCCCTTGATCATACCCGCACCGGCGATCGCCGGCAGAATCGGTGTAAATACGCCGGAAATGACATCAAAAATGGCGCTCATCACATTTGTCTTTCCTTCTGCTTTCTGCATGCCAGCCTTTTCCTCGCTCAGTCCGCTGTTTTCGATAATCGCTTTGTAAACTTTAGGCACATCATTTCCAACGATAATCTGAAATTGATCGCCGCTGATGTTGGTGCCCATTACAGCCGGCAGACTTTCCAGTTTCGCGCGGTCTGCCTTCGCATTGTCATAAAGGTTGAAACGCAGTCTTGTCATGCAGTGAATCACGCTCTGTACGTTCTCTTCACCGCCCACGAGTTGTAAAATGTCCTTCGATACTTTATTATAATCCATATGAGTACCTCCTCTTTTGGGGGAATCTGCCGGACTGAAGGTGGCCGCCTTCACCCGGCTTTTTTATTGGCTTGGAACCGCAATGAATCCTCGGAATCTCACATCACCTCCTCATTTTGGGTATAAAAAAAACCTAAATTACGCCGGCTTGACTGGGACGATGGTGTCCCCGAAAGCTGTACGTAACTTAGGTTTTGCCTGCAAAAGCAGTAACAATCCTTAAGAAACTTGTTGATATTAGTTTGTAACTATACTGTAGCACCTGTTTTTGTTCATGTCAACGCTTTCATTACAAATGTCTCATAAAAACCAGAATACATGAAAACTAAAAACTAAGACTTTATACCTTTATTTCTATGTTTTCTAGCTTTCGCCGCCTTTTTCATAAGCAATGCGGGGTTTCGCCTTGCTTTCCTTCGCGCTGCCGGCTGTGCAACTGCGTCTTTCGGTTCCTGCTGCTTATGAAGAATGAATCCGGCAGCCATGAACGGAATCCCTGATAAGTTTGTGAAAATGTTTTTAATGCCCATCGCTAAAATAAAAGATCCCCATGGAGAAAACGGCTCTTTTTTGATTTTCACGTAAGCCGTGATTTCCAGGGCAATAAAAATGACCGACTGTACTAATATCACAATCAACAAGCACAAAATGAACAAGAGAGCCAAATTAAACAACGTGCCTGAGTAGATCATCAACTTCAGCGCGGCCACGAAAGTACCAGCCTCCATATATCCGTCCGTGACATTCGGATTCCAAACGGCATAAACGTCAAGCTGATGTTTGAAATGAAAAAATAAGAATAATATAAACAACCAATAGATGCTATGTAAACAAATGCCTAATAAAATGAGTCTGTTTGCTGCTTTGTTTTTCAATGTTGTTCCTTCTTCCGTTTATGATTGAAGAGAATGAACCGTCTCTTCCTGCTTTGGCTGAAACGCCTTTAATTCGTTGCTGTTCAGGTCTTCCTGTAATAAGCAAACCTTTTGAATCTGCCTGTTTTGATAATGGTGAAAATAGTAGCTGCACGTCTCGCTGCACATCACCGACGTATATTGGGTATAATCGTCTTCGCCATTGTCAGTCATGACAATCCCTTTGGGAATATTCATATTGGAGAGAATATGAAACGCGGCAGAAACGCCTTCTGTTTCATTGGACACAGGCTTCATGTGCTCTTTCAAAACTGCTGCCCTGACAAAACGGGATGGCGGTGTAAAGTCTCCCGGCAATCCGGACAGCCCGGAACCTTGACCAAAAGCCGACAGCGTCATGTCTCCCATCTTCTTCGCGGCAAACTGTCCCGGCTGAAGACCGATAAAATTGCGCAAATTGGTCAAATGCCATGGAAAATCCGGACTGTTCGTCAGCACGCCGACCGGATTATCATGAATTTGAATGCCTCCGGCCGCCGGTTCAACAACGATGCTCGCACCTGAGCGGTCCGTTAATAGCCAATGAAGCGGCGTCACCGTACTGAGCAAGCTGACCTCTCTCTCAACAATGTTGACGGAAACAGCCGCTTTTTTCACTTCCTCCAAATCGCCGCATTCCGACAGCACCCATGTCACAAATTCGTGCGGCGCAAGATTGCGGCAGTGCTCTTTAGTCTCGCTTTCATACACAGCATAACCCGGGAAATAAAGCGCCGCGCAAGACAATCCTTTTTCATTCACACCATCGGCAAACAGCGCATTATTGAGCCTTCTGCCCATCCCGATAAACGCATACCGGCCGGCATGCTCGCTGCCGTCTGCTTCACTTTTCCATTTGTAGCGACGCGGGTGTAACAGCACTTCCCCGTTAAGCTCAAAATCAAAATCCATCGTCCTCGCCAATAAATGCTCCCGACCCGCAGTCGTCAACGTGATACTTGTACACATTGCGTCTCATCCTTTTTGTTTGATATTACACTTCGTGAACTATTTTATGTTATCGAATTGGAAAAGATTCGTCAAAATGTTGCTTTAACTAGATGAAATAACCACAAAAAACCTTGATTGCCAAAATAATAGCAATCAAGGAATTAAATGAATTCAATATCTTTTTTATTTCAACAGATAATTTGAACTTAAAGGAATTTTAAGAAGCCATTTTCTAACTGACTGTTATCATCGATTCTTCAAAATACTCTATAATTTCAATGGCTAATGCATGTGTTATATTTGTAGATTGAGACTCCTGACTGTATTCTTTTGCTACAAGCATTTTAATTTCGGGCTTCTCTAGGAAAGAAACTAACTCATTCTTTCTTCTATATGCTTCATTTCCATTGGGTAACAACAATGAATTGTCTCCGCTTATTTTTGAAAATTTCTTTTCCCTATTGAGTTCATAATTATTAAATAAGTCTATAATATTACTGTCTTGGCTTGACAAAATTACTGTTTTTATTGAATTATAATAAATTTGTGGATCAAGACAGTCTTCTATCTCTGTTTTTTCATAAATGGTTCCTTGTTTTGCAACGTCTAATAATTTTATAACTTCTTCATTATTAGATTTAAACACCTGCAATCGTCTTAAGGATATAGGCATATCTTTTAAATTTTCAAATTTATAATTCATTTTAGTCTCATCTGTATCGATAATGCAAAGAATCTTTCCTTTAAACTCTTTTCTCTCTTTCTTATCTATAAGAAGTGGATTAAGTAAAAGGTTGAATAACTTCACAACATTTCCACAGCCGCCAACTGGTAGAATTCTGTATTCTTTATTTTCTGGTAATATTGTGTCTAGATAAATTTTATCGTCTCCACCCTCACATATTATCCAATTACTATGAATTTCATTTGTTTTTATATAGCTTAAGATACTAGTAGCCAAATCAAACATACTCTTCAATTCTACATCTTCTGGAAAGCTTCTTTGATTATCCAAGTAATTAAAAAAGCTATATTGGTTTATTTTTAAATTATCAATACTTTTTTCTAAATGTATTAACTGCCCCTTAGTTGTTATAGGTAAAAAACCATACCAATGTGTTGTAATTATTATCTGGCTATTAAATTTATTAGCTAAATCCTCTATTCTAGTAAATTGAGCAAAGCAGTTTGCAACGTTTAATGAAACTTCTGGTTCATCGATAGCTAACACGATTTCTTTTTCCTTTTGATTAAAGTTAGAAAGAAAAGCATATGCTATGTCTACTAAAGCCTTTCTCTGTTCTCCAGAACTTAATTTTGAAATTTCCCGTTGATTATGTCTTAATGACTTCTTTAAAAAATAAGCTTCAAGTATTTTATCTCTTAAATCAGTCCTTGTTAATCGTTTTTTATAATTTGCACTAACCCCATAATCATACCTTGTATCAATACATTTTATTTTCTCACTCATTTATTTCATCCATAAACTCATCAAGATTTTGATTTATAAAACTTAAAAAATTAATATTTCTACCTTCAATATTTAATGGTTGTTCAATAATTTTATCTACTAACTCTAGTACATCCCTACTCATCAACTTTTGCATTTGTTCCGCTTCAATTTTAAGTATATCATTTGCTCTTTGTTCTACTGAAATATAAACATAAGAGTAGTGTAACAAAATCATTTTCCTGATTTTATCCATCCTCTTTTCCGAATCTTCAATTAATTTTCCTAAGTACCCTTGAAAGGGATTTAAGGTAGTTTTCCCATTACTTTTAACACCTATAACTAATAGATAGTAATCTTCTTTATACCTATCCTCTAATTTTCTTTTCATTTCAAAAAATTTATCTATATGCTCTCTACGAGAACTACCTCGTACAATACCATCTAAATTACCCCATATATAGTCGCTTATTTTAGTTAGATCAGCTATTGTATTTTTAAATTCATTTATTTCTGCCCTATTAAATCTATTATGATTCTCAAACCTTGCATTAAACTCTTTTTTATTAATCAAGAAAACCGGAGAAATATAGACATCATCCTTTTTTGCTCCTTTATAAACATTCCACTCTCTATTATTGAAGAAAACGTCTATTGCTTCTAAAATTCCACTTTTCCCAACTCCATTATTGCCTATGTATACTGTATATTTATCCTGTAACCCTATAGTAATGGGAACAAAATAAGCTTTATTATATGATTTGTAACCATTTATAAAAGATGATATTAACATAGAACTTAATCGATCCCTTCAAAAATATATTGTATTTTTGTTTTCAAATATCAAACTCTATCAACTTATCGATTTTCCTAAAAACAATACGAACTATTTTCAGTAACCACCCAAAAAATCACACTTCTTCCATTAAAGCCAAGTACATCTATATTATCGGTTGTTTTTCTTTATATTTCAACTTTAGTTTTGTTTTAAATAATTTTTACAGCTGTATGTAATTATAGGCCTGCCAACAAAAAAAGGGTGGTGTTAAACCACTCCTTCCTTTTTATATACTGTCCTGTCGATAAAGCTCTCTAGATTAACTTTTAAAATTGTTTCGCTCAATTTTATATTAATTTTGCATGTCACTACTCCCCCAAACCGCACCCCCCTCACGAGACAACGCACTAAACGTCATCACCTTCCGCTCAGAAGCCGCATCCCACTGACGCAAAAACACGTCATCGTAGGTTTTTCCGTCGATCTTGAGTTCTATTTTGTTATGTCCTGTTTTCTTCCACGTTCCGTCTACTGCGCCGGTTATTTTGCCGTTTTGATTTAAGCGGATTTCTTTCGATTCTTTAATATCTGCGGAGATGTCTTTGCCATGACGCACCAATTCGTAGGCGCCAATCACATCTGATGTTTTCACCTTTTCGAGCTTCTCTCCGGCATAGCGGTGAGGGGCGGCAACCGGCCAGCCTTGTTTGTTCATCAACAGTTGGTGGACGCGGACTTCGTGCTCCTCGCCCCGTCCCGGAAAACGCGTGTGGAAAATCAGATAAGACCCGCCGCTTTTTTCGTCGTAAAAGGCAGAGTTATGGCCCGGCGACACATAGCCGTTTTGATTGCTAAATGAGAAATTTCCCATCAGTTTGACACCGTACGGTTCAATTGAACGATCGTCAAACAACGTTCCTTCTTTGCCGCGGACGTCAATCATCGCATGGCCTTCTGCGTCATAATAAGGGCCGTCAGGGCTTTTTGAGCGGGCGACACGAATGTTGTACCCTCCGTCAGCGGCAAGCCCTCCGAAGGACATGTACAGGTAGTAATACTGTGTTTCAGGATTGTAGAGAATGTATGCGCCTTCAATCCGGCTGTGATTGCCGCCGATCAGCTTTTTGCCGTACCCCTGTCCCGGAAGCGGAAATCCGGTTTTCTTGTCCATTTCTAAAATAAAAATTCCGCCGGAATAGGAGCCGTACACCATCCACAACTATCCTTTTTGATCAAAGAATGTGTGGGGATCGACGACATTTGGGTGCTTTGTCGCGTCATAAGGCGTCCCGTCATTGCTGATCCCATCCATTCCCGACTTTAGGAAAATGCCTTTATTTTTGTATGGGCCTTCAATGTCGTCTGCGACAGCAAGTCCGAGGGCAGATCTCGGAGAATCCCCGCGGCAGGCGTTGTAATACATATAAAACTTGCCATCCTCAAGCTGGGTGACATCAGGTGCCCACAACGTATCAGATTCGGCCCATTCAAAGGTCTCTTTTAATTCTTCATATACGTTCGGAATCAGGGGATTCCCATTGTGGACACTCAAGGAAATTTGCGTCCATTTCATGAGGTCCGTCGATTTGGCCGAAGCTAAATGGGAGCCGAACACATAGTACGTGCCATTCGCTTTGATAATGGATGGATCGTGAACCGTCACTTCCGAAAATACAGGTTTTTGAGTTTGTGCGGAGGCTTGATTTGGCGCGAAACATGCAGCCATGATGAAAAGCAATGCAAGGACTTGAATGAAACACTTTTTCATATTTGGTTCTCCTTTCCTTTGAAATGCTTTCATTTTTTGACAATCCATCATATGTTGCTTATCCAAGGTTTATTACGAACAAAAAAGCTCCCGACAAAGTCGGCAGCCTGAGATTATTCCCTCGCTTTATGCACTTTCAGCAATTTCCCTTTCACAGTCGTGTTTTTCATCGCAGCTAAGACGAGCGGCCCTTTGCCGTTTAAAATTTCAACGAATGAACCTTGCTCTTGTATCGTGATAATCCCGATATCCTCAGCGGAGACGCCGTCAATTTTAGCAATCGTTCCGACGAAATCAACGGCTCTCAGCTTCTTCTTTTTTCCCCCGTTAAAGTAGAGCCTCATGATTTCTTTATTTAACGGTTCGCTCTTGTCCTTTTTAAGCTTCGGCTTCCTATTGATTTTCTTTTGAAACGCCGCTTTTGCCTGTGCAATTTCTCCTTTTGACGGCGCCTCAATCATAGGAATGGGAAAGCCGATATAGTCTTCAATCTCAGCGATCATCCTTTTTTCACGCGGACTGGCAAGAGTAATCGCTTTTCCCCGGCTTCCGGCTCGGCCTGTTCTGCCGGTACGATGCACATAGCTTTCTTGATCTAATGGCAGCTCATAGTTGATGACATGTGTGATGTTCTCAATGTCGATACCTCTTGCCGCCACATCTGTCGCGATTAAATAGCGGAACGCTCCCCGTCTGAAGCGATTCATCACGGCAAAACGGTCCTCCTGCGGCATACCTCCGTGAATTTTAGCGCACGGATAACCCAAACCGGCTAAGCGCCGCTGCAACTCATTCACTTGCTCCTGTGTGCGGCAAAAGACGATGCAGCTGTCCGGGTTTTCAACAATGATCAGATCCACTAAAAGCGAAAATGGATCATTTTGATTTACAATGATCAGTTGATGCTCGATGTCTGCAGTTGTCATACCGCCTGCTTTAATCTCGATTTTCAAAGGGTCTTTCATATACTGAAGAGATAGCTGCTCCACATCCTCCGGAAAAGTTGCGGAAAACAGCATCGTCAGCTGTTCTTCAGGCAAATGGCGGATGATCGCTCCCACTTGATCGATAAATCCCATATTCAGCATTTCATCGGCCTCATCAATGACAAGGTATTTCAGTTTTTCTAATGGAAAGGTTCCTTTTTCAATGTGATCCAATACGCGGCCCGGCGTCCCAACAACGATATGGCATTTTTGCTTGAGCTCCGTTTTTTGCCGTTCAAAGGACGATTTCCCGTAAACAGCCGCTGCTTTTATTCTTTTATAGCGGCCGATGTTCGTCAAATCCTCCTTAACCTGAGCGGCAAGCTCGCGCGTCGGTGTCAAAATCAAGGCTTGCGGTTTGTTCTCTTCCCATTCGGTCAACTCGCAAAGCGGAATTCCGAACGCGGCCGTCTTCCCGCTCCCCGTCTGCGATTTCACAACAACATCCCGCTTTTTAAGCGCCGCGGGAATCACCTCGCTCTGCACCTCGGTCGGGTGCTTATACCCTAAATGATCGAGCGCTTTCGTAATATCTCCGCTTAATGCATATTCTTTAAAACTGGCTTTGCTCATGTATGGACTCCTTTTGGTCATATGATTTCCAGTGAATGATGGTGTTATGAATGTGATTATACGCGAATCATGACTGATTTCAAAAAGACATGAAAAAGAGGCTGCAATCAGTGCAGCCGTAAGAAACACCCTAATCAACTTAAAAAGCTGTTAACAACAAAAAAATTGCTTCTCAGCCAAAAGAAACGACTGTTTTACATTCAATTGCTCCTTTAAAACATTGAAGAAATCAAAAATATATTTATGAGCAAAACAATTATAAAAATAATACCCAATAACCGTTGCAACAGAAATGGGAGCCGGTATAAAACAACTTGAACCTCATAGTTAACCGACCATGCGAAAAACAAAAAATACCGGAGCAAATCGCTTATCCACCCATTCGGTGCTTCATATATATTGTATTCATATATTTTTAGTACCCATGAGGGGGCAATTAAAGAATATATAGCCATTATTAAGTTGACACTTAATGAAATATAAAGCAATGAACTTGGAAAAGGTACCATTCCATTTAATGCATAACTAAAAAAGATACTTATGAAAAGAAATACTAAAATACCTTGTGTCACATTTGACTTCTTAAGTATCCTTTTTCGTGGGCTAGTATATTGCTTTTTTGTTTTAGTACCATACACCAAAGAAAGTAAAATTAAAAAGCATTCAGAAAATAATTCAAACAAGAATAGTGAAATGCCATTCTCATATTTATTCCAACATGATAAATTGGTCAGTAGAAGAGCCGCAATCAACAAAAGAACTGCATTGCTTCTAATCCAAAAATAACAACTTTTTTTAATAGAAAACATATTTATTTTTCCTTTAGTTTTCAAACACTGATAATGCTCCAGCTATAGAACAGATTAGCACTAGAATAAAAACTATTCCTAATATCCGCTGCAGTATAAACGGAAGACGTGCCAAAACTTTTTGAACTTCATAATTTAATGAAGATACCAAGATAGCCACATATCTAAAAAAATCAGGTATTAAACCCTTTGTTTTATCATAAACATTTGATTCATATAGCTTAATAACTACCGTAGGAAAAAGTAAAGAAGCGAAGGCGAAAATCATATTCACAATTAAATATACTATAAGAATTGAACTCGGATACGGAATACTACTTGATAATATAAAACCGAAAAACAAACTAAAAATAGAAAAAACAGATAGTCCTACGATAATATTTGATTTTAATAATGTTGTTTTAAAGCTTTGACGTGCTTTTATCTTTTTTGTTTGAAAACCATACACCAATGCAAGTATAATCAAAAACCATTCTGCAATAAAAACAAATAAGAAAAACGAAGTTCCACTTCCATTGTTATTCCAATACGGTTTGTTAATTAGTAAAAGCGACGAAAAAAGTAAAAGCACCACATTGCTTCTCAACCAAAAAAAGAAATTTTTTTTAATTGAAACCATCTATTAAGATCTCACCTTTTTAATTATTTTAAAACATTGAAGAGATCAAAGATGTGTTGAAAATAAAATAATGCTTATCATACGTTGAAGAAAAATGGAACACAGCTAATACTGCTTGCACCTCATAATTAGAGAGGAAATATTGTCAGTTATTCCATTAGACTTTGCAAAAAATAGGCCTTTTTTAATTGAAAACATAAAGTGTATCCTTTCTGTACTTTGAAAAAGAGGCTGCAATAGACGCAGCCGCAAGAAACACCTACAATATCAATTGTTTTCAAAAATTAATCCGATCATAGTAAGCTCCCACAGCAAAACTGCGATGAAAATGACGCCCAATAGACGCTGTAATACAAAAGGGAGGCGGGCTAAAACGATTTGGACTTCGTAATTTATTGTCCAAGCAAAAAATAAAAAATAACGTAATAAGTCGTTTATAAGCCCATTTGATTCTTCATAAATACTAAACTCATATTGTTTAATTACCCATGAAGGAAAAAGTAAAGAAATCGCTGCCATAATTACATTAATAAGTATAGAAGCATAAAATAATGAGCTTGGAAATGGCATATGCTCTCCCAAGGCAAGGGCAAAAAAGATACTTAAAAAAATTAACACAATAATGCCATGCACAAAATTTGATTTATTAAAAGCCCTTTTTCTCTGGCTAAGAATTACTTTTTCAGTTTGAAAACCATATACCAGAGAAAGCAAAATGAGAAAAAATTCTGCAGTGAAAACAAACATAAAAAACATAACATTGGCGTCTTTTTCCCAATAAGGTTTATTCATCAACAATAAAGCAGTTAACAACAAAAGAATAAAATTGCTTCTTAGCCAAAAGAATCGGCTTTTTCTAAAAGAGAATATCATACATAGAAACCCTTTCCATTAAAAATCATAAAATTCATTCATTGTATCTACTATTTTTTTAAAGTATTCGTTGACTGCCACCGGTTGAAGATATAGTGAACCGTCTTTTTTAATATTCTCATAATCTAAATGCCAAATGAAATTATCACTTCTTAGTAAAAACGCAACTTGTTCTAATCTTGTTTGGTTTTGAATATAGTCACTTTCTACAAAAGAAATATTATCGAGCTCTTGGTTGTTTGCTAAAAAATCAAAGGAAAATTGACTTATAGTCGGATGCGTTTTCGGGTCTTCCGCCATTCTTTTAATAACGTCAGCTTCAACCTCGTGAAACTCGTCAAATGAATCTTCATCCATTTCAAAAATTTCATGTTCTGGTTTTTTATCTGTATATGAATGATAAAATGTTTTCAACATTTCTAAAAACAACTCTCTGCTTCTTAAAATCGAAAAACTATGATTTTGATTTTCGATCTCCTGCACAATGAGTTCATCTTTTTGAACATGGTGTACAATCAGCACCCTTTTCCGATGGATACAGCGAACTTTTCGCTTTGATTGAATGAGTAAGTGAATCAGGTTTTCTAACCCTTTTTGTAAATTAGATTCTGTTTCATCAGCCCAATATCCTCTTTGTTTTAAAAGATTTTCGGCTTGAATTGAAAATGGTTCAATATCTTTTTCATTTTGAATCAACTGCTGATCATTAATAATATCCTCAGCAGCTTTTTCATATCTGCACAATAACAATGCGGCAACAAGTTCATTTGTTGTTAATATAATTTTAGAGTTTAACATTACACTCCTCCTTATTACCTGAACCAACTAGTGACAAATTCCTTTGCACTTGAAATTCCGTCTGAAATTGTTTCTGCAGTCTCAGATGCCTTTTGACTAATCCATTCACCTGCTTCTTTTCCTTTATCCTCTAACCAACCTCCGGCTTCCTCTCCCCATTCTTTCACAGTATCACCAGAAAATACAGATCCAACTATACCCACACCAGCTCCAATTGCCCCCCCGATAAGAGTGCCTGGCCCTGGGCATACCAACGAACCTAACCCTGCACCTCCTACAGTTAAGCCTGCTACTCCAGCATCCATTCCCAACCCTGCTGCCACACGTCCAGATTTCTCATATAATGACTTACCCTGATTATCATCACTAAAAAATTCAGCCGAATTAGTTAGAAATGAAAATGCAGTTCCAAAACCAGGAACCCTTTTAACTAACTTTCCAGGAGCTACTTCATCCTTAAACTTCCCAAGAGTCCCTTTCACATCAACCTTAGTCTTATAGCTCTTCAGTTCCTCTGGCTTATGCTTTAGGAAACTTTGGCTTTCTAAAATCTTTTCATATGATATTCTTGTTGTGTTAGGCCCCAATCCAACAATCTTTCTCAAAAGGCCGCCTGGTTTATTTTGAAATTTGCCGAGCCATTTTTTGATTGGTTTGCTTGAGTTTGGATCGCCTTTTTTCAGGATGTTGTAAACAAACTGAGCCACCTTGGAATCGTATTTTCCGTTAGCTCCCTGCGTCCATTTCGGAGAGGCTTTCACGCGGAAGTTTCCTTTTCCGTCTTTTTCAAGCTCAATCATTTTCGTCGCCAGTACATTCACGGCTATGACGCCTTTTGTTACGGCCAAAGCGCCGTTTCCTGTACCGATTAAATCGAGCCATTCAGCGATTCTGCCCATCATTGTCGGATCGTCTTGTTTTTCTGCTAAATCAACGGCTTCGTCAATCATCTGTTTAACGACATCTGTTTCAGAAAAGTAGTTTTCAACCTCTTTAATCGTTTTTTTAGATAGGATCGCGCCTCCCTTTGACCAAGTGTTCACCTTTTCAGTGAGCTTGGATAGCTGAGCGATCGAATGTGACGATTGTTTTAATATAGAATTAGTATCGCGATCAAGCTCTTTTAAATCAGACACTGTGTCGTTCACATGTTTTTTTGCTTCGGAAATATGCTCATTAAATGATGCCAAAGAGATAGATCCGCCCCCAATCAAGTGGCTGATTTTATCAAATTCGTCATTAATCGAATCAACCGTATCATTCGTTTGACGTTTCAGTTCTGTTAAGCCCTTTTTGACATCATGCGTCAGAAATTCTTCTTTTACAAAACCTTCTGTTGATTCATAAGTTCTGATTTTTGCTTTAATATCTTTTAAATTCTGTATGTATTGATCAATAAAGTGCTGAAAATAAAGCAGCACGGGAAGATGAAGAACCGAAAAGTGTTCTTTGATCGCATTTCCGCCTTCTCCTTTTAATGCATCATCAAGCTCTGCAATTTTTTGTACACTTTCCCTTATGGCATTGATTTCTTTTTCCTCTTGCTTTTTTTCCTTAATCAATTGGTCTATCGCGTCAATGACTTCAGAGACATCTAAAACTTTCAAGAGAAAACCAGCCCTCCTTATTTCATTTTTTGAGAGATGTTTTTATCAGTATCAATCAGGACTTTAATGTTTGACCATGCGTCCTTTTCAACTGAAGATAGCGCCTCCTTGTATTTTTTTAATAGCTGCTCGTATTCCTTTTCGATTTTTTTTATTTTGTTCACTACATCCATTGAAGAATTAGCGATATCGGCTTTTGAACCTGATATCGAAAGTGCGCTGATTTTTGTCTGAAGGTTTGAAAACGCCGTTTTGACTTCTTCTGCTTTTACCTTTATTTCTGCCATTCTTTCACCTCAATGATTGACTTGTTTTTTTATATCTGTAAGCTGTTGTTTTTGTATGCTTAGAAACATCTCCATATTAGAGATTTGCAGTTCAAGATTTTCAATCTCCTGTTCAATATGTGAAATCAGACCATCTGTTTGTCTCTGTATATTTTGATAGCTGTGTGCAATATTTGATCTAATATTGATAAATTGATTTGTATGTCTTCCATTCCATATATGCGAAGTGATATCTGGTTGATTGATGAGAGTAGCATTGTTTGAAAGGGTGTGAAGTTCACCGGTAATAGCTGTTTTTGCTTTTTTCAGTTCAGCGATTTTGCTTTGTGTATCCTTTATATTGTGAGATAAAGAAGAAATATCTTTTTCCAAAGAAGCGATTTTAGCAGCATGGTTTGACATGTCGGGTTCACCTCGTTTTTCAGAAATAAAAATCCGCACGTTACTATTCGCTTATTCCCCTGTATTTCCGTTAGGTATATTGTTGCTTTATGGGTGAATCTAACGTTCTTATAAATCAGACCATTTTCATATTACAATATCATCCAAATTAGGTAAATAGGATAATGGGCTTGGTTTTCTTGGATTTTCTTCAATTGATCCATTCAAGCTTCGCACAATGTTCTTTGAAATAGCGTCAGGTGTTTAGTTCAAATGCCTTCCTCAAATCTTGCGACATCAAACAAACAGCACTCACCCAAGGTTTTCTCAAACTATTCGTTTTAAAAACCACCGGATTTTCCGGCAGTTCCCTTTTAACTGCTCCATTTCCTGAATTTTTTGAAATATATACAAAAGGAAATGATTCCGCCAATTATACCTGTCAAAATTGCCAATATGAATGAAATAAACAACAAACCCAAATACCCCCATCCCAGCGCTTCATCCTGGGATGGTTCGCCCGTCACAAAAGATTGCATATAAAAATGCGACAGTATGGCATATAGGATAAATGAGCATATACCAATAAGGATAAAGATTAAAACACTAATACCAAAAGATACCAGAATTCGTTTGACCACGTTTAAAAAAACCTCCTATTTATCTATACCTTTCCGTCCATGTAAAAAGATGACACGTAAGACATATTTCATGCTACAAGAAAGATTAAAATAGGTAAATGAGAAAAAAGGCCCGCATGAATATAAAAACAGCACACACCCAAGGGTATGTGCTGTTCTGCATGTTCTTCTATTCAGTAATCACCGTATGCACGAGCTTCGGCGCTTCGGCTTTTTCGGAGATTTGGATGTTGTCGTAGACTTTTGCGATGACGTCATCGACATTTTCGCGGTTTGCGTATAGAGTAACCAATGGTTCGCCTTTTTCGACTGCGTCGCCGACTTTTTTGCGGAGCATGATGCCGACGGCGAGGTCGATTTTGTCTTCTTTTGTTGCGCGGCCGGCGCCCAACAGCATGGCCGCGACGCCGATTTGATCGGCGACGATTTCAGACACGACGCCCGCTTCTTTGGCATGAACGTCGATTTTATAGGCAGCCCGAGGCAGCTTTTCGGGGTTATCCGCGACAGAGCTGTCGCCGCCTTGGTTCTGCAGGAAGTCCTTGAATTTTTGCAGCGCTTTTCCGTTTTTCATTACATCGATCAGTTTCTCTCTTGCTTCGTCAAGAGTCTCTGCTTTTTTGGCGAGAACGACCATTTGGCTGCCCAATGTTAAGACAAGCTCAGTCAAGTCTTCCGGACCTTCCCCTTTTAATGTATCGATCGCCTCTTTCACCTCAAGGGCATTCCCGATGGCAAATCCGAGCGGCTGGGACATGTCGGAGATGACAGCCATCGTTTGGCGGCCGACATTGTTTCCGATGCGGACCATCGCTTTCGCAAGGTTGACGGCGTCTTCATCGGTTTTCATAAAGGCGCCGGCGCCTGTTTTGACGTCAAGGACAATCGCGTCCGCCCCTGCGGCGATTTTCTTGCTCATAATCGAGCTGGCAATCAGCGGGATCGAATTGACCGTGCCTGTCACATCGCGAAGGGCGTACAGTTTTTTGTCAGCAGGCGTCAAGTTTCCGCTTTGGCCGATGACGGCGACCTTGTCGCGGTTGACGAGCTCGATGAATTCGTCTTTAGAAAGTTCCACGTGAAACCCTTTGATCGCTTCGAGCTTGTCAATTGTTCCCCCTGTGTGACCAAGTCCGCGGCCCGACATTTTGGCGACCGGGACGTCGAGAGCTGCGACAAGCGGCGCAAGTACGAGCGTCGTCGTGTCGCCGACGCCTCCAGTTGAGTGTTTGTCGACTTTGATGCCTTGAATCGCGGAAAGGTCGATCGTTTCGCCAGAGTTGACCATCGCCATTGTGAGATCGGCCCGTTCTCTGTCCGTCATGTCCTGAAAATAGATGGCCATCGCCAGAGCGCTCGCCTGATAGTCTGGAATGCTGCCGTCTGTGTAGCCTTTAATGAAAAATTGAATTTCTTCTGTTGTCAATTCTTCTCCATTTTGTTTTTTAGTGATGATATCAACCATTCTCATTGTGATCACCAGTCCTTTTTTCAATGTTTATCAATAGATCAATCCTACAACGGTCGCTGTCAAGAAACTGACGAGCGTTGCGCCGTACAGCAATTTCAAGCCGAAGCGTGCGACGACGTTTCCTTGTTTCTCATTTAGTCCTTTAACAGCGCCGGCGATAATACCGATCGATGAGAAATTGGCGAATGAGACGAGGAAGACAGAAACAATCGCTTCGGTGCGGCCGCTGAAATGGAAGCTGCCTTGTGCGAGAGACTGCATCGCGACAAATTCATTTGAGACCATCTTGGTTGCCATGATACTTCCAGCATTCACCGCTTCATGCCATGGAATACCCATCAGGAAGGCAAACGGCGCAAAAATAAATCCGAGCAGTTCCTGGAATGATATGCCTAGTGCGGCGCTGAAAATGCCGTTAATCATTGCGATGATCGCGACAAATCCGATCAGCATGGCGGCCACGACGACGGCGACTTTAAAGCCATCCATAATATATTCGCCCAGCATTTCAAAGAAGGATTGTTTTTCCTCTTCCTGTACCTCTACCATATCATGTTCTCGATCGACTTCATAAGGATTGATAATCGAAGCGATAATAAATCCGCCGAATAAGTTCAAGACGAGCGCGGTGACAACGTATTCTGGCTTCAGCATCGTCATATAGGCGCCGACGATTGACATCGAGACGGTTGACATCGCTGAAGCGCACAGCGTGTAAAGTCTGTGCTTAGGCAGCAGGCCCAGCTGTTTTTTTAACGAAATGAATACTTCAGATTGCCCCAGTATCGCCGAGGCCACGGCATTGTATGACTCAAGTTTGCCCATCCCGTTGATTTTGCTAAGCGCAAGACCAATATATTTTATAATAAACGGAAGGATTCTCCAATATTGCAGAATACCGATTAAAGCAGAAATAAAAACAATTGGGAGAAGCACGCTGATGAAGAATGTGGATTCATTCACATTCACCAGCCCGCCAAAGACAAAATTGACACCTTCTGCGGCATATTCAAGCAAATACCCGAAGCCTTTGGCAAACCCGCTGACGAGATAGTTTCCGACGCCCGTGTTCAGCAAAACATATCCCAATGCGAATTGCAGCACGATCATGACGATAACCGGACGGTACTTCACTCTTTTCTTTCCGCTGCTGACCAGCCATGCAAGCCCTAAGACGACAAATAAACCGATGAGCCCGATAAGATATTTCATGTTTTGATCCTCCTGGCGATGTATTCGCTTACATTTTTGTATCTGCGCGCAGGAAGCTTTCGCTTCCCGCCACGCTGGATCTTAGTAGTTATCTTCATTTTTTCCTTCTGCTCCGCTGACGATGGAAACGCCTGCGCTTGCACCAATCCGGGTCGCTCCGGCTGAGATCATGCTTTCAACATCCTCTTTTGTTCGAATGCCTCCGGATGCTTTGACACCGATGTCAGGTCCGACTGTTTTCCGCATGAGGGCGATGTCTTCCGCTGTCGCTCCGCCGGTTGAGAACCCGGTTGAAGTTTTGACAAAGTCGGCACCGGAAGCAACAGCCAAGCGGCAGGCCCGCTCTTTTTCTTCGTCTGTCAACAGACACGTTTCAATGATGACTTTAACAAGCGCTTTACCTTTTGCGGCTTCAACGACCCCGCGGATGTCCGCTTCGACAAAGTTATCGTCGCCGTCTTTTAATGCGGCGATGTTGATGACCATGTCCACCTCTGTCGCGCCTTTTGCGATAGCGTCTTTCGTTTCAAACGCTTTTGTCTCTGTCGTGTTGGCGCCCAGCGGAAAACCGATGACTGTACAAACATCGATTTCCGTTCCTTTCAGCTCTTTGGCGGCGAATTCAACCCATGTCGGGTTGACGCAAACTGAAGCGAATTGGTGTGTTTTCGCTTCTTCTATTAATTTCTTAATCTCGGATTTTTGTGTATGCGGTTTCAATGCTGTATGATCAATGAGATTTGCAATCGTCATATACTAGCACTTCCTTTGTATAAGATAGTTTCAGCATAACCGATTTTTGAACAGATGTAAATTATCATATGAAATTTTGTTCAATAGAAAATAAAGTAAAATCCAGGCTGTTCTTCCTGGACACTTTAATCATCTAGCAGTTCTTTCGCCGTATGCTGATCAATAATCAGCACATTAGCATACTTGCCTTTTAGTGCACCATGAATAGCGGATTTTTTCCGGCTGCCGCCCGCTACGAGAATCGACCGTTCTTTTTCCCTCAAGTCAGCCAATTCAATGCCGATCGTCCGCGAGTCGATAGCATGGCTGCAAATGTTTCCCTCCGCATCAAAAAAGCGCGAACAAATATCGCCGACTCCACGTTCTTTCAGAAGGGCTTTTTCCTCATCATGAAAATACCCCAGCCTGAACAGCAGGGCTTCATCACGGACTGTGCCGACTGTAAATAACGCAATGTTCGCCTGTTTGCCCATTTCTATGATCCGCTTAATGTGCCTGTCCCGCTCTACCATCTGTTTGACTTCCGGATTGTCAAACACGACCGGAAGCGGCAAATACCTCGGCATCGTTTGAAAGGCTTCGGCAAACAGCTGAATCGTTTCAGACGAATAGGTGTTGACACTGGAGTGGCTGATTCCGCCTTTCAGTTGGACGACCTCTGCGCCCTTCACCTGTTTGGGCTGCATATTTTGGGCGATTTGGTACATTGTCGTCCCCCAACTGACGCCGACAATGTCGCCGTCCTTGACTGCGCCGTGCATGTATTCGGCCCCGAAACGGCTGAGATAATGCGTGATGGTCGTATAATCCGCAGTCGGCGAAAAGACAACATGCGCTTCAAGGAGCCCGTATTTTTCCTCAAGCATCGCACCGAGCGCATCCATATCTTCAAACGGATCCATGACGCGAATTTGGACATACCCCTTTTCCTTGGCGAACTGCAGCAGCCTTGATACCGTCGGTCTTGAAATCTGCAGCTGTTCGGCGATTTGCTGCTGGCTGTAGTCAGACTGATAATAGAGCCTCGCAGCTTCAATGCTCAATTGCTGTTTTTCCTTGTCCATCACGTTCCTCCCCTTTAGTAACGCTTTAACCCATATTATATAGGTTCATGCTCCATCTCATCCAGCTGAATTGCAAAAAGACGCCCCGTATGCCGCCCATGCGACACCACATATGCCCATGTCATGTCTTTATCCGTTATATATGCATCTTCTGCTGCTGTCAGTTCTTCAGCTTGTTCAAGGCATACTGGCGTCATCCGAGTGCTGATCAAACAAAAGGCAAGCGTGCTTCAGCTGCGCCTGTCCGCCGGTAAAACACGGTTTCATCTCATAGCTGAATCAATCCCTCACCAAGATTTTTTCTGATCACTCTGGTCTCACACAGGCTATCCATTCACGTCCTCCATTCATTTCTTTTGGTATTTCTCGTGAAAATCAATACAAAAATCCTACTATTGCTGGAAAAACATTTTATTATTGGACTTACGACCTCTTTTTGGATAGTCCAAAAAGATCAAAAAATCTAGCAATCTCCATTTTTTCATTTATAATAAATAAGTCAAAATCATTCTCAAAAAAACATCCGGGGTGATCTATTGTGAAAGCACCCATGAGGTATATATGGATTGGTGTGATCCTGTGCTTTTTATCCGTCAGTCTGGCCGTCGGTTGTATCAAAGCTGAAGATCAGCCAGATGACGACAAAAATAATGAAGCGCTGCAGCCTGCCGAACACTTCGTTTACCATCATTTAATGAGCGATCAGGGGCTGATCAAAACCAGCTTTTCTGACGAGCCTGTTTACTTGTCGGAATCGCTTGGCTTGTGGATGGCGTTTTTGATCAGCAAAAAAGACGGCGAGCATTTTCATGAGCAATATCAGCACTTGACCGAATCCTTCCTTATGAAAAACAACCTGGTCTCATGGCAAATCCAAAACGGCCAGGCAAGCGGGGTAAACGCCTTGATCGATGATCTCAGAATCATGGTGAGCCTCGATCAAGCGGCAGCTCTATGGGGAAACAGCGAGTATAAACACACCGCTCTGAACATCGGTTCCGCATTAAAAACACACAACCTGAACAACGGGATATTGACGGACTTTTACGACTCCGCCTCCCAATCCGCATCAAAGGATGTCACGCTTTCCTATATCATGCCAGATGCGCTATCCGTCTTGAAAAAAAACGGAGTGATAGATAAGGAAACCGAAAGGCGGAACGCCAACATTCTTTACCGCGCCCCTTTGAAAAACGGTTTTCTCCCGAAAGTGTACAGTACAGAAACGAAAGCATATACCTATGACCATGAAGTCAATCTCATTGATCAGCTTTACACAGCTTGGCATTTACCGCCGAAGGATCAAAAAGCCGCTGTATTAGCGGATTGGCTCAAACAGACGTTTCAAACCGGCGGCAAACTGTTTGGCCGGTACTCGATCGATACAAAAAAGCCGGCGGTTCAATACGAATCTCCATCCGTCTACGCGTTGGCGATATTGTTTTTCATCAACCAAAACGAAGATCAAGACGTCATCAAAGCGCTGTATGATCGAATGAATGATTTTGAAATTCTTGATTCGTCCGCGACGTATTATGGGGGATATATGAGCGGAAATGATACGCATTCTTTTGATAATCTGCTGCCCCTATTAGCCGAAAGGAAGCTTTTAAATGATAATATCATTCAATGATTCGCAAAAAATGTTCGCTTATATGACGGGGCTTGCAGCAGCTCTTGCGTTGTTCATTCATTATGTCTCAGCCCCGCAGTCCGAATCCATTCTCATCATTTGCCTCACACTTGCCATCATCGCAGCGGGAATATGGCTCGGATCGATTTACGCACTGTCTGGGACGATCATCGTCCTGTTTGTTCTCGGAACTTTGATGATGTTTCTTCACACAGACGCTTCGTCTGAAACGGAATTGCAAACCCTCGTCATCTGGGGAATAGCGCTTTTGCTGTTCTCCTTCATGTCAGGGAGAATCCATGACATCGCGATCGGACTTCACCGCTCTGTCAAACACCTTCAAGACGAGATCAATAGCTTCGTTGCAATTGACAGGGTGACAGGCTTTGATAATAAACAGAGGATGAAGCTGGAGCTCTCGGAAGAAATCAAGCGGGCGGAGCGGTATGGCAACTCGTTTGTTTTTTTACTGCTTCAAATGCATTATTTCAAAGAGTTCAAATCCCTGTACGGAGAAAACGAAACCGACCGTCTCTTTCAATTTGTCAGCAGTCAAATCAGATCATGTGTCCGGGAAACGGATAAAAAATTCCGTCCCGCCGAAGAGCGGTTCGGCATCCTGCTGACACACACGCCTGTTGAACATATGCCTGCCGTCCTTGAAAAACTGAAGAAACAGCTGGACACATACCAGCTGAAAAACGGCAAGTATGTCACCTTGACCTTCCACGTGTGCCACTTATCATATCAAAACGATTTAAAGACTGCTGAGCAATTTTTAGAAGAACTAGAAAACGAGATGATGATGAATGAACTGTAAGCGGATATTACTTCTATACGCGGCTGTACTTATCCTGGCTGCGGCTTTTCATGTTCCGGACACCGCCGAGGCAAAGCAGCAGGAGCGCGGCATTCTCATCGTCTATTCAACATTGGATGGCAAAAAATCAGCCGATGTGAAAATGCTCGACCTTATCGCCGGACATTTTACATCCCGTGTGACCGTTGTAAATGATACGGATGTCAAAGCTGCGGATCTGGCAGGAAACGACCGCGTCATCTATTACGGACAAACGAAAAGAAAGCTGAACAAGAAGCTCGCGCAGCTGATCAGCTCTTTCCAAAAACCTGTGACAGCGATCGGCTTTAACGCCGGGCAGTTCAGCCAATTTGCAGATCTTTCGCTGAAAAGCGAAGACAATGTGTATCAGATTCGCAGCACAAATGAGGAAAACGATACCTCTTTAGAAAGCGGAATTCGTGTCCTCGAGGTATCGGGATTGAAGGGAAAAGCGTTGTACACATACAAAGCTGACGACGGAAAAGCTCACCCTTTCGTATGGAAAACCGGCAAAAGTAACGTGTACATCGGTTTAACCGATTTGCTCAACAACAACCTCCTCGCCGCTAAGCAGCTCAGACAGGCATTTGGTGAAACCCCGGACAGCACGCTGTTATATTTGCGGCTTGAGGATATCAGCCCAATGTCGGATGAAAAACTGCTGCTCCAAGCCGGGGCTTATCTTCATAAACGAAATATTCCATTTATCCTTTCTGTGATTCCGGTATATGTCAATCCTGAAACGGGCGACAAAGTCTATATGTCTGAAAAACCGAAGCTGGTCAAAGTGCTGAGGAAGCTGCAGGATATGGGCGGCAGTGTAATTGTTCACGGGTATACCCATACATACCGCTACAGCGAAACCGGTGAAGGATTCGAGTTTTGGGATGCTAAAGCCGATCAGCCGATCACATCGCAAAATGCGCAAGAGCCCGCGACCCTTTTGCAAAAGGAACAAAACTTTCCAAATGAAGAAGCATATCAAAACTATTTGAAGCCGTTCAGAAAAAATGAGGAAACGTACACGCGGCAGAAGCTGACGAACGCTATTGAAGATCTCACCGCGGAAGGGCTGTATCCGCTCGCGTTTGAAGCGCCGCACTATACGATGTCAGAGCACGGCTATCAGATCGCCTCACAGTATTTCACAAGCTTGTTCGGCCAGGTTCAGCTTAGCGATACAACATGGAAAACATCAGGCGCCGGTCCTTTTGTTACGAATCCGGCTATGCTCCATGGGATGACGCTCTATCCCGAGACCATCGGCTATGTCGATCAATCGGATCAAAATCCGCTCGGCAAAGTCGAGGAACGCATCTCTCAAATGATCGATTTTGAAGGCGGAGTAGCCGGCGCATTTTATCATCCTTACCTTGGAATGAAATATCTCCCTGAGCTGGTTGATCAAATGGAACGCATTCCGAACAGCGAATGGCTCGATGTTAAAAAGACAAAGCAAACCGTTAAAACAGATAAAGTGGAAATTCACACAAGCGGAGATGGAACGATTCAAGTAAAAAGCAAAGTCAGCGCCATTGAAACGTTTTTCGATCATCACCAGCAAAGCCCGCTGGAAAAGGCGCTTTGGATTCTCTCTCTTATTGTACTCTTGTTTGTCGTCATGTTTGTGAGCTATACCCTTTACTTGAGAGCCACATTAAAAAAACGAATCTTTAAGGAGAGAAAAAAACGTGGGTAATGTTCTGTTCCTAGTCTCGTTAAGCTTAATATGGGTCATGCTTCTGTATCACATGTTTCTGATGCAGGGCGGATTCCGCCACTATATGACCTTCGAACGGAACATTCCGAAGTGGAAAGAGAACGTGAAGGATCTTCCGAAGGTCAGCGTTCTGATTCCGGCGCATAACGAAGAGGTCGTGATTCGGCAAACCCTGAAGGCGATGGTGAATCTTTATTATCCGAAGGATCTGCTAGAGATTATCGTTATCAACGACAATTCATCCGACCGGACGGGCGACATCGTAGATGAGTTTTCCAGACAATACGACTTTATTAAAATGGTCGTGACCAAACCCCCGCATGCCGGAAAGGGAAAATCGACGGCGCTCAATTGCGGTTTTGCCGAATCAAGCGGGGATGTCATTTGTGTATATGACGCCGACAACACGCCGGAAAAAATGGCGGTTTATTACCTTGTCCTCGGGCTCATGAATGATCAGAAAGCCGGAGCGGTGGTGGGAAAATTCCGCGTTATCAATGCGGCGAAAACATTGCTCACAAAATTTATTAACATCGAAACGATTTGTTTTCAATGGATGGCACAGGGCGGGAGATGGAAATGGTTCAAAATCGCCACGATTCCCGGCACCAATTTTGCCATCAGGAGAAGCATTATCGAACAGCTGGGTGGCTGGGACGATCAGGCGCTTGCCGAAGATACCGAGCTTACGATCCGGGTCTACAACCTCGGCTACCACATCCGCTTCTTCCCGGCGGCCGTCACTTGGGAACAGGAGCCGGAAACGTGGAAAGTCTGGTGGCGTCAACGGACAAGATGGGCGCGTGGCAACCAGTATGTCGTTCTGAAATTTTTGGCTCAGTTTTTCAAGCTGAAGAGAAAACGGATTATTTTTGATTTGTTTTATTTCTTTTTTACGTATTTTTTGTTTTTCTTTGGCGTCATCATGTCAAATGCGCTTTTTGTGATCAATTTATTTTATAATCTGCACCTTTCATTCGGTTTTTTATCTATCATCTTATGGGTTTTGGCTTTCTTTCTATTTATGACGGAGGTCATGATTACACTGAGCATCGAAAAAACAGAAATGAACAGGCAGAACTTTTTCATCGTTTTTCTGATGTACTTTACATACTCGCAGGCTTGGATTGCGCTCGTGATTTATTCTTTATTCGTAGAAATCAAGCACCGTCTGTTCAAGCAAGAGGTTAAATGGTACAAAACAGAACGATACAATCAAAAGAAAAGCGGGTGACTTTTTTGAAGTATATCATCATATGTCTGGCAAGCCTTATGCTGATCACGGCGACGGGACAAGCTGCGGCGGCCAAAGACATTACAGTAGACGGCTCGATCCTCGGGGAAAACAGCCGGGAACAAGCCAAACAGCAAGTTCTCACAAACGATCTCTTGACCTTGTACGGGGCAAAAGACAGCGCCGAGCTGACGTATCAAATTCCAGCGGGCGCCTCCTCTGCCCATCAGCAACTCACACTTGAATACGAGGCCTCAGACCTTTTAATTTCACCGTCTTCTTTAACAGCCGAGATTGATGGCGAACCGGTCAAAACGGTTAAGCTTGCAGGGAATGCCGGGAAGAAAACGCTGAAACTCGCGCTAAACAAAAGCCAGTCGTCTCAAGGGTTTCACAGCTTATCACTGAAGTTTTACGGTGTGGTTCATGAAGGCGTCTGCGTCAGACAGGACTCTTCCGGGAACTGGATCAAAATTTACCCGGACAGCCGTCTGAATATCGGGGAAAAGAACGAATCTAAAGGAGTTGCGCTCGAACATTATCCTTATCCGTTCGCCCAGTCCGGCAGCTCCATGGAAAAAACGGCAATCATCATTCCGGACCATCCAAGTTCGGCTGAAATCGAAGCTGCAGTTAAAACAGAAGCCTACCTCAAAATGGTTGACAATAGCATCAGTACGAAGATTTTGGGCGAATCTGACCTGACGAAAATCGACATGCCGACGATTGTGATCGGCGTCCAGCATCACTGGAGCGGCAAAGTGAAAAAGCTGTTGAAACAAACGAAGCTCGAAGCAAAAGGAGACAAACTTTTGCTTGCGGAACGGATGCTTAAAGCAAAGGATAAGCAACAGCCTGTATTGTTTGCGGCTGCATCATCTGATGATGTTCTTTCTGAAAAAATCAGCGTCATCACCGACAAAACGTATGCCGCCCAGCTCAGCGGCGACACGCTGGCAATCGGCAAACTGCAGCAGCATAATAAACGGGACGGCGGCAAGCTGACACTCGAGGATTTCGGGACGGGGGATTTGACAATTGGTTCCGGACAGACATCTTCCGAGCATTTTTATTATCCAGCACCGGCGCTATTAGACAAAAATCAACCTGCAAAGCTTTCACTTACAATGAAAAAATCGGAAACGATTCAAAAGCAGGCCGATCAAAGCGAATTAGCTGCGGAACAGGCGGAGCTGAAGGTCATGATCAATGGTCAGCCTCATTCCGTCGGACTTGACGATTTAGGAAAAGAAGACAAAAACGGCTTTTACCATGTTTCTGTAAAAGTCGATCCGAAACTTTTGCAAAAAAATCGTTACATCGATATTCAATTTGTCACTTCAGGCTTGAAAGAGAACAACCCCTGCTATGCGGCAAACGATGACAAATGGATTTTTATCGATAAACAGAGTGCATTGTCTTACCATGTCAGCGACACGTCAGCTTCAGCCAACTTTCAAGAGTGGCCGCTTCCCTACGCGGGCGATCAGGACAACAAAACGCTGATGATCCTGCCCGACCACGCGGATCAATCAAAGCTTCATGAACTTTCGCTTGTGGTCGGCTCCTTCGGCAGCGAAGCCAGGCAGGCATTCACAGTGAAAACATCCTCTGAAGTCAAACCGGATGACATGAAAGGAAGAAACATCATCTTCATCGGAAGTGTCGATCAATTCTCTCTGCTGAAGGAAAAAACATCCGAATTGGCTGTTCCGACGGCGAAAAACGGGACATTTGATGTGTCATCTTTTCAAATGCTGAATGAAACGACGAAACAAATCGCGTTTACTCAAACATCGCTTTGGGATTCAAATTACTCGATGGCTGTTTTCGCGCCGTTTAAAGGGCAAGGCACAGCTGTCACAAAAGAAATGATCAACTTTTTAAACAGCAATGATTTCGCAGCAACCGTCGTTAATGAAACGGACAGCCATCAGCTGTTTACAAACCATCAACAGCTGACAGCAAAATCCGCTGAAACCAAAACGAATGATAAACAGGAAAGCAATCAGCAACATGTACTGTACATTGCCATCCTGATCGTGATCATAGCGGCAGCGGTTATTCTGATTTTGACAACGGCAAGGCGCAGAAAAAGAAAGGCCAATGCCGGCGGAAAAATTGACGAATAAACAGGGGCTTGCTTTAGCCTCTGTTTTTTTATAAGCATTCTACCTGCTTCTCATATACATCCTTCACAATTTTAGCTAAAACATCGATTCCCTTTATGATATCTTCATCCGCCGCGGTTAAGCTGATTCGTATACACTGGTGCGAATGCGCTATGTACCGGGATTGATGGTGAAAGAAAGATGAGCCGGGAACGATGATGACTCCGTCGGCTTTCATATACTCATACAGCGCCGCATCAGTCACCGGCAAGTCTTCAAACCACATCCATCCGAAAAGCGCCCCTTCCCCTTGGTGCAAATACCATTTGATGTCTTCAGGCATCTTGCCTAAAAGCGTTTCCTTAAGCAGCTTGAATTTATTGCGGTAATACGGCCTGACTTCATTTAGCGACACGTCGGCGAGGCGCCCGTCATTCAATACAGATGCCGCCATATACTGCCCCAGCCTTGAAGAATGGATCGCCGCATTAGACTGAAAAGCTTCCATTGCCTGAATATACCTGGACGGCCCGATGGCGATTCCGATCCTTTCGCCAGGCAAGCCTGCTTTTGAAAGGCTCATACAGTGGATAATCTGATCGTTGAAAATCGGTTCCATGTCGATAAAATGAATCGCCGGAAAAGGCGGAGCATATGCGGAATCAATGAACAGCGGAACATTCGCTTCTCGGCAGGCGTCAGAAATGAATGCTACATGTTCGCCAGGCAAGATGTTTCCGCAAGGATTGTTCGGCCGTGAAAGCAAGACAGCGCCAATGCACGGATCAGTCCGCATCCTCTCTAAAAACGCCTCACGGTCGAGCTCATATCGAAACGTATGATCATCCAATACCGAAATGAGCGGAGGAATCCCCTCAATCATCTCCCGCTCCAACGCCGCTCCGCTGTATCCCGAATAGTCGGGAAGCATCGGTATCAAGGCTTTTTTCATCACAGACACGCTTCCCATTCCGCAAAACGAATTAATCGCCAGAAAAAACAGCTGCTGGCTTCCGGCTGTAATCAGCACATTCTCTTTTCGAATGTCGGCGCGATACCGCTCTGAAAAGAAGCGGACAACACTTTCAATCAGTTCATCGGTCCCATAGCTCGATCCGTATTGGCCGATTACCGAAGAAAACCTGTCATCGTCAAGCAGATTGGCAAGAGCCGACTTCCACATGGCTGACACGCCGGGCAAAATCATTGGATTGCCCGCACTTAAATTAATGTATGACCGCTCTCCGCCGGCCAGGACTTCCTGAATATCGTTCATCACAGCCCTGACCCCTGTCTTCTCATTCATTTTTTCTCCGATTTTGCTTAATGCCGGCTTCACGCTTCCAGTCTCTCCCGCTCAAACCGAAGACGGGCGGTTTCGATTTTCTTATTGATCTCGTCAATGAAATATTGTTCCGGGACGCTGAACCGCTCGCCTTCCCGTCCGGGAGGCAGGTATTGTCTGACATAGCGTTCCGCTGCCTCTTTGTACGCCGAGTCATCCTCGGTCTCTTCCAGCTGTTCGATTTCAGCCACAAGCTTTTTTAAATCGTCCATGCATCGGGAAAGGTCAAGCGACACGGGTTTCTCTTCTCCTTTTTGAATGGAACGGCCGTTTTCAATGATCCAGCTGAACAGAAAATAGCCTGTCCCGGAATCAAAATTCTGCGTTGCATTATGCTGGCTCGGATAGCGCAGCAGCCGTTCATACAAAACAAATTCGATAATTTCCTCCCAGCCGTCATATTGCCGCTCCCACAAGGTGAGGATCGCTTGGCAATCGACCTTGACTTCTTCTAAAATGCCTGCGAAAAAATTCATTTTCGCCTGAATATGCAGATGAAAAGGTTTTTTTCCGCAATGATGAAAATAGTCATGAAGGTAGCCCCACAGTACCCTTGCTTCATATGTGCTGTCGGGGGAAAGCTGAGCCGACTTGAAAGGCGCATGTTCAAAAATGGCCCTCGCTCTTTTCAGCGTGTCCTCATGGTAAATGTGATAAAACTTATTAAAATAGAAAATCGCGAATGTCTGTGATGTAATCTTCTCTTTTGTTTTCACATTTTCCGGGAAGAATACGATGCATTTTTCTTCCGTGAACCCCTTTGTTCCGGCGAGAAGCTTGAGCGATTGACAGCCGTTTTCAGGATGGGGCAGCTCCTCTTCTATCGGCCTCATCATCGCAGGTTCTTCACGAACGGCCAAAAAGGCTTCAAAATAACAGCCTTTCGCATGTGGCCCATTCGGCGTCACGATCGGCGCCGCGAAAAAGGTCGTTTCCTGATCATTCGGAGCCCGGTAAGCCGTCAATAACCGGTCAAAATACGGCGTCTCTCCTAATCCGCGTCCGATCCAGTCCAAGACGTCCTGTTTAAACGCCTCTTTTGCAGCCGTTAGGTGAACCGCTTCATAAATGGTTCCAGCGTCTTCTATTAATTGCAGCAGAAGCTGTTCCGCCCTTTCGTGATGCTCTGTAATCTGTCCTTTATCATTTTGGTACGTCTGCAATTCATGAATGTTCGGTACAATCTGCTCGTTGACCAAGTTTACAATGTCCCCTGTCAATGTCGTCATCGGCTTCCTCCTTCGATTGATTTAAGCCCGTGGATCGTAAAACACATTGGCACTTCCCCAAAATCTTGAATGACTTTCAAACCGTGTTCATCAGCTGCTTTAATCGTCGTGATACAGCCGTCAGCCGCGTTTGAAGCACAGGCCAGGGCCGCTTGTGCATTGCTGGTGACAAATTGGACTTGGCTGCTGAACAGCTTCGCCAGATGGGCGGGAGCGGGGTGTGAAGCGACAGTTTGAATGTCTGATGCCATCGTGTGCTGTTTTGCGGCAAAAACCATGTTGTATGTCGGCATCACAAAACTGTCTATGATCTTTAAATCAGCAAGATTCTCAAATACAATTTGATGCAAAAACGGGTAAACGGCGCAGCCTAAAAGGACTGAATTTTCTGTCGATTTAACATGTGGCAGCGCTTCTTCCAGCGTTTCATAAAGCCTGACTTCCCCGCGGACCCCTTTGTTTTTTAGCCAAAGCAGGCCGGCTTTTTCGCAGTTCGTGCCTTTGGGACCGAGCGTATGGACAATCATCACGGCTTGCTCTTCCTGCACTTTAGTCGAGATCATCTTAACCTCCTATTGTACCCGTCAAATTATTTTGATATATGATATGAAGCTCATCATCCAGTTCCCGGTAGAAAGCTGCGCATTCTTCATATGAATGATGGCTTGTTAATATAAAACCGGGATAACCGGAAAAATGCGGGTACGGCAGAATTTCCACGCCTCTTCTAATAAATTGAAACACCCGCTTTACCTCCGGCCTCTGTTTGACTTCTTCCAGTCCGTCAATTTTTTCAAAAGTGCCGGAGCCCTGTACAGGAATGATATAATTGCCGGCCGTCTTTACAGGCCGGATCTCTTCTTTAAACTCGCTGCTCTCCAGCGGCTTTATTGCGTTTTGCAAGACAAGCTGCATAAAATTGATGCCCGTGCTCTCTTTGACGATGTAATGGGAAACCCCTGAACCGCCGATTCTGGCGCCCACCTCGATAACATAAGGTGTTCCGTCCTTATCCAGCCTCAGCTCTGTATGAGCCGGCCCCTGATGAATGCCCAGCGCTGAGACGGCGCCTGTCACTTCCTTGACAATCGCAAGGCGCGTCTCTTCCTTCAATTGAGCCGGAGCAATATAGACGCCTTCTTCAAAAAACGGACCTTTGCTGTTCCCTTTGTATCCAATCGAAAGAACATGTACATTTCCTTGGATCGACAGCGTTTCAATCACAAATTCCGGCCCATCGATAAATTGCTCGGCTACGATGCCCGTTTTGCCGTGTACGAATCGATTAAGGTCCGTCTCGTTGACGGCCTCGACTTTCCGGACGGCCTCCTCAAGCTCCTTCCGATCATCAACACGGACGACGCCCTGGCTTGAAAAGCCGTTGACCGGCTTGACGACTAATGGATAAGTCAGTTTCCTGTCTTCGAGGTCAGCGAGCGTATGGAACTCGTGGAAAACCGGCGTATTCAGGCCGTTTTGCTGAAGGATGCTGCGGGTTTTATTTTTATTGCGGCAGTTTTCCATTGTTGTGAAAGGAAGCCCCGGCAGACTCAAAGCTTCAGCGGCTTTTGCCGTGAAAGGCAATGCCGGCTCAAACAGTGTCATAACGCCGTCAAACGGAAATTCGACAAATGTCTGTTTGACGATTTCCAGCGCCGCTTCCTCATCTTCAAATAACGGCAGCGGCACACAGCGTTCCACAGCCGGAAGATTGCCCGGGAAATCTTCGGCTGAATTGTAAAAGAACGTGACCTTCAATCCTAAATGCTCAGCTTCTTCAAAAATAAATGGCAAGTGCTTATTTTGACAAATGATGGCCAAGTTTTTGTTTCGTATCGTCAATTTTCGCGATCCTCTCTTCTTTTTTTAAGTTGATGAACATCACACCGAATATGACAAACAGCGTTCCTAAATAAATATTCGCATTCAGTTTTTCATCCAGAAACAGAAATCCGATATAAAGCGCAATGACAGGGGAGATAAACAAGTGGGAAGTCGCTTTTGAGATGTGCCATTTTTTAAGCAGATAAATGTTGATCCAAAAACCCAATATCGAGCCGACAACCGCTAGATAAAGCAGCGCATAAAGGCTCACGCCGGAAAACGTTCTTGTCCCGCTTTCAAAGATGAGGCTGCTGATGAGCAATACCGCTCCGCCGCTCAGCATTGAAAGGGAGTTAAAGCTTAAGATCGGAAGCGAACGAATTCTTTGCTGTACTTTGATTTGAATAAAAGCCGAGCCAAACATCGCACTCAAAATCACAATCATTGCGACGATTTCAATAACATCGACTTTGATCAACAGCTGATTGCCAAACACGATTGTAATGCCGAGCAAAGCAAGGCATATCCCCCATTTTTGCAATTTCGTCGCCGGTGTCCCCTTAACGAGGCGGTTGATCATCAGGGCAAAGACTGAAATGCTTGCCGCTAATATAGACACCAACCCGCTCGGCAAATAAAGAGAGGCCCAATAAACAGATCCGAACGGAACGGAAAAATACATGATGCCGTTCAAAAACGACAGCACCAGCAGTTCCTTTGACAGCACAAACTGCCTTCGTATCAAAAGAAACGCCGCGATCAAAATGCTTGCGATCATAAACCGCATGCCCGCGGACCAAAATGGAAGGCTGTCACTCAACCCGGCTTTTTGAAAAGCCCATGTCGTCCCGCCGATCAAACATAATACGATAAATAAAATATGAACCCGATACTTTAAAACGTTTGTCCGCATAGCGCAATCACCTGATTTTGTTATTGTCTTGCTGTCATTTATTTTCAGAAAATAAAATCCTTTCTGATCAAAATGGATTATGAGGGAAATTATAACTATTATATCAATTACAGTCAATCATTCTTTTGAACCTTTAGAATATCTTTACAAATACTGCCCACAAAAAAAACACTCACTTCGATAAGTGAGTGGAGGTGATATTGATCTAGATTATATTTCTATCTTTTGGGTGCATACCGCTTTTCCGGATGACCCGAATTCTCTCATTTTATGTTTGACCGTTTCTTTGACTGCGCTGATCCCTGGCGTCATATAGGCGCGGGGTTCATATAAATCGGGATTGTCTTTAAACATGCTGCGCGTTTTCTCGGTCCAGGCCACCATGCATTCGGTATTAATGTTGATTTTCGCATGGCCCAGACGGATCGTTTTAGCGATTTGATCAGCCGGGATGCCCGAAGCTCCATGAAGAACAAGCGGAATGTCCGTCACCCGTGAGATTTCTTCCATTTCCTTAAATCCTAAATTAGGCTCGCCTTGATATTTTCCATGAACAGAGCCGAGCGCGGCTGCTAAAGCATCGATACCGGTTTCTTTGACAATGCGTTCGCATTCACCGATGTCGGCATACTGCACCCCGCCGATGAGCCCGTCTTCCATGCCCCCTACGGTGCCAACCTCTGCTTCAACCGAAACATTGCGAATTCCGGCGTATGACACGACCTCTTTTGTCATGGCGATGTTTTCATCGATTGGTGAATGCGAGCCGTCGATCATGACTGAGCTAAAACCGGCGTCAATCGCTTGCTTGCAGCGCTCCGGATTTTTGCCATGGTCAAGGTGAAGGACGACGGGAACGGAGATCGACATTTCCTCAATCAAAGCCGCAACCATTGCGGAAACCGTCTTAAATCCGCCCAAATAATCGATGAGCCGGTCTGAGGCGGCTGCGATGACAGGTGAGCGTTCCTCTTCCGCCGCCTGTAGAATCGCTTTTGTCCATTGAAGGCCGTTAATATTAAATTGACCGATTGCATAATGATGTTCCTTTGCTTCTTGAAGAAGTTCTTTCATGGAAACGAAAGCCACGTTCACCCCTCCTATCCCGTATTAAATCTTGAAGTATTTTGAAACAACTTCAACTGTTGTTTCTTTGGCCGTTCGAATCGTTTCTTCCGCGCTCAGCTTATAGTATTCAGGTCTGAACAATTCAACTGACACGACATCCGAAAAACCGATGTCTTTCAAAGTTGATAAGTGTGCATCCAAGTCGATGGCCCCCTGTCCCGGCCAAACGCGGTCTTCATCTCTTAAAAAGCCGATTGGGAAGTCTTCCGTATCATCGATATGATAAATGAAAATCTTCTTGCCGTCCGCCTTTTTCAAATCCTCAATATCCGAACCCATTGCATGGAAGTGGAAGCTGTCAAGAACAAGGCCGACATTATCGCGGTTCACGGTCATGACGATGTCATAGGCCTGGCTGAACGTATTGACTGTACACTCCGGATGACCGACAAACTCGACAGCGATCTTTACACCGTACGGCTCCGCGATGTCTGACAGCTCTGTCAGCACTTCGACGGAGCTCGCTTTAATATCTTCTTTTAAGATTTTTTGTTCGGTGACAAGCGGTACCGCGACCACATATTTCACACCAAGCGTTTTGCATGTTTCCATCATGCCTTTAAATTCTTCGATGATTTCACGGTGCCCTTTTTCATCGCGGTTGTTGAAAAAGACAAGGGCATTCAAGGCCAGCGGCTTAATATGATGCGTTTGAAAATACTCGGCTAACTCTGAGAGAGAATGGTCTTTTAAATATTCGGGCAGCTTATCCATCGTCCGGATTTCGATATAATCGTATCCGTGCTTCTCACAGTATTCGAGGTCTTTTGCTAGGTTTGAATTTTCCAACGTCGTTGCTTCATTAAAGCATAGCTTCATATTAGATTCTCCTTATCTAAATATCCTTGTGAAGAGAGAGTTCGGCAGGGCGCCGAACTCAAGGGGCTTATCCTAGTAATTCCTGTTTCAGCTTTTCAAGCATGAATCTGCTTGATTCATCCGCTCTTTCGTCAACCCAGGCAAACACGGCGTTCGTCGCAATTCCGTCGAACTTCATTTCTCTCAACTTTCTGAAAATCGTATCAAAATCGACCTCGCCTTGGCCAATGTCCAAATGCTGGTGAACCGTTACTTTCGCGTCAGGCGGATTGACGATGTAGCGAAGGCCATGAGCCGCTTTATGATTATAAGTATCTGCGAATAAAACATGTGTGAGGCGGTCGCCGGCTTCGTCAAACATGGTCTCGATGTCGCCTTTTCCGTCGTCATAGAAGAACGTGTGCGCAGTCGAGTAGACAAGATTGATCCAGTCCTTGTCAAGCGCTCGGATCATATCCATCGCACCTTTGTGTGTTTCGATAAAATCGTATGGATGGGCTTGAAGATTGAGTTTAATGCCTTCTTTTTCAAAGACTGGCAAAAGCTCATCCATGGATTTGATAAATTTTTCTTCACTTGTTAAAGGATCGTATTTTGAACCGCTGAATTCGCTGTTCATCAAATCGACTTCTAGCTCAACCGCAATTTCGATTGCCCTTTTCCAATTGCGCACAGCTGCCTGACGGCGATCTTCATCAGGACCGGCCCAGTGGTAAAGCGGAAGGAGCGATGAAAGCTTAACACCGGTATCTCTTAAAAGCCGCTTTAATTGTTTGATTTTAGCTGAATCGACTTTCGGATATTTATAGAATGGACAAAAATCTTCGCGCGGCGATAGTTCGATATATTCGTAGCCAAGCTCCGCCGCTTTATAGACCGTTTCCTCCAAAGTTAAATCATCGCGATACATCGATGGATCCAATGCTAATTTCATACTTATCACTCCTCGGAAAGTTTTTATTTTTGAACAGTCGTAAACGTTTGATAGAATTCCGGTTTCTCTTGAAGCGCCACAGGTTCTTTCTGTCCGGATTCCTGAGCTTTCACACAGGCGTCCGTCGTCACGGCGGCGATATAGCCGTCCCATGCAGTCGGCCCGCTGACCTCGCCTTTCTGTTGGATCGAGTCAATGAAATCTTGGATTTCTACATCGTAAGCGGCTACAAAGCGGCGCTGCCAATCCATAAGGATATCCGTCGAGAACTTGCCGGCTTTTCTGAGAGAGATGCTTGATGGTTCAGGCAGCTTCACGATTCCGTCTTCGCCGACGATTTCACACTGGATATCGTAGCCGTATTTGCAGTTGACATAGATTTCCGCATTGATCACGACTCCGCCTTTCGTTTCGATGATGACGATTTGCGGATCACGCAAATGAGGAAGCGCGTTTTTCGATTTTTTCGGATAAATGACCTGAACGGATTCGTAGTCGTCATTGATCAGCCAGTGCAGGGCGTCTATTTCATGGACAAGCGTATCGACAACCGCCATATCTGTCGTATAGTTGTCGCCTACAACCGGGTTGCGGTGCGCACAATGGATCATGAGAGGCTCGCCGATGACCCGGTTGTCGATCGCTTCTTTCAGCTGTACGTAACCGCTGTCATAACGGCGCATAAAGCCGACTTGAACGAGACGTTTGCCCGCTTTGATTTCTTCATTGACGATCCGCATGCATCCTTCCGCAGTCGTCGCCAGAGGCTTTTCGCAAAATACGAATTTGTTCGCTTTAATCGCTTTCAAAACGCTTGATTCATGTGCCGGTCCCCAGCTTGTGACTAAGACTGCGTCTACATTTTCGGCTGCGATGAGACTGTCGTCATCCGGATAGACCTTGGCGTTCAGGCTGTAGTCTGTTACAACTTGCTGAGCTGCCTCCTGGTTTACATCGGTGACCGCGACAATTTCGCCGCCGGCCAATTTATTCGTGATGCGGTTGATGTGCTCTTTTCCGATTGCTCCTGTACCAATAACACCAATGCGTAATTTCATTGATAGCCACTCCTTCAAAAATAGTTACATAATTTTTCTTGTTTGCACTTGCCCAGCTTGAGCCGGAGGAGTCCCGTACAGCTCTTCCTGAATTTCTTCAAGCGACTTACCGGATGTATTCGGTGCAAAAAAGAGCCCGATGAGCATGCTGGCCGTTACACATCCAAGGAGAATGGCCGCCATAAATGCAATTCCAAAATTCGAGATGATCATTGGAACGAAAAGGCTCCAAGCTCCGATTGAAATACGAACGAGGAAGAACATCAAGCCTTGTGCAGACGCGCGATATTCCGTCGGGAAAATTTCACTCGCCCATAACTGATAGTTGGCCTGTTGCCCGGCCCCATTGTTCATGCCGATCATCACGATAAAGAGGATGAGGATCGGCATGCCTTCTGCCGGAAGCAGAAACAATGACCAGCCGATCACCGCTGCAAATGCTGAGACCCCAAACACTGTCTTCCTGTATTTGTCTGCAAACGGCATGAAGATAAAAGCGACGCCAAGCCCGGTGAAAATAAACAGCCCCATCTGCAAAATGTTTGCCATGGTCGCTGACACACCGCCGACCTGCTGATAAATGTAAGGCATGAAAAACCCCATGACACCTGCTGCCAGATTCCAAATTAAGTACACGCCCATTAAAAATAAAATGCTTTTCAAATACTTAGGCTGAAGCAAATCGAGATAAGACGTCTTCGGCTTTCTGACGGCTTGAGCCGATTCGGATTGATCCTGCCAGGCATCGGATTCCGGCAGCCTTTTCCGCAGAACATAAGTGATCAGTGCGATAACGAGCAAATGCCCAAACACGATTTTATTGCCCAATAAGCCTAAATCACCGAGCAGGACCGACAGCAGCAGGACCACAACCGCTCCCGCAGCCCATGCGACCTGTGCAACACCGCAATGACGGGCCCTGTTTTTCTTAGGTGCGTTCTCCGCGATGATCGTCCAGGAAGCTGTGATATCAGCTCCTACCGATAAACCGATAATCATGTAACCGCTTAACAAAAAGGGGAAGCTGGTGCCGAACAATACTAAACAAATCCCCAGTGCATAAACCAGCATACTGTTCGTATAGACAGCCTTTCGGCCAATTTTATCGGCCAAAAAGCCTCCGAGCAGCGCTCCGATTGCTGCCGAGATGGCGTTGGCGCTAAATGCGCCGAGCAGTCCGATCTGTGTATCAGAAAGCTTCAGGTAACTGACCCATAAAGATAATCCTGCCGATCCTGCGACAATGGAGCCTGCATCAATGTAATTTGCCAAAGCTGCTGCGACGGTTCGTTTATTGAATGGTGAGACTGCTGCACTTCCATTGCTCAATTTAGTGCCCCCCTAATTGGTTGCTGGGACATTCAACAAGTGACGATCGATGTACTTTCTGGCGATCAATGCGTATTCAAGCGGGTTGGCAACATCGGGATCCTGCTCGGCTTCCACTACGATCCAGCCGGAATAGCCGTGCTTTAGAAGCGTTTGATAGACTTCTCTAAAATCGATGCAGCCGTCGCCTGGAACTGTGAACATCCCTTGCAAAAACGCCTGTTGAAACGATTTTCCTTCCTGCTTGCATTTCTCCATGATCTTGAGGCGCGCGTCTTTAAAATGAACGTGCCCAATCCGGTCCATATGCTTCTCTAAAATGTTCATATAATTTCCATCTGAAATGTAGGCATGCCCAGTATCATACAGAAGGTGCACGAGTGCCGGGTCAGTTCCCGCCATGAGCCGGTCCACCTCTTCCTCTGTCTGCACGCCTGTGCCGAGGTGATGATGGTAGACAAGCTTCAGGCCGTACCGGCCGGCGATTTCCCCGAGGTGATTTAAACCTGCAAATAGCCGCTGCCATTCTTCATCGGTGAAATAAGGCTTTTCTTTAAACACGTTTTTATCCAAGCCCTGCACACTGTACGTCTGTTCTGATACGACCGCAACATCGGCATGGACGTCTTTCAAGTACTGGCAGTGAGCCGCGAATTCCTTGGCTGCTTCTTCAATGCCGTCCCGAATGATATAGCTGCTGAACCACTTGCCGGCAATCCTTAGGTTCCTCAGCTCGAGCTCTTTATTGAGAATGGCCGGTTCCGGAAAAAAGCCGCCCACTTCCGTGCCTTGAAAGCCTGCAACAACAATGTCGCTCAACAAATGCTGAAGTGTATTTCCCGCGCCGATTTCCGGAATATCATCGTTCCGCCATCCTATGGGAGCGATGCCCCATAGAATTTGTGTCTTGCCCATCCTGGTGCCTCCTTTAATACTGCTTTGCAGATTTCAGCATTTTTTCTTTTGCTTCATACGCCTTTTGCACGCTTTCCTGTTCGGAAACCTCTGCAACACCTACGTGCCACCAGCTGTCATAGCCGTCCGTCATCGTCTTCGGCAACACCTTCATTTCGATCAATGTTGAGACATCTTGTTTTTTGGCATCTTCCAGCGCTGCTTTTAATTCTTCAATCGTGTTCGCTTTGTAGGTTTTCGCTCCATAGCCTTCGGCCACTTTCGCGTAGTCAACGTTGAGAATCTGATTGTCTGCTGTTCGGAATTCACAGTAGTAGCTGCCGCTTCCGTGATCCATTTGCAGGTTGTTGATACAGCCGAATCCTGAGTTGTCAAAGAGCAGTACGTTGATTTTTTTATGATATTGGATTGCTGTGATGAGCTCTGAGTGAAGCATCAGGAAGCTTCCGTCTCCGACCAGTGAATAAACTTCTCTATCAGGATGAGCCAATTTCAAGCCGAGCGTTCCCGATACTTCATATCCCATGCAGGAATAGCCGTATTCCAGGTGGTACGTATTCGGTACGTTTGAATGCCACAGCCGTTGGAGATCTCCCGGCAAAGAGCCTGCTGAACAAATGACGACGCTGTCCGGATCAACTGTTTCATTGATGGCGAGCAATGCCGTTGTTTGCGGGAGCTCGGTTTGCAGCACATCCGCGTATTCGTTGAGTATGTCTTGAGAAAAATGATCTTTAATTTCAGGTGTGAAGTTTTCGCGCTGAAATGTTATCTTGCTCAAACGGTCACGCTCAGCAAGCCACTCGTCTTTCAGCTCCTTGATGATCGAACCGAATTCGCTCTTATAGCCTTCCAATAAACCGTGCAGCTTGCCGAGCGTTACTTTTGCATCGGCAACGACTTGGAAAGCATCCAGTTTATATGCCTGCATTCTGTTGACATTGATGTTTAAAAACTTTGAGTTGTCAAAGTCAAAAGCGGTTTTTGATGATGTCGCAAAATCGGTATAGCGCGTGCCGATTCCGATGATCAGGTCAGCCTCGCGAGCCGCTTTGTTTGCCGCCAGCGTACCTGTGATGCCCATTCCGCCCAAGTTGTTGGCAAAATCAGCTTCAACTGTGGATTTCCCGGCCTGGGTTTCCACCAGCGGAATATTGTAAGCTTCAGACATGGCGATCAATTCATCGCGCGCTCCGGAATATTTCGCTCCGCCGCCGACCAAGATGAGCGGTTTTTTGCTCGACTTGATCAGTTCCGCCGCTCCCTTCAGTTCACGCTCACTCGGCTCTTTGCGGTCAATATAGTGAACGCGTTTCTCAAAAAAGCTTTCATCGAAATCATAGGCTTCGCCTTCAACATCTTGAGAAATGCAAATCGTTGCAGGACCCGCTTTTGCAGGATCTGTCATCACTTCAAAAGCACGAATCAGACTGCTCATCAACTGTTCAGGGCGCGTAATCCTGTCCCAATACCTAGAAACAGGCTTCAAAGCATCGTTCGTCGTAATCGCCGCACTGTATTCCTGTTCTACTTGCTGAAGAACAGGGTCAGGCTGTCTCGTTGCAAATGTATCAGCTGGAATCAAGAGAACCGGAATGTTGTTCGCAAGCGCCGTACCTGCGGCGGCCACAAGATTAGCTGCTCCCGGTCCGACTGATGTCGACACAGCATAGATCTTCCTTCTCAGCATTTGCTTGCTGTAAGCCATTGCTGCATGCGCCATTCCCTGCTCATTCTTGCCTTGAAACACCTTTAAATGACCCGCATCCTGTTCAAGCGCCTGGCCGATGCCAACGACGTTCCCATGGCCGAAAATCGTAAAGATTCCCTCGACAAACGGTGTTTCTTCACCATCTACATGGATGTACTGCTGATTTAAGAATTTAATTAACGCTTGTGCTGTGGTTAAACGTATTTTCTTGCCCACAAACGATCCCACCTTTATTCATATTCTTCATTTAAGCCTGAGCCGCGATAAGCGCTTCAATCTCGGCGACTGTCGGCATCGCTTCAGATGAGCTGTGCTTGGAAACAACAATGGATGCGGAAGCGCTTCCGTATTTCAGCGCCGTTTCAATATCTTTGCCTGAAACGAGTCCGTAGAGGAAGGCGGAAGCGTATGAATCGCCCGCTCCAAACGTTTTCAAGACCTTCGTTTTGTATGCTTTCGCCCGGAAGACGTCCCCGGATTTGCTGTATGCATATGAACCTTCGACACCGTGCTTGATAACGACAAGATCTGCGGAATGTGCAAACAAATGCTGAACAGATTCTTCATTGCTGCCGCCGCTCTTATTTTCCATTACATCAAACTCATCACGCGTTCCGATGACAATGTCCGATTGTTCGGCAACAAGCGTATAGTAAACGGACGTTTCCTCCGCAGATGTCCACGTATATGGACGATAGTCAAGCTCAAAGACCACTTTCACTTGATGCTTTTTCGCCAGCTGCACGGCTTTCAGCACCGCTTCGCGGGAAGGGCTTTTAGCCAGCGCCGTACCTGACACAAGAAGCATCTTCGATTTCGCGATATAGTCTTCGTTCACTTCAGAAGGGGCAAGGTAAAGATCTGCAACATCATCCCTGTACATTAAAATACTGCATTCTTCAGGGCTTAAAATCTCTGTGAAAGCAAGCCCCGCTTTATGTCCGTCTTTATCGACGGCCATTTGTGACGTATCGACACCCGTATTTTTCATATAGGTTTCGATGAATCTGCCGTGCTGGTCATCCGGAATCTTGCCGATAAAGCCGGTCTTCAATCCTAATTTGGAACAGCCGATTGCAATATTAGCCGGGGAGCCGCCGACATATTTTGAAAATGTCATCGTCTGCTCCATCGGTCTGTTGTATTCGACTGCGTTTAAATCGATGCATGCGCGGCCGATCGCTACAATGTCAAATTCTTTCTTTTCATTAAACGTATACTTCATCTTCAACAGCCTCTCCTTGCCTTATTGTTAGCGTTCCAAAATCCATTCATGGTCAGGATCGTTATGAAATTTCCATTTCCGCGTCGGCCCTGCCATCACGTTTAAATAATAGGATGTGTATCCGTCAGGCACCCCGACAGGATGGTATCCGGCCGGCACGATGACAACGTTTCCATTTTCGACAGTCATCGTCTCGTCGATAGAACGGTCATCGGTGTAGACGCGCTGAAAGACAAAGCCTTGCTGCGGGTCAAGTTCATGGTAGTATGTTTCTTCTAAAAAGGACTCTTCAGGCAGGTTGTCTTGATCATGCTTGTGCGGCGGATAGCTGGACCAGTTTCCGCTTTCAGTGTAGACTTCGACGACTAAAAGGCTGTTCGCTGAAGGATCAGAATCCGGAAGTATGTTATGAACGGTTCGTTTATTGCTGAATTTCCCGCGGTTTTCAATACCGTTGTCTTCAGCTTTGATCAGTTTCGTCGGCAGCTGGTTTTCAGAAGGGGAATAGCACAAGGCAACTCTTGCCTCTGTAACCGCGGTAATGCCGAACTTGCGGTCATTTGACACATATACGCTGTCGGTCGGCTTTCTTTCGAAAACGCTTTCTCTCGTGCCGATATTTTCAAATGTCTGTTCATGATCGGTTACGGTAATCTTTCCGGTAAGCGCGACGATGCAGCATTCTTGTTTGCTCAGCGATTCTTCATAGCTGGATCCCGGTGCGAGATCAAGGACTTTAAACTCGACATAACTGAGATCCGAATTCGATTTTTTCACTTCGTGTACAAGCTTCACGCCTTGTGACAGCTCATTCGCCTGCGGCTTGCGCAACAAATGACTCATGGATAAAGCCTCCTTTTCAAACTTGAAACATGATCCGAACAGCGCGGGAACCGCGCCGCTCGGTTTTTTCACAATTAATTGAAGTCAGGCGCCGGATATCTTGCAGTGACGACCTTTTTGCGCGTATAGAAATCGACGCTGTCTTTTCCGTTCGCATGCAATGTGCCAAAGAACGAAGACTTCCATCCGGAGAACGGGAAGAATGCCATCGGAGCCGGTACGCCCAAGTTGATACCGAGCATTCCCGCATCAATGTTTTCACGAAAATAGCGGATCGCATTCGAATTCGATGTGAACAAACATGCGCCGTTTGCAAATTCGGATTGGTTGGCGATGTCAACCGCTTCTTTCAAGTTCTTCACACGGATGACTGACAATACAGGAGCAAAAATCTCGTCTTTCCAGATCGTCATATCAGTTGTGACATTGTCAAAGATTGTCGGTCCGACGAAATAGCCTTCATCTGTCACATTTTCACGTCCGTCGCAGACAAGTCTCGCACCCTCTTCAACTCCTTTTTGTATATAGCCGAGTGTGCGTTTCTTGTTGTCTTCGCGAATGACAGGTCCGAGGAATACACCGTCGTCTAGTCCATTTCCGATTTTGACTTCAGATGCTTTCTGAACCAATTTCTCCATGAATTCATCTGCGATCCCTTCTTCAACCGTCACTACTGCACATGCCATACAGCGTTCGCCGGCAGATCCGAAAGCAGCGCCGATAATATTTGTTACCGTGTCTTCAAGATTGGCATCGTTCAGAACGATGGTGTGGTTTTTAGCGCCTGTCAGCGATTGAACGCGTTTCAGGTTTTCGCTTCCTTTTTTATAGACATATTCGCCGACCGGTTTTGAACCGACGAATGAAATCGCTTTAATTTCCGGGTGTTCGAGAATGCCGTTTACTACATCATGCGCACCGTATACGACATTGAAGACCCCTTTAGGAAGTCCGGCTTTTTCAAACAGTTCAACAAGCTTTTCCGTCAAAAGCGGCGTCCGCTCGGAAGGTTTCAGAATAAATGTGTTTCCTAACGCAATGGCCATCGGGAACATCCAGCACGGTACCATCATCGGGAAGTTAAATGGGGCAATTCCGCCGACGACTCCGATCGGGTAACGGTAGTTCGCCGCTTCAACATCGGTTGCAATTGAAGCAAGTGAATCTCCCATCATCAGGGAAGGCGCTCCAGCTGCAAATTCGACATTCTCAATGCCGCGTCCAACTTCGCCCAACGCTTCTTTCGTGTTTTTTCCGTTTTCAATCGTGATGAGGTGGGCGAGCTCCTCTTTATGCTGAGTCAAAAGCTGCTGAAAGTTAAATAGAATTCTTGCCCGGCGCGGAACAGCCACTTTTGACCATGTTTTAAACGCTTCAGCCGCTGTTTGCGCTGCGTATTCGATATCCTCGCGCGTCGAAATCGGCACCTGGCACAGCACTTCTTTCGTCGCAGGATTGATTACATCTTCATATTTGTCGGTTTTGCTTTCAACCCATTCTCCATTAATATAGTTTCTTAACTTTCTGATTTCTGCCATTCTTATAACCTCCTTGAATATTAAACATCTCCTGGTACAGATGGGGCAGGTTCCAGCCATTATGTATGAATGCCGAACGGCTCTTCAGTGCATAACGGATTTTCGCAAAAAACAGGAATGAAACGCTTACAAAAGAAATGAATGAATAGAACGATGATTTTATCAAAAGAACCGCGACGCAATAAAACGTTTACACTCAGAAATTTCTCAACTTTATCACGTTTTGGTTACTTCTTGGTTATATTCTAATCCGCTCTTACCCATAAGTCAATCAAAATCATTAAATTTTTCTTTTGTAAGATTTATAGAAAAACTTAAAATGATTTAGAAAAACATTGTATAATAAAAAGAAACAGGACAAATCTTGCAAAAAACAATCACCAATGTTATCATTTTTTAAGCAATTATTGGTTAACTTTTGGTTTATTATATATATTTAGCCAAATATACTAGAAGGAGATACTTGGTATGAAGTTAATGCGGATCAAAGAAATGGAAGAATATATTTTGACCAATGGCACCGTTTCGCTTGATGAGCTTTGCCAGGTCTTTAATGTTTCCAAAAACACGGTCAGACGCGACATTAACAAGCTGACCGAGAAAGGAGTCATAAAAAAAGTCTACGGCGGCGTAACGGCGATCGAAAAAACGGCCTTAATCCCATTTGAAAACAGAACCATTCAAAACAAAGATGCCAAGATGAAAATCGCGCACTACGCTTCACGCTTTATTGAAGACCATGACCTGATCTTTATCGATTCCGGCACAACGACTCAATCCATATTGGAAACTCTTGATCCAAATAAAAATGTAACCGTTTTAACGAACAGTCTCGACATTATCAACGCTGCTGCAGCGATGCAAAATATAAACTTGATCATCATCGGCAGCAACTACAAACGGAAAACGCAGTCTTTCGTCGGCATGGATGATCCGGGAACATTGGATAAATATAATATTAATAAAGCTTTCATGTCGGCAACAGGAGCAACACTTACCCATGGACTGACGAACTCCGATCTGCTTGAATATGAAATTAAAAAGAAAATATCCGAAAAAGCAAAACAAGTATACTTGCTGGCCGACCATTCCAAATTCGGGAAGTCGACCTTGCTGACGTACGCGCCGTTTGACAGATTGCACGCGATCGTCACATCTCAGGCGCTTGATGAGGAATATCACGAGTACTGTAAAGAGCGCAACATTGAAATCCATTTGGCAAAACATGTATAGTTGAAGTGGACACCCTTGACCGGCTGTTTCCAAGCGGCCGGCCAAGCTTATTTATCAACACATCATTTCAGGAGGGGAATCCAATGAAAAAAGTTAAAGTTGGCAAATCAGACTTGCACGTATTCCCGATCGGTTTGGGAACCAATGCCGTCGGAGGACATAACCTTTATCCGAATCTCAATGAAGAAACGGGAAAAGAATTGGTGCGGGAAGCGATCAGAAACGGCGTCACATTTTTAGATACCGCCTACATATACGGCATCGGCCGTTCCGAAGAATTAATCGGCGAAGTCCTCAAAGAATTCAACCGCGAGGATGTCGTGATTGCGACAAAAGCCGCCCATAAGAAAGAAGGCAACGATTTTGTCTTTGACAACTCCCCTGCATTTTTGAAAAAGTCCGTTGAAGAAAGCCTGAAGCGTCTGCAAACTGACTACATTGACCTTTTCTATATCCATTTCCCTGATGAGAACACGCCGAAAGACGAAGCGGTTCAAGCGCTCCATGAACTGAAGCAGGAAGGCAAAATCAGAGCGATCGGGGTATCCAACTTTTCACTTGAGCAGCTGAAAGAAGCGAACAAAGACGGATTGGTGGATGTGCTCCAAGGCGAATACAACCTGCTGAACAGGGAAGCTGAGACGACATTCTTCCCGTATACACAGGAGCATAACATCTCATTTGTTCCTTACTTCCCGCTCGTCTCCGGATTGCTCGCCGGAAAATACAGCGAAGATACAACGTTCCCGGAAGGCGACCTGAGAAGAGACATGGAAAACTTCCAAGGCGAACGCTTCAAAGAAAACATTAGAAAAGTGAACCAGCTTGCGCCGATCGCGGAAAAACACAATGTTGACATCGCCCATATCGTGTTGGCCTGGTACTTGGCACGACCTGAAATCGATGTATTGATCCCGGGCGCCAAACGCGCTGATCAGCTGATCGACAACCTCAAAACGGCAGAAGTCAATCTGTCTCAAGAGGACATAGATTTCATCGACCGGCTGTTCGCCCGCTAAATGATCAGGAAACCTATCTTAAAAGATAGGTTTCTTTATTTTTAAAATCATGTTGACAGCGCTTCCATATTTGGTATGATAGGAAAGAAGTTAATACAAGTGACGGAGAATGGGAGATTCACAATAAGACCCTCTTGTGCCAGGGGTTTTTTGTGGATCTCTCTTTTTATTCGTCACATAAGGGGGCGAATACAACCGGAATAAATGAACCGGCACCAACATTCAGCATAACGACTTGAAAGGGGAAATCATTTGATGAAAAAACTTGTCCGCAGTATCTTCTTTATAACGGCTGCAATCGCTGCCGCCGGTTTTGGACTCAGCGAGCATGCTGAGGCGGCAAGCCATTCCCAGCCGCAGCTCAATCCGAGTCAGCTATTAAATGTCGCGCACCGCGGCGCATCGGGTCATGCTCCCGAACATACGCTTTTGGCTTATAAGCTTGGGCAAAAAATGAAAGGCGATTACATAGAAATCGATCTTCAAATGACAAAAGACGGACATTTGGTCGCCATGCACGATGAGACATTGGATCGCACGACCAATGGTACGGGTTTTGTCAAAGACTATACGCTGAAAGAAATCAAACAGCTTGATGCAGGCTCCTGGTTTAACGAAGCATATCCTGAGCGGGCAAAACCGGAGTATGTTGGGCTGAAAGTGCCTACCCTTGAAGAAATCATCCAAACATTCGGGAGAAGCGTGCGCTACTATATCGAAACAAAATCACCGGAAGACTATGATCATATGGAAGAAAAGCTCCTGGACATTCTGAAGCAATATAAACTGGCCGGGGCAAACATTCATTCAAGCAAAGTCATCATTCAATCTTTTAGTCCTGAAAGCTTACAAATCATTCATAACGCTAATCCAAACATTCCGCTTGTGCAATTATTATGGTACGACAAACCGGCTGCCATTACTGACGCCGAATTAAAACAATATCAATCTTACAGCGTCGGACTCGGCATGAACTTTGACCGCATTGACCGGGCATACGTGCAAAAAATTCGAAGCACCGGCATGCTGGTCCATCCTTATACCGTGAATGAAAAAGAAGACATGAAGCGGCTCCTCGATTGGGGAGCGACCGGAATGTTCACCAACTTTCCGGACCGGCTGCGCGATGTATTGCGTGAAAAGAAGTAAATGAATAAAGAAGGGGTATACCATGTTAAAACTGTTTAAGCCAGCACCGCCGATTGAGCGGATGCCGGACGATCAAATTGATTCGGAATATAAGAAATTCAGACTGCAAGTTTTTCTCGGCATCTTCATCGGTTATGCGGCATACTATTTAATTCGCAAAAATTTCTCGCTTGCCATGCCTTATTTGATCGAAGAGGGATTTTCAAAGTCGGCGCTCGGCTTTGCCTTATCCGCTCTATCTATCTCTTACGGGCTGAGCAAGTTCGTGATGGCCACGATATCAGACCGGAGCAATCCGCGGATGTTCCTACCCGCCGGTTTGATCCTTTCCGCTGTCATCAGCTTGTTGATGGGGTTTGTTCCTTTCTTCACCTCATCGATCGCCATTATGTTTATCATGCTGTTCTTAAACGGCTGGTTCCAAGGCATGGGATGGCCGCCGTCAGGGCGCGTCCTTGTCCACTGGTTCAGCGTCAGCGAAAGGGGAAATAAAACAGCCATTTGGAATGTCGCCCACAATGTCGGCGGGGGACTGATGGCGCCGATTGCTGTTGCCGGCGTCGCCATCTTCTCAGGCATTACGGGATCTGCTACAGGCTATGAAGGCGTATTTATTTTGCCCGCCTTGGTCGCCATCGCCGTTGCTGCCATTTCTTACTGGCTGATCCGGGATACGCCGCAGTCTGTCGGACTGCCTCCAATCGAGGAATACCGCAACGATTATTCAAGCAAATCGAAGAAAGCATTTGAAACGGAATTATCAACGAAAGAAATCCTCTTCAAATATGTATTAAACAATAAATGGGTGTGGGCGATCGCACTTGCCAACATTTTTGTGTACTTCGTCCGCTACGGCGTCCTGGATTGGGCGCCAACCTATTTAAGCGAAGAAAAAGGCTTTGATATGAGCAAATCAAGTGTCGCTTATTTTCTGTATGAATGGGCGGGGATTCCGGGGACATTGCTTTGCGGCTGGATCTCTGACAAATGGTTTAAAGGGCGCCGCGGACCGGCAGGCTTTGTCTTTATGGTAGGTGTTTTGATCGCGGTGCTTGTGTACTGGTTCAATCCAGCCGGCAATCCGATGATCGACATGGCGTCATTGATCGCGATCGGATTCCTCATTTACGGTCCAGTCATGCTGATCGGTCTTCAGGCGCTTGACTTTGTTCCGAAAAAAGCGGCAGGCACGGCTGCAGGATTGACGGGTCTGTTCGGATACCTGGGCGGAACCTTGACGGCGAATGCGCTGATGGGTGTTATCGTCGATGCATCCGGCTGGAATGCGGGTTTTATGCTCTTAACGGCTTCATGTGCAATCGCAGCACTCATCTTTGCGATGACATGGAATGTGCGGGGACAGGAAGTTGTGAAGCATTAACATCAAAAAAAGATACATCTCACATGAAGCTGAGATGTATCTTTTTTATTTTTATGCCATCACTTTGCATATATCGTTCGTAAATTCGACGGGGTCTTCGATTGGCAAGCCTTCTATCAGCAGCGCCTGGTTGTACAGGATGCCGGTGTACAGCTTGAATTTATCTTTGTCGTTTTCAAAAGCATCCTGCAGTGTTTTGAAGACTTCGTGGTTTGTATTGATTTCCAATGCTTTATCAGCCTTTACGTGCTGATTGTCAGGCATTGCGTTTAAGATTTTCTCCATCTCGATGGTGACTTCTCCGTCAGCGGCAAGGCATACAGAGTGTGTCTTCAGCCGTTTTGACGCCCTTACGCTTTTCACTTTTCCATCAAGAGTCTTTTTCATCTCTTCAAAGAGGTCTTTGTATTGGCTGTCGGCCCCGTCTGCTTGGTTTTGCTCATCATCGTTTTCGATTCCGAGGTCGCCGCTGGATACCGACTTGAATTCTTTTTCTTGATAATTCGCCAGCATTTTGATGGCGAACTCATCGATATCCTCGGTGAAATAAAGGATTTCATACCCTTTTTCCGAAACCAGCTCGGTTTGAGGAAGCTTTTCAATTCGGTCATACGAGTCGCCTGACGCATAATAAATGTATGTTTGATCTTCAGGCATTCTGGATACATATTCATCAAGGGTGACCAGCTTTTTCTCTTTTGATGAATAGAAAAGCAGCAGATCTTTCAGCATATCTTTATGGGCTCCAAAATCATTGTATACCCCGAATTTAAGCTGTCTGCCAAATGATTGATAAAAAGACTCGTATTTTTCTCTATCATTTTTCAACAAGCTTTTCAGCTCATTCTTGATTTTTTTGCTGATGTTTTTGGCAATCAGCTTCAGCTGCCTGTCATGCTGGAGCATCTCCCTCGAAATGTTGAGCGATAAATCTTCTGAATCGACCATTCCTTTGACAAAGCTGAAGTGGTCAGGCAGCAGGTCTGGACACTTTTCCATGATCAGCACACCGTTCGAATACAGTTCAAGACCCTTCTCAAATTCCTTCGTGTAATAGTTGAACGGAATGTTTTCAGGAATGAATAAAATCGCATGGTATCTCACCGCGCCGTCCACGCTTGTATGGACGTGAGCGAGCGGCTTGTCGAAACCGTAACGCTTTTCCTTATAAAACGCCTCGTAATCTTCATCTTTCAGTTCGCTTTTGTTTTTTCGCCAAATCGGCACCATGCTGTTGACTGTCTGTTCTTCCTGAACTTCTTCAAATTCATTTTCAGCGTCTTCTTTCGGCTTGTTGACCGTGACATCCATCTTGATCGGATAGCGGATGAAATCAGAATATGTTTTGATGATCGCTTTTAAGCGATGGACATCCAAGTATTCATCATAGTTTTCATCGTCTGTATTCTCTTTCAGCTTCAAAATGACATCGGTTCCCGCTGATTCTTTCGCAGCCGGTACGATCGTATAGCCGTCGGCCCCTGCTGATTCCCATTGATACGCTTCATCGCTGCCATGGGCTTTTGTCATGACGGTGACGGTGTCCGCAACCATAAAAGCGGCGTAGAAACCGACGCCGAACTGGCCGATAATATCGTGCCCGTCTTTTAATTCGTTTTCTTGTTTAAACGCAAGCGAGCCGCTCTTGGCAATTGTTCCAAGATGTTCTTCAAGCTCTTCTTTCGTCATGCCGATCCCGGTGTCCGCAATCGTCAGCGTTCTGTTTTCTTTATCTGCGGAGATTTTTATGTAGTAATCATCCTTGTTAAACGTCAGTGAATCGTCTGTCAGCGCTTTGTAGTAGATTTTATCGATGGCATCGCTCGCATTGGATATCAGCTCCCTTAAAAAGACTTCCTTTTGGGAATAAATCGAGTTGATCATGATGTCCAGCAATCTTTTGGATTCTGCTTTGAATTCTTTTTTAGCCATCTGTCCCTCTCCTCTTTTGTTCATATGATATACATCTATCGTACGATTCTGTTCACAAATTAAATAACACACTGCCTGCACGATGTCAATTCATATGGCAGCGGTTTGACAACCGGCACTCCGCTTCATATAATGTGTTGTGAAGGTAAATTTGACCAAAACGAGGTGGAAAGGAATGAAAATCTTATCAACTGTTCTTAAAAGAGAATTGGCTTAAAGACGGGAGAAGTCTGCCCTTTTTTAGACAAGCCATCTCGGGAACAGTTTGATATGATTTGACATCCTTTCTTGCTGTATTTTAAACATGTAGCGGGTAAGGTGTAGTTTGCCTTACCCGTTTTTTTTGCCGGACAGGATAGCGAGGCTTCACGCTGTTCTCTTTTGATGGCTTGTTTTTTCAAAAAAATAAGCCTGAAGGAGAGAATCACCATGAGTATTGTTCATGTCACGAATCTGACCCATATATATGGAGACTGCATCATCTTTCAAGACGCCGGCTTCCGCCTGCTAAAAGGCGAACACGCCGGCCTTGTCGGTGCAAACGGCGCCGGAAAGTCGACATTGCTGCGGATGTTGACAGGCGGCCTTCTGCCCGATCACGGAAACATTGAATGGCAGCCAAACATTCGGGCCGGCTTTCTTGAACAGCATGCCAAGCTGACGGAAGGCACGACCATCCTTCAGTACATGGAGCAAGCGAACGACCGGCTGTTTGAAATCGAAAAGCAACTGAATGGGCTTGCCGAAAAAATGGCCGACGCCGGAGACAATCTGGAGGCCATTTTGAAAAGATACGGAGAGCTCCAATCCGAACTTGAAAACTCAGGATTTTACCAGATCGGAACGAAAATTGAGGATGCCGCTCAAGGCCTCGGCTTGACGGAAATCGGGCTTGATCAGGATGTCGCGGCTTTAAGCGGCGGGCAGCGTACGAAGCTCCTGCTGGCCAAACTGCTGCTTGAAGAACCTGATGTGCTGCTGTTGGATGAGCCGACCAACTATTTGGATGCGGCACATATTGAGTGGCTGACGGGGTATTTGAAAAACTATAAGCACGCCTTTCTCGTGATCTCACATGACGAACGCTTCTTAAATGAGATCACGACGGTGACCTTCCATCTTGAGCATCAAACGATCAAACGGTACTCCGGCAGCTATCAATATTTTCTGAAGGAATATGCGCAAAGCAGGGTACAGGCTGAAGCCGCATACGCAAAACAAAACAGGGAAATTAAAAAGCTAGAGGCGTTTATCGACCGGAACAGGGTCCGAAAGGCGAAGCAGGCCAAAAGCAGGGAGAAAGCATTAAGCAAAATCAAGCGAATCGAAAAACCGACAGATTCCTATGTCCCCAGCTTTGCATTTAAAACGGGGCGAAATCCGGCGATGACCGTACTCAAAACGGAAAATCTTGAGGCGGGCTACACCGTTCCATTATTTAAGCCTCTTTCTCTGACCGTAAAACGGGGCGATAAAATCGCCATTATCGGAGAAAACGGCGCCGGAAAATCGACGCTCATTAAAACGCTGCTCGGTGATCTCAAGCCGCTAAGCGGCACCGTCACAACAGGACAGCATTTACAGGCGGCCTATTTCAGGCAGGAAAGTCCGGTTTCTCATTATACACCGCTTGAAAAATTGCGGGCGTTCTTTCCTGATCTATCGGAAAAAGACATCAGGCAGACGCTCGCGATTTCCGGTTTGACGCCAAAGCATATCAGCCAGCCCCTTGCTACCCTCAGCGGCGGTGAACAGGCAAAGGTCCGGCTGGCGGAACTGATGCTTTCAAACAGCAATCTGCTTGTTCTTGATGAACCGACCAACCATCTTGACACATCGGCAAAGCGTGCGTTAAAGCAAGCGCTCTGCGACTACAAGGGAACGATTTTGCTCGTTTCCCATGAACCGTCTTTTTATGAAGACTGGGTGACTCATATCTGGCAGATTGAAGCATGGCGCCGCAAATAGGTAAAAGCCGGCCTTTCGAAAGGCCGGCATTTTTTTATTTGGACAATACAAGATCATGAATGGCGTGGGCAACGCCGTTTTCGTTATTCGTACGCGTTTCATAATCGGCCGAAGCTTTTACCTCAGGGATCGCATTCCCCATGGCGACTCCGCATCCCGCCCATTCGATCATCGACATGTCGTTTCCGTTGTCTCCAATACAAATCACTTCTTCTTGTGCGATGCCTAATATGTCGGCAAGCTGCTGAACGGCATTTCCTTTACTTGCCGCAGGGTGAAGAATTTCATAAAAGAACGGCGAGCTTTTCACCATTGTATAACGTTCCTTGACGTCTTCCGGTATTGCGGCGATCGTCCGGTCCAGCTTTTCCGGTTCATCAATGTACATCGCCTTTGGCGCGAGAAGGTCCTTCGGGATTTCTTCGATCGTCCGGAACCGGAGCGGCACTTTGGTGACGTATGATTCGTAAACGGTATATGGACTGATTTCCCGGTTTGGCGTATACAAATAAGCAGAATCGAAAAAGTGCATCGGCGTATCAAGCTTTTGGCTGAGCTCATATAACGATTTCACATCATCATAGCCCAGTGTCAGCTCTGACACGACTTCCTGAGTGTGCGTATTTTGAACGAGCGCTCCGTTATAGGCGATGACATAATCGCCGTCTTCATTTAGATTCAGTTCTTCCAGATAGCGGCTTACACCGCCGAGGGGACGGCCAGTGCAAAGAACGATTTTGACGCCTTGCTTTTTTGCAGCATGCAGGGCATTCCGTACTTCCTCTGTTACTTCATGAAGATCATTCAACAATGTTCCATCCATATCTATCGCGATTAGTTTGTACATTTTACACTCTCCCTGATCAGAATCGAGCCCTAACGTCGTACTTATGACCCATACCTTCTTTATTGTATCACAGCTTTTCCCCGTCATTTTCGTCTGATGCCCACGGAAAAAACGCCTTACAGCAAATAAGGCGTTTTTCGGGCCGCTTGGCCTGCTTAAAATATTTCCTGCAGAATCGGATCTTCATTAAGGATGCGAAGCGCTTTTTCGCGATAGCCGGCTTCATGCAAGTACGTATAGCGGTTGGGCTTGACAGTGTGCGACAAATTGATCGCTTCGCGAAACTCATCTTTGTTTAGACTCAGCGTTTTCACATATTGAAAAAAGCCTGTTCTCGTAAACACCTTTTCAATCCGCTCAGCCCGATGATCCTGTACATGAGCCATGATGTAGGTGGCTACCCCGACTTGAATGCCGTGCATCTGCGGTTTTTCCGCAATTTTGTCCAACGCATGGGAAATCAGGTGCTCAGAACCGCTGATCGGCGCGCTGTTTCCGCTGATTTCCGTGGCGATGCCGCCCATCGTCAAAGAACTGACAAGCTCTTTTAAAAAGATCGGCTGTTTAATATCCTGCATCGGCGTACGGACAAAGCTGTTGACCGCTTTTTTGCTGAGCATCGACGCAAACGCATTGACATCGCTGACCCCGTGCCGCTCTTCAAACTCCCAATCATAAAGAGCCGTAATATTGGACATCAGATCGCCGATCCCCGCCAAAATAAAGTGCTCCGGCGCTTTTTGAATGATACTCAAATCAGCTATGATTCCGTACGGTACCCTTGCCGGCACGGTTGTTTTTTTCCCCTCGACCTGAAGCGAGCAATTGCTGCTTGCAAACCCGTCATTGGATGCCGACGTCGGAATGCTGATGAACGGGGTCCGCTTGGAAAAGGCGATGTATTTTCCGCAATCGACAACATACCCGCCGCCCATGGCAATGATGACATCGTAATTCCCGATTGAAAATGCCTGCTTCAAAAGCTCCTGTATGTCCAGGTTGGACGGCAGCAAAACAGCTTCTACTTTGACATGTTGAAAGGCGGCTTTTAATGAATGCTCATACTGCTGATAGGAAAAATCGTCAAAAAACATGATCGCCTTATCAAACTGATGCTTTCTCAATATCTCATCCAACCGGCCAAGCACGCCTGCACTAATGTCCAAAACCGCGGGGATGGCTATGCTGGTAACCTGGCGCGGCATTAGACGATCCGCCCTTTTTCTTTAAGATACTGTTCAATGTCTTCAAATGTTTCAACGGCTACAAACGGCACCCCCTGCTGACGCAGCAAATCCTGGAGCGCATCCTTTGCAAACGTTACATTCGCAAATTTAGCCGGGTGCGAATCCGGTTCACTGTCGCCTGCAAAATAAATCGTCTCGTACTCTTCTTTCAGCTTTTGAATGACCTTTGATTTATCAATCCCATAGCGCTCAGAGTAATGCCAATGATTCTCATCAATGTCCATATGGACATTGTCTTCTTTAAAAAAGCCTTTATTTGAAAAGACCTCAACGTCTGTAATCCCGTATTTCTTTAAAATATAATGAATGTAATAATCCGTGCCGGCGCTTAAAATGTAGAAATCGCCGCCGTTTTTCTGGACATGCTGAATGAAGTCTGGCACATATTCATCAATCGGTATGGAATGAATGTCATCAATGATTTTTTGCTCGCTTTGATGAATTGAAGCAAAAACGGTTCCCAAAAATTCGATATCTTTTAATTCTCCGGCCTTCCACTTCTTGAACAATTCACGGCCTTCCGGAAAATATTTGTCAATGACCATCCAGTAAAAATCCTGTTTGGAAATCGTCCCGTCAAAGTCTGATACAAATGCCCATTTCTTCAAGCTGCATACCTCTTTTCTATGGTATTTTAAAAGATTAGATTCATTATACAAAAAGTTTGTGAAACATTGAACATAATATTATTTCTTTTTTGTGTACTTTCGTTCACAAGCTGAATATTCTGCCTCTCTGAAAAGAGGCATATATGATCATTCTTGATCTGTACGCTGTTTACCTTTTTCCGTCACGGCAAATTTGCGCTTCATCGTTTTAATGTTTTCCGCCTTGCGAAATCTGAGCGCGGACCAGTCTTCATCTATTGCAATTTGCCGAACCGGTTCATAGCCCTGATCCGCAAGCAGCCCGGCTACTGTGTCGCGGCTGCAGTCCGATCCTTTGTAGACTTTCGATGATTTTTTCGGGTAACAAAGCCAAAACAGGCCGTCTTCCGCCAGATGACGCTCAGCCTCCTTGGCTAAAGCCTGCAACTTTGCGTTGGTTGTTGCGAATACCTGAACAAAATCGTACCGGTCAGCTTCGGCCTGATGATCGACATGGCCTTGAAATTCAGCCATGATGCCGCTGTATGCCTCAGGCGGATTCATTATCAGTACAGGCTGTCCATTATCCTTGAACTGCAGTTTTTTGATCACCGGGTTCGTTTCTGCCATACCTCATCAATCCTTTTTCTGTTTATAGTAACAAATTAACCAAAACAGCACGAATCATACTTAGCAAAAAAAGTGATAGACGAAAGAGGGATTCATTTGCTATATTTACATTGATAATGCGAATCATTATCACTTAGATAATTTCATATGCTTTATATCAACAGGAGGGTCAAGTGAAAAAGAACTTATTGATAATCGGTTTAGTTATGCTGTTGTGTATCGTGGTCAGCGCCTGCGGAAGCGGCAATGCGTCAAACGGCAACAAAGAAAAAACGGCTGAAGAAACGACAAGAACATATCAATCAACGCGTGGAAAAGTAGACATTCCAACACATCCAAAGCGCATCGTCACAGACTTTTATGCCGGTGAACTGTTCACGGTCGGCGCCAATGTCGTCGGCTCCGGCTCGTGGTCTTTCTCCAATCCGTTTTTAAAAGACCGCATGAAAGATGTGACAGATTTAGGCGACCCAATTAATGTGGAAAAAGTCATGAAACTGAAGCCTGATTTAATTGTTGTCATGAACGATGAAAATTACGACAAACTGTCCAAAATCGCACCGACCGTTGTGATTCCTTATAATACGGCGAAAAATGTTCAGGAAACCGTTAAGATGTTTGGCGACATTGCAGGAGCTAAAGAAGAAGCTGAACAATTCCTAGCCGATTTCGAACAGAAATCGAAATCAGCAAGGAAAAAAATCGCTCAAGTCATCGACAAAAATGCTACTTTCGGTATTTATGAAAACACGGAAAAAGGCCAATTCTGGGTGTTCAATGACAACGGCGGCCGCGGGGGCCAGGCCGTGTACAACGCCCTCGGCTTAAAAGCGCCTGAAAAGATTCAAAAGGACATCTTCAAAAAAGGCGACATCAAAGAACTATCCTTGGAAGTCGTACCTGAATATGCCGCCGACTACATGTTTGTAACAGACTATAACCCGAACGGCGACAGCAAGACGCTGGACAAGCTCAAGCAGTCTTCCATTTGGAAAAACCTTGACGCCGTCAAACACAACCGTGTCTTTATCAACGACTTTAACACGTTCTATCCATATGATCCGATCTCTGTCAGCAAACAGGTTGATTTGATTACGGAAATGCTGGTGAAGCGTGAGAAAGAGAATAAGTAAAAAAGCTGGAATTTCCAGCTTTTTTTACTGCTTTCTTTCTTGTATGCTTGAAATCTTAAAAGCAAATTGAAAGATAAAAAAGAAAGGAATGTAGAAAAGAAAAAACATCAATATTTGAAATAATAACCCTTCTAAAGTAAATGGATAAGAAATGTCATGAAACAAAAAAGATAATCCCATCCAAACGACAAAGGCAAACAATGCGGCTTTAAAGCCAAGTCCCCTCTTTTTTCTCAACAGACCTTTGCTCACAAGCCTAATAGAATAATAGCCGCTGCCAATGAAAAAAAGAACGATCAGTAACAGATTGCTCGGTATCTCATATGAGGTCGTGATAAAGATGGAAATAAAGATGAGTGAAAGAAGAAGCACAAACCCTTCATATCCAACTTTTCTTTCCTGCTCAGCCTTTTGATTTTCACTCATTACGTTCGCCTCCTATCTACCGTTTTCCATTTAAACCAACAGAAGTCATATTAACAATAAACATCCATGAAAACAATGATTTAATCCGCATGCCGCCGCTGTTTCACGTGAAACAAAAAACACAGCAAAAAATAGATATTTTGAAACCAATTGTGTAAAATGAAATAATGACAAAAAAGGGAGAGATAACGATGGGAATTGAAAAGGTTGGACAAATCGGGGTGCCAGTTCAAGACCTGGAGCGGGCTGCGGCATTTTATCAGGATGTATTAGGCCTGTCCCTTTTATTTCAGACAGATCGTATGGCTTTCTTTGAGTGCGGCGGGCTGCGGCTTCTTCTCAGTCTCCCGGAAAAAGATGAATTTGCTCATGCAAGCTCCGTCATCTATTTTCAAGTTGAAGATTTGCCGGCAGTATATAACGAAATCGCAACAAAAGGCGTTTCTTTTCCAATTGAGCCGCATGTGGCGGCGAAAATCGAGCAAACGGAAACCTGGATGGCCTTCTTTAAAGATACCGAAGGAAATACCCTCGCTTTGATGAGCGAAGTGCAAGTCTAAAAGACAAAAACAGCTGAGCACCTCAGCTGTTTTTCACATCATCACAAGCCGACTGACACGTACGATTTAATTCACAGGCGGCGCATTTTCCTTTCCGGCTTCGTTTGACAAATTTTATAAGCGTCCATGCCGCGTAACCGAAGATGAGCGCTCCGATCGTGATATTAAACAGCATGCTGTCACATCCTTCCTATGATAACCCAAGCAATCGTCCGCCCTGATAAATCAAGAACGCGATCACATATGCAATGGCCAGTCCGTAAACAATGGACAGGAACATCCACTTTTTCGAGTTTGTTTCTTTTTTAATCACCGCGACTGTCGCGAGGCATGGTACGTATAAAAGAACGAACGCCATAAATCCGTATGCGGCCAGCGGTGTAAATTGCTCAGCCATCATGCCTTGCAGCTGGGCTTCGGGTACGAAATAGATGATACTCATCGAAGCAACGACAACTTCCTTCGCGAGAAAACCGGTTAATAGTGATGCCGCTGCCTGCCATGTGCCGAACCCCAGCGGCATCAACAACGGTGCGAGCGCTCCGCCGATCATCGCTAAAAAGCTGTCATCCATCGCAACGCCCGTTCCGCCGGGCCCTGTATACGATAAAAGCCAAATGAGGACAGATCCGCCAAAAATGTAAGTCCCGGCTTTGCGGACGAAACCTTTGCCCTTTTCCCATGTTGCCCGCCACAATGTACGCGCTTGAGGCAAACGATACGGCGGCAGTTCAATCACGAAAAACGACTTTTCTTCTTTGAGCTTGGACGAGGATAAAAACTTCGCCAGCACCAGCGCTGCGGCAATGCCCAGCACATACAAAGATAGGACGACAAAAGCCTGATGAGCCGCGAAAAAAGCCCCTGCAAACAAAGCATAAACCGGCAGTCTTGCAGAACAGGACATAAATGGCGTCAACATAATCGTCAAGAGTCTTTCCTTAGGCTGCTCTACAGTTCGCGCAGCCATGACGCCCGGAACATTGCAGCCGAAGCCGATGATCAGCGGAATAAAGGCTTTACCGTTTAAACCGATCGCCTCCATCAGACGGTCCATCACCATGGCCACACGCGCCATGTATCCGGAATCCTCAAGCACCGAAATGAAGAAAAACAGAATAAAAATCTGCGGGACGAAAACGAGCACACCGCCGACACCGGCAATGATCCCATCGAGAATGAGCGCCTCGATAAACGGGCTGGCTCCCATTGCCGACAGCGCCGAAGCCGTCCATTCCGTCAGCGGTCCGCCGATGAAACCGTCAAATGCATCAGACAATGGAACACCAAGCCAATCAAACGTCAGCATGAACATGAGATACATGAACAACAAAAAAATCGGGATGCCAAGCACCTGATGCGTGACAATCTGATCCACGCGTTCAGTCAGCGTCTGTTTTCGGTCTGACTGATATTCAACAGAGGATGACATAATGCGGTCAATCCATCGTTCTCTCTCATTGTAAATATGCTGATGCAGCGATTTTGCGGATTGTTCCTGAAGAAGGCGTTTTTCTGTCTCCTCGTATATTTCCTTTAACCGTTCGCTGTCGGCCGCGTCTTCCAGCTGCTCTTTCATTTTCGAGTTGCCTTCCAAATATTGAAGAGCCATCCACCGTTTTAAAACGCCGGGACGTTCCGGTATGATCGACTCGATCCGGCCAATCGCTTCTTCTACCGCGCTTCCGTAATTGATGACGAGCGGCTTCGTCCTCTTTTCTTTTTCAAGAAGCAAATGCCGGCTCAGTTCATCACACCCTTTGCCGCTGCGGGCAATCACAGGAATCACCGGAACACCTAGCGCTGCAGACATTTTTTGATGATCAATGAAGACGCCGCGCTGTCCTGCGACATCGATCATATTTAAACCGATTGTGAGCGGATGACCAAATTCGAGGAGCTGCACAGTTAAGTGCAAATTCCGCTTTAACTGGGATGCATCGACAATATTCAAAATGTCTGAAAATGATTCATTGAGCAGGAAGTCAGTGACGACCCCTTCATCGCGGGACAGCGGACTCAATGTATAAACGCCGGGGAGATCGACCATCATTCCTTGTTTATGGCGGAGCAGTCCGACCTTTTTCTCAACGGTCACCCCGCTCCAGTTGCCGATATACTCATAGGAGCCTGTCAGCGCGTTAAACAATGACGTCTTCCCCGTATTCGGATTTCCGAAAAGGGCAATCTGCCTGCTGTTCATAGCTTTTCAATCCTGATCTTTTTTGCTTCTTCAAGCCGTATGCCGAGGCACTGTCCGCCTGACTCAAACATGAACGGACCGCCAAACGGCAATTTCCGCTGCACGCAAATTTCAGCTTCTTCTTTCATCCCGAGCTGTATAAGTCTGCGCTGAACAAGTTCATTCACTTCTGAAAAATCTATGATTCTTGCTCTCTCTTTTTGTTTTAATTCGGCTAAAACCATCGTTGAGGCCTCCACATTCTGAAAATGATAATCGTTATCATAATATGATTATAGGTAATAAGCCCCCTTCCATTTAAAAAAAGATGTGTCAAAACCGGAACATTTTTGCGAGAATATAAAAAAGCGAAAAGCTTCGGCGGCGCAATCTGCCCTTCTGGCTTTTCGCTCTATCAAGCTAAGTCGTTAACCGGCATGATGGCTCACTTTTTGCTCGATTCTCCTCTTTTTCGGGACATAAATTTTGCCGACAAACATATAGCCGTACTTCAATTTATTGACGGCCCAGGATATGAAAACCGCAACGCCTGTAGAGATGAAAAACAAAAGCAAAACAGCCGAAACCGTACCGATGCTTTCAAAGCTCGTTAAAATGACCAATCCGAAAATCAGGATAAAAGCGTGCAATAAATAAATAGAAAAAGAATAGTTGCTGACCATCATGATCAGCTTCGGCACCGACTTCAGTTTTGAAAACAGGTGAAAGCATAAGAAAATGATGCTTGTCGAATAAAGCAGGATATCCGGACGCTTTGACGTCACCCCGATGTCTTGTCCCAAATAGGAAACCGCTACAATGAAACATCCGGTCACAGCAGCCGCTGCATATACCGCATGCCTGTATCGTTCCAGCAATGCCAAAAAGCGCTCGTAATTTTTGCCGCAATAATAGGCCAAACAAAAATAAAAGAGCCAGCCGGGAAACGGCACCCATGAAAAAGGAAACGGCGCCTCTTCCTGTACTACCGGAGGTTGAATGAACGTGAAATAGCTCAAATAAGCCGCTGTGACCACAAAAGAAAGCGAAAGCACCCATTTAGGCGACGCCTTTTGTAAAAATGAATGGAAGCACATGTGCAGCAAGTAAAATTGAAAGATGACGAGGATGAAGTAACCGATGAAATTCCCCAAGAAAATATTCGCCAACAGTTTTTTAATAATGACCGATGCATGAAATTGCTGCAACATCAGACCCGCGGTCATAAAAGCATCCAAAACAGCGATAAATAGAAAAGGGATGAAAATCGTTTTAAACCGCTTTTTTAAAAACCCTTCCGGAACGCCGCCAGGGTAAGCATGCGCGAGCAAAAATTCGGAAATAAAAATAAACGCAGGCGTACTGAACATCAGAAGCGTCCTGAAAGATTCAACAACCCGGAAAACCGTATCTCCAAGCATGTCCGCCCGCACCATGAGCACCATCGATATCGCATGAAGCAAAACAACGCTTAAGCAGGAAATAAAGCGAATAACAAATATTTCTTTTACCTGCAAATCGATCACTCCTCTTTCAAATTTGAAATAATATCAAATTAACATAATCAACCAAATGAAGAAAGAGGCAAAATACATAGGTATGTTTATCCCAAATTTTCCGGCTGCAAGTATAAAAAAAGATTAGACACGTAGTCTAATCTTTTTTAAATCGCCGCTTTTATCTGTTTTGTATAGTAGAAGCGGACAATGAAGTAATATATAACCTGGATGGCGAAGAACACGCCGAGCACCATTGCAGATTCCTTGAAGAGGTTGTACTGAAAGGCATGCGATAAAGCGGTCAGCGCCACAGCTCCATGGACAAGGGCAACAGCGATAGGCGCGAAGAACAGAATGCCGATCTGCCTGTTCAGCACTTTATGCAGTTCCCGGCCTGTTAAGCCCATTTTGGCAATCGATTTGAATTTCTGCTTATCATCGTCCAAATCAGTGTACAAGCGGAAATAGAGAAAGCTTCCTGCTGAAACGAAGAAGACGATTCCGATAAACAGTCCAACAAATAATACCGGGCCATACCCTTTGCTTATATCATATACCTCATAATCTACAGCCGCGAAATAAATCCGATCCAGTTTCTTTTGCAGAACCTCCCCGGCTTTCACTAAAGCCATGCCGTCAGATTCTTTTGCCTGCCAGGCATAAAACCGGTTTTCGCTTTTCGGTTTTTTCAACTGTGCGAAATCTTTGTCTGTCACAATATAATAACTGTTTTCAGATAACGCTTTTGAACGGACCGTTTTGTCAGCCTGCAGCTTTTGTCCAGTTGCAAGAGGGATTGACGAAGGGAGCGGCTGGTCGTCTTCTCCCTCGAGACCGATCTTGACATCATACTCGGCAGCTGCGGCTTTCCCTTCTTCAAGCTTGACGTGGTCGGCCCCGACCAGATCGGCAAACTTGTTATAGTCAGATTCTTTCACAATCAGCATGTCATTGCCGTCGACATCGAAATATTGAAGGACAGCTGAAGCTTTATCTGTTTTGATATTTCGTTCATTCAGCGTGTCATTGATGAAAGCCACGTCTTTTTCGGTGTCTTTGTTTGTTTTCGGCGGTTTATACGAGAACGTATACGGGTTCATATCTTTAATTCCGTTTGTCAGCAAAGTTTGGAAACCGTACAGCGTCCCGATGGCGCTGAACGCGACAGTAGAGATAATGGCCACCATAAAAAACGTCCGCGCATTGTCTTTCATCCTGTAAGACAGATCAGAAAACAAAATCATATTCGTTTTCCGCCAAAACAGGCTTTCCCGTTTTTTAAGTCTGCGGATCACATAAACACTCAGCTGCGTAAACAGCAGATATGTGCCGATAATGACAACAATCGTCACCGGCACCATCGCCGCAAGAACGCCTATTCCTTTGACAATCAAAGCGGTGTAGTACCCTCCGGCAAGCAGCACAGCTGCAATGAGCGTAAGTAAGGCAGATGCTTTCGGCTCCCCTTTGGAGATTTTGTTTCCTTTTAACAGAACAATCAGTTTTTCGCTCCTGAGCACAAATGACACAAGAAAAGAAATAAATAAGAACAGGCCGTTAAAAGAAATAAATGTCACAATCATCGCCATCAACGGAAAATAAAAATCGAGCTTATTATCAATAATCAGCACATTTTCCGCTGTAAGCAATATCAATTTGGCGAAGACAAGCCCGAGCACAATCCCGCCGATTGTCGCAAAAAAGCCAATCAGCATATTTTCAAGAAATACCATCATGCGAATTTGGCGCATGGACATCCCCTGGATCATTAAAACGCCGAATTCCTTTTTTCTCGATTGAAGAAATGAACTCATTGAGTACAGCACAAAGAAGAAAGAAAAGACGAAAATAATGCCGCCGGAGACTAACAGGCCAACGGAAGCGTGCTGCCCGATGCCGGAGGTCAAAGAATCACTGGTCATCACCGGGTGGAAAGCAAAGATCGCGAATGCGAAAAAAACCATCACCGTAAACATGCTGCTGAGAAAATAAGCGGCATACAGCCTTTTGTTGCGAATGACGTTGTTAAACGCGAACTGACGAAAGGTCATTTGCATCCCCTCCCAACAAGGACAGTGTATCGAGAATCTTTTGGAAAAACGCTTGGCGGTTATCGCCGCGGTTGATCTCCGAATACAGTTTTCCGTCCTTAATAAAGACGACCCGGTTGCAATAGCTTGCCGCCTGAGGGTCATGCGTGACAAGCATCATGGTCGCTTTTTCGTTGCGGTTGATCGACTCAAGCATTTCCATCACATCTTTGGATGACTTTGAATCAAGATTGCCCGTCGGCTCATCGGCAAGCAAAAGCTTCGGTGAGTGAATCATCGCTCTCGCTACAGCGGCACGCTGAGCCTGGCCGCCCGATATTTCATATGTGCGTTTTTTCATAATGGTGGTAATCCCGAGCTTTTCGGCTAAATCGTTTGCCCTCCGCTTCATTTCCTTGACCTTTTCGCCGTCAAGCGTCAAAGGCAGTACAATATTTTCTTCAACCGTTAATGTCGGCAGAAGATTAAAGTCCTGAAACACAAATCCAAGCTCTCTGCGGCGAAATTTCGCCAATTTTTCTTTTTTGAGAACATGCGGGTTTTGGCCGCTGATCAATATTTCGCCCGTCGTCGGTTCATCGATCGTTGCAATCATATTTAATAGGGTCGTTTTTCCGCTTCCGGACGGCCCCATGATGCCGACGAATTCACCTTTATCAATTGTTAGGTTAATATCTGTTAACGCGCGGTACGCAATTTTTCCTTCGTAAATCTTACTGGCTTGTTTGACCTGAAGCATCATAAGATCTCCTTTCACCTTCAACTTTTGATCTGTGATCAGTTTACCTGAATCTCTTGTTGAAGAACTATCGATTCTTCTTTCACTTTCATTACATCGATGTAAGGTTTTGCGTAGCCGTGAAAATCAGCCGGATTGTCGTGCCCTTCCCTTCTTGCGATTCAAGTTCGATCCGGTGGCCGAGCTGGTCAGCCGCGGCTTTTGCCAAGTAAAGACCCATTCCGGTCGATTCTCTGAAACGGCGTCCGTTTTCTCCTGTGAAAAACGGGTCGAATACCCGCTTTTGATCTGTATCCGGGATGCCGGCGCCGAAATCTGTCACTTCCAATACCGCTTCCGAATCGTTTTCACCAATAGAAATCATAACCGTATTGCTTTTTCCCGCCGAATATTTGACCGCATTGTTGACAAATTGGGAAATGATGAAAAACAGCCACTTTTCATCTGTTTCGACGGTGATGCCTTTTTTGACTTCCTTGAACTTAGGATAAACTTGACTGCGAATATAGAAACGCTTGTTTTCACGATTGACCTCGTGAACGATATCCGCCAATGCGACCGGTTTTATACGGAAATCCTGCTCGATCGTCCGCAGTCTGGCCATATAGAGAATCGTATTGAGGCCCGTTTTCATCCGTTCGGTCTCCTCGCGGATGCTTGATGATTCCGGTTCATCCAAATTTTGAGCCGTCAGTTCGATGACCGACAGCGGCGTCTTCATTTGGTGCACCCATTGATCCATGAAGGTCAAATGCTCTTTTTGTCCAAGCTCCAGCTTCTTTAATTCTTGACGGTATTGCCTGTACTGGCTTTTCAGCAGCTGTTCAAGCGCTTCTGACAGAGGGGATTGGGGCTGATTCGATTGCCTGAAGGTGTCATCCAATGATTCCAGCCCGCTCGTCATCCGTTTGTAAAACTTCCGGCGCGTATAGTAGTGGTAGAAAAGATAGCAGCCAAGAAAGAAAAAGCCGAGAAAAACGGCATAAAAAGCTGGCCTGATGTGCTGATACCCATCAAGCCAGTACACCGAAAGCATTGTGATAAACTGCAGCACTTGCACAGCAATCAACAAATAGTGTTCTTTGAAAAAAAGCTTCATTCCTCTCCCGCCTTCACCCAGGATACATTTAAGCGGTAGCCCGCGCCCCGCACTGTTTCCACCGCATCTTCAATACCGAGCTCCTGAAACTTTTTTCTGACGCGTGTAATGTTGACATTAAGCGTGTTTTCATCCACATAGGCCTGATCATCCCACAGTTTGGCCAGCAAATCTTCGCGGCCGGAAATCCTCGGATGGCGTTCCATTAAGCTTTCGATAATATCGGCTTCTTTTTTCGTCAAAGCAGCCGTTTGACCGCCGAATGTCAGTTCAAGTCTTTCCGGATACAGCCGCAGTCCTTCTTTTTCAAGAAGCCGTTCCTCTGCCTTTGCCGCATACTCCCCGTAAGCCCGGCGAAGCTGGCTGCGTATTTTTGCCATGACGATCTCGGCGTGAAACGGCTTGGTGATAAAGTCATCCCCGCCGTTTTCCAATGCCATGACCTGATCCATTTCGCCCGTCCGTGCCGAAATAAACAAGACAGGGCAAATCGATTCCTGGCGGATTTGCCGGCACCAGTAATAGCCGTCAAAGCTTGGCAAATTAATATCAAGCAGAACAAGATCAGGCGCCGTGCTTCTGAACTCATCGATGACACGGTCAAAGTCTTTCACTACATGAACGTTGTATCCGTATTTGACAATATGCGATTTTAACAAATCGGCAATCTTCGGGTCGTCTTCTACAATCATCACTTTTTGCATCTCGGTCTCTCCTTTTGTTTGGATATATTATGACACGAAGCGGTCTGATAAACAAAAGCCGCCGCGATTCGTCCTACCTTACGATCATGTAAGTGTATTGTAATATGAATCAATTTCTTCTCCCTGCGCCTTTTTTATAAAATAATACCATCCACAAACTGAATGAAAGAGGAGAAGGTATATGAAGACACGGGCAGGCGGCCTGATTGCCGCAGTTCTGATCGCCGTTGCCGGCGTTTTTATCCTGCAGAAAGCGACAGGTGGCCTTGTGCCCCTGGCCGATGATTTCATACAAGGCCAGGGTAAGCCTGAGGCCTATTATCTCAAAGCCGAAGATCATGCAGAAAAGCTGAACAACGGAAAGTACAACTATACATTAACCGGATATGACGCGAGCGGACACAAACAGCAGATTGAAGCAGAGGCGGACGAAAAACTGCGTCCCTGCGCTTTCATCAAAGTATGGGCGTACGGAACAAAAGCCGGAAGCTTGACTGAAATACACGAAGAGGAAATCCCCGAGGGCGCCTTAGCCGCCATGAAAACCAATTAAACCCCATCGCCTGATGGGGTTTCAGATTGTTGACAAAATCCCAAAACGGCTCTTAGTTTTGGGATTTTGTCATCCTTTCAGCGTGATTGAAAACCCTTGCAGTCTAGGAAGGCCGAGCATCGGAGCGGAGCGAATGTTGGAATTCGTGAGCACCGACGCGCAGGCCTGACAACGAATGCGAGGGTTTGTCGACACGCTGAAACCCCATCGCCTGATGGGGTTTTCTGCTTAATATTTAAATCGGTTGATGACGGTTTGCAGTTCTTCAGCCAATTGAGACAGCGATTCTGCTGCATAAGAGATTTCTTCCATCGAAGCCAGCTGCTCCTGAGTTGAGGAAGCAACCGCTTTTGTGCCAGCCGACGTTTCCTGTGATCCAGAAGCTAATGTTTGAATGGTGTTTTGAACCATTTCGACACCTGATGTCAGCTGCTGAGTAGAAGCTGCAACTTCTTGGATTTGAGAAGCAACCTGTTCCACCAAGTTCAAAATTTCGGTGAAATTGCCGGTCGTCTCCTGGGACAGAGCGATTCCGGAGCTGACATTTTCTTGAACGACTTTAATATTATTCACCGTTTCTACCGATTCATTTTGGATCGTTGTGACCAATGATTGAATATGGTTCGCCGACTTATTCGTTTCGTCCGCCAATTTCCGGACCTCTTCCGCCACGACAGCAAACCCTTTTCCTTGTTCTCCCGCTCTTGCTGCTTCAATTGCCGCGTTCAGCGCCAGCAAATTCGTCTGCTCCGAAATATCGGTGATGAGCGAAGAAATGTTGCTGATTTCCGCCGTGCTGGACACGAGCGCCTCCAGGCCGCTGCCGGCTGAGTCGACGGATTTATCAATGAAATTCATTTGCTCGAGCATTTTATGAACGGACTCGGAGCCGATTTCGGCTTTGTCTCTCATCGAAGACGACAGATCCGCTATGCTGCCTGTATTGGAGGCAACGGATGATAGACGATCCAGCAATTCATGAATCGATTCAGAGCTTTTTTCTGTCATTTCGCTTTGCGTCATATTGCTGTCGGCAATCGCCTGCATCTCTTCCGAAATCCGTTCGGAGGTCGATTTCGATTCCTCCGCGCTTGCCGACAACTGTTCAGAGGATGCGGCGACTTGCTCAGATGAACTGCTGATCTGCTTCACAATTTGCGTCAGCGACTGAACAAAAGCATTGAAAGAATTGGCAAGCTGGCCGAACTCGTCTTTATTTTTGACGAGCACTTTCTTGGTTAAATCCGCCTCGCCGTGGGCGATGTCACCAAGCTGCTGATTCAGGCTTCTCAACGGCACCAGAATAGACTTCAAGAGCAGCAGACTCAAAACAATTCCAACGATTGCTGATACTCCTGTGACAGTGATGATGACCCATTCGCTCATCGTCCCATTGGCGCTGATCTCTGCTTTCAGATCTTCCACCTCTTCTTCAAGGCTTTCGACCAGCTTGTTGACAGACGGATCGAGGACTTCTTTTCTTAATGTTCTTTCCTCTCCGAAATGGATCGATTCGGCTTTTTTAGAACTTGAAGCGTAAGATTGGATAACTTGTTGATTTAAATCCCAATAAGCATTGAAATTTTCTTTAATTTCCTCGACGTTCGCTTTGTATGTGTCTTCCCGGATCAGTTTACCGGCACGGTCAAGACTCTTTAAAACATCGTCGGCCTTGTCCTTCATTCCTTCGCTGTATTCATTGTCTCTGGTCATAATAAGACCTCTTTCGTCATTCGACAAGCCGGTCAGACGATATTGAATATGCTTAATCTCTTTTTGAAATTCCATCTTGTCCTTGAGTTCTTCATTCTTTTTCACCGTAGAAGAAATCATAAAAACAGAGGAAGCTCCGATTCCAACGATGGAAACGACTAAAATTGATATAATTCCCAGCAGTTTTGTTTTCACTTTCATGATGGTGATCCTTTCTCCTTTATGTCATCAATAATGAAATGCAATTTTCAAATTAAAGATCTTCTTCATTTCATAGTATCGACATTTTTCGTCAAAATTTGAGATTTTGTATGATTGTAAACAAAGAAAAAGCTCTGCCGGGATGGCAGAGCTTTTGATTGATTAATGAATTGGTTTACTTGGCGGACCCGCCGATTTGGTATGTTCATAGAAATGATGAAAATAATCATTTGTCTCTGCTTTGATAACTTTCCAAAGCAGCAGGATGGCGATCAGGTTGGGAATCATCATCAGCGCATTCGCCATATCGGCAAATGCCCAGACGGTGACGAGATTGGCGACCGTCCCGATGCCGCAGGCGAGGATGTAGACCAGCCTGTAGCCCGCAATTCCTTTGGAACCGGCCAAATACTCGAAGCATTTTTCTCCGTAAACATACCAGCCGACAATTGTAGAAAACCCAAAGAAAATCACCGACAGCGACACAATGTATTCTCCTGCCGCGCCGAGGACCGAGGCAAAAGCCGCGCTCGTCAATGCCCCGCCTTCGAGGCTGGCGTTATGGGCCGCGCCGGATATCAAGCCGCCAGACGGGTCCCAAAAACCGGTAATGATAAGGGTTAAACCTGTCATCGTACACACCACGATCGTAACGATAAATGTCCCGGTCATTGCGACGAGCGCCTGTTTTACCGGATGGTCTGCACGCGCGTTTCCGGCGATAAGCGCGGCCGTACCAAGGCCTGCTTCGTTTGAAAAAATACCGCGGGATACCCCGTTCCGAACGGCTTCAGATACGGCAATTCCAAGGAAACCGCCGGCCGCTGCAACAGGGTGGAAAGCATAATAGAAAATCAGCTCAAAAGCCGGAATAATCTTGTCATAATTCAAAATCAGAATCAAAATCGCCCCGCCCATGTAAAGAAAAGCCATGATCGGCACAAAGAAGCTGGCAACGGTACTGATCCGCTGGATCCCGCCGAAGATAATGACGCTTACGAGAATAACCAGAATCAGCCCTGTCACCCAGTTTTCAATACCGAAGCTGTTCTTTGTAATATCGGCAATCGTATTGGATTGGACGCTGTTGCCTATCCCCAAAGCGGCAAAAGCGCCAAACAGCGCAAAAGCGATGGCGAGTCCTTTAAATCTGCGGCCGAGTCCGCGTTCAATATAATACATCGGCCCGCTCGAATATTCCCCTTTTTCATTTTTCACGCGGAATTTAACAGCAAGCAAGGCTTCCGCATATTTCGTTGCCATGCCCAACAGCCCGACAACCCACATCCAGAAGATCGAACCCGGTCCGCCGAGTGTCAATGCCGTCGCGACACCTGCGATATTTCCGTTTCCGATCGTGGCGGCAAGCGCTGTCATTAAAGCTTTAAAATGGCTCACATCCCCTTCGGCAGCCGCGTCTTTGCTATCTTCCTTGCCAAATCCGATCTTAAATGCATAGATCAGACGGCGAAATTGCAGTCCTTTTAAAACAATCGTTAAAAATAAGCCTGTCCCAAATAATAAAATTAAACTGGGCGGCCCCCATAATACCTTATTAATCTTGCCTAGTATTTCTAAGATATCCATATGACTCACTCCCAACAAAGATAACGCTTTCATAGCTGCAAGAGATATTCTATCACAACGAAAAATGGTTATGTTTGTGAAACAACACAAAATGTAATCGCTTACATTTGTTTTTTTAACAAAGCTATTTTTTAAAGAAAAAATTTTAATTGATAACTTATCTGATCAAGCCTTTCACCTTATTCAACGTTCACCAATTTGTTAAATTCCACAAAAAAGCGCTTACATTTTTAATTTTACACACGATGCTCTTCCCGATTCAGAGATTTATACTAGCGATAGAATCATATTTCATTTGAGGGGGACGACATCATGATCATTGGAATTCCGAAAGAAATTAAAAACAACGAGAACCGTGTAGCCATTACGCCGGCCGGCGTAGTCGCGCTAAAAAAAAGCGGTCATCAAGTTTTAATCGAACAGGGAGCCGGACTTGGAAGCGGCTTTGAGGATGCCGACTACAAAGCCGCGGGAGCGGAGATTTTGGTTGAAGCGAAGGATGTATGGGCAAAAGCGGATATGGTCATGAAGGTGAAAGAGCCGATCAGCTCTGAATACGGCTATTTCCGAAAAGGACTTGTTTTATTTACGTATCTGCACTTAGCAGCTGAACCTAAGCTTGCGAAAGCGCTTGTGGACAGCGGCGTCACAGCCATCGCATACGAAACGGTCGAAGTGAACCGGACGCTTCCGCTCCTGACTCCAATGAGTGAAGTCGCCGGACGAATGGCTTCACAGATCGGCGCGCAATTTCTTGAGAAATCAAAAGGCGGCAAAGGCATCCTGTTATCGGGCGTACCTGGTGTAAAACGCGGCAAAGTCACGATCATCGGCGGCGGAGTGGTCGGTACGAACGCTGCCAAAATCGCTGTCGGACTTGGCGCTGACGTCACTTTGATCGATTTGAGCGCTGAGCGCCTCCGTCAGCTCGATGACCAGTTCGGCAAAGACATTCAAACGCTTATGTCCAACCCGCTCAACATTGCGGAAGCCGTAAAAGACTCTGACCTTGTCATCGGCGCCGTCTTAATCCCTGGTGCAAAAGCGCCGAAGCTTGTCACAGAAGAGATGATTCAGTCGATGTCCCCAGGCTCAGTTGTTGTAGACGTGGCGATTGACCAGGGCGGCATTATTGAAACGGTTGATAAAATCACCACGCATGACGATCCGACTTATACAAAGCACGGCGTTGTCCATTATGCGGTCGCCAATATGCCGGGAGCCGTTCCCCGTACATCAACGATCGGCTTAACAAACGTCACTATGCCTTACGCTTTGCAAATCGCAAATAAAGGCGTTGAACAAGCAGTCTCCGAAAATCAGGCGCTCGCTCTCGGCGTCAATGTTGCAAACGGAAGCATCACCTACAAGGCCGTCGCGCGCGACCTTGGATATGAATACGTATCTGTAGAAGATGCATTTCAAACGGTAATCGCTGGTTAAGCGGACTCTATCTCTCTGTCAATATGGAAAAATTTTAATTACGCTTTCTGACTGTCCTTTCACGAAAAAAAGCCGGATATCATCCGGCCTTTTTTCATTCTGCTTTAAACCGCTTTCCGGCAAACGGCGTTCGCCTTCATCCGAGAATTCAGCTGCAAGTCAATTTTTGAATGGTGTTCCCGTATCTACATACTTAAACACATTCAGAGACGGCAATGGACGTCCTTTAAAATCAAACAATGCCTGATTGTCTACGGCGCTGCCGCCAAACCACTTTCCTGCGTCTTCCGGGTCATATTCAGCGGCATAGCTTGTGGCCCAGCCTGATCCGTATGTCTCCCAAAGCGTTTTATTTTTCTCAAGCTGGTGTGCCGGTCCTACCGGAATCCACGCCGGTTCCCAATAGAAAACGCCGATTCCGGCTTTTCCTACATCGCTGACCGCTTGAATCACATCACGGACCGCGTTCGCCTGCCCTTGAACGCTGACAGGATAATTGAGCGTTTGACCGTTTTTAGGGGCTGTATTTTCGTGTCCGTCTCCGTCTTCAGCCGTATACGTATAAGATGTCTCGGCAACCATGACCTTTTTGCCGTACGTGTCCGCGACTGATGTCAGGACAGATGTTAGATTCTTCAGTGTGCCATGCCAAAACGGATAATACGAGCTTGCAAACACATCATAGTCTACATGGTGCCGGTGAAGCGTCTCGGCAATCCAAGCGTACCTGCCTGACGTCTCCGGATTGGTAAAATGCAAGGCGATTAAAATTTTCGAATCCGTCTCCCGGACGGCTTGACTCCCGGCGTTGAACAATTGGCTCATCTTCGCCCAGTCCGTTTCACCGGCAAGGCCCCCGTTTGTTTCGTTTCCGACCTGCACCATGCCGACGTTGATGCCCGCTGCTTTCATCGCTTTAAGGCTTTGTTTTGTATATTGGTAAAGCGCCGTTTTTTTATCTTCAAAACTTAAGTTCGCCCATGCTTTTGGCGCTTTCTGTTTCGCCGGGTCCGCCCAGAAATCGGAATAGTGGAAATCCGCCAGCAGCTTCATTCCGTTGGCAGTGGCCCGTTTTCCGATCTGAATCGCTTTTTTCAGATCATTATTGCCCCCTCCATAGCCATTGCCGTTGGCATCATAGGGATTATTCCAGATGCGCACCCGGACATAATTGACGCCTGCTTCCTTCAGCGTTTTGAATATATCCTGTTTCTTTCCGGATTCATTGTAAAAGGCGACGCCGCTCTCTTCCAAAGCGATGATGCTCGAAACATCAACCCCTTTTATAAAATCCTTGTGAAGACCTGAAACCTTTTCGACAAAAAGACCGCTTTCTGCCGCCCTGGAACCTCTGACGGCTTCCGCCGGACCCCTGGTTCCGAATGCGCCCAAAATAAAAATCAACACCACAAAAACAGCCACCGCGTTTTTCATGAATCCCGCTTCTCCCCTTTCATGATTGGCACACACTAAATAGGAAAACGCTTTAATTATTTCAGCAAGAGAAACATCCACTTTCAAAGCGGATGTCCCCCAGGCTTATTTTTTTGTTTTTACCGCTATTCTGGCTTCATATTTTTCCAATGCGATTTCCCCGGTCAGCGTTTCTCCGCTCAGCATATCTTTAACGGCCGACTCCAACACGACGGGCTGGCGTTTTTCTGTGAAATTCATGATGAAAATATAATCATTTTCTTCATCCCGTCTGACTTGAACGGAGACACCAGGCTGATGTTTCACGTCAAAAGCCGGTTCAATCGCTAGCTCTTTGATCAATGTTTTATAAAAATCCCGATGAAATTGGCTGCTTAATCGCGCACCGATATAGTACGTCTTCCCCTGTTTGTATGAATGGCTTGTAACAGCCGGCGTGTCCGCATAAAAATCGTCCTCATAGAATCCCACAGGATTTGCCGTATCCACCTTCAGCACGGTCGCATAATCTTTCAGCTCATACGACCGGTTTTGATAACGAACCGCATTTTTGTCGCCAGGATAGAGCGTATCGGTTTCAACAGGCTCCACGCCAAACATCTCTTGCAGATCTTGCGGCCATCCGCCTAAATAGGTCAGGTCATATTCGTTGACGATTCCGCTCATATACGTCATCACCAATGTGCCCCCGTTTGCAGCAAAGGCTTTTAAACGCGCGACTGTTTCTTCGCTTGCTAAGTAAAGCATCGGAACGATCAGCAGCCGGTACGGCGAAAAATCCTGTTCCTTTGTAATCACGTCGACTGGAATATCACGCTCCCAAAACGCGCGGTAGTGCTCGTGCAACGTTTGGGGATACCGCTTGGTTTTCTTCCCGAAACCTTGCGCATCTTCGAGCGCCCAATGGGTTTCCCAATCATAGAGAATCGCGACATCCGCGGGCCGGGTCGTTCCGACAAGTTCAGACAGCTCTTCAAGGGTTTGCCCCACTTTTGCCACTTCTTTAAATACGCGGTTCTCAGAACAATTGTCATGGCCCACAACCGCACCGTGAAATTTTTCCGATGAGCCGCGTGATTTCCGCCATTGAAAATAGAGGATGCTGTCAGATCCGTGGGCGATCATCTGCATCGAAGACAGGAGGTGCATGCCCGGCCGTTTCGCTTTATTAAAATCGTGCCAATTGACAGCGCTTGGCGTCGATTCCATTAAAAGAAACGGCTGCTGTTTCAGGCTGCGGTACAAATCATTGATAAAGCCGACTTTCATGGCCAAATCAGCTGTGCTTTCCCAATCATTGTGCCAGGCGGGATACGCGTCCCAGCTGATCACATCCAGATGCTTGGCAAACTTGCTGTAGTCCAGCCCTTGAAATGGAATGAGATCATGCGTGTCAGCCATAAAGTTGGTCGTGATCGGAATATTCGGCGTGATTTCCTTCAATGGAACGATTTCATTTTGAAAGAATGAGATCGTCTGGTCAGTGACGAAACGGCGCCAGTCCAAATTTAAGCCGTGCACCGCATTTTCACCGATCGGAGACGGCGATTCAATCTGTGACCAATCGTTGAAGGTGTGGCTCCAAAAAGGCGTCCACCATGCATCATTCAAAGATTTAAGATCATCGTCGTACTTCTTTTTCAACCAGTCTCTGAAGGCGTGCTGACATTGATCACAATGGCATTCTCCTCCGTATTCGTTGGAGACATGCCACATCAAAAGGGCAGGATGGCTGCCGTACCTTTCCGCCAGCAAGCGGTTGATCTTTCTCGTTTTTTCACGGTATACGTATGAAGTGAAGCAATGATTGTGCCTTCCGCCATGCAGCTGTTTGACACGTTCCGCATTCACCCGCAGCACTTCCGGATACTTTTGCGACAGCCAAGCAGGACGGGCGCCGCTCGGTGTCGCCAATATCATCCGTCCGCCGTTCCGGTGAATGCTCTCAAACATATCATCCAGCCATTCAAACGTATAGACGCCTTCCTCCGGCTCAAGAGCGCTCCATGAAAAAATCCCCACTGAAAATGTATTCGTATGGGCAAGCTTCATCAGCTTGATGTCATCTGCAAGAATATCCGGACGGTCAAGCCACTGATCCGGATTGTAGTCTCCCCCGTGAAGCATGTATTTTGCTTGTGTCGTATAAATTTTTGGCATAATACTCTCCTTTTTCAGACCATATTCTTCTCGGACTATCCTTTCGTTCCGCCTGCCGTCAACCCTGATACAAAGTTCTTTTGCAGCATGATAAAGATGACGGCTACCGGAATGCTGATCAAAATGGCGCCGGCGGCAAATGTCGTATAGCTGGCCCCCATCACTTCATTGACTAAATTGTATAAACCGATCGGCAATGTATACGACTCCGGCGTCCGCAATATCGTCGAAGACAAAACAAAATCCCCGAGCGGTCCGGTGAATCCGTTCATGGCGACGACCGCGATCATCGGTTTGGATAGCGGCATAATAATCTGCAGAAAAATTCTTGTATTGCTGGCGCCGTCAATCTTAGCGCTCTCATCCAAATCGATGGGAATGGAGTCCATATACCCTTTCATCAAATACGTGTTCATCGGTATAAGTCCGCCGATGTACAGCAAAATCAGGAGCCAATGGCTGTTCATCATGCCCAGCATCTGCGCTAAAACGAAGAGTGCAACCAAAGCCGAAAATTGAGGAATCATTTGCAGCAGCATGAATAAAACTAAAGCGTTTTTTCTACCTTTAAAACGAAACCGTGAAAAAGCATAAGCTGTAAAAGAAACGCTGATGATCGATCCGATCATCGTAAAGATGCTGATTTTCAGCGAGTTTATATACCATTGCCCGTATTGAAGGCTCTCTTTTCCGGCGAATAAATCTCTATAGTGATCCAATGTCGGATTTGCCGGAATGATAGAAGTACTGACCAAACTGTTGCCGGGATTAAAGCTGGCTCCCACCGTCCAAAGCAGAGGATATATGATTACGGCTGTCATAAAAACCAACAGAGAATAGGTCAGAAGGAGCCGAAAGAATCTTCTTTTCTTCATATGTTAAGCCCCCTCTTTGAAAGAATTTGTCCGTCTGAACTGCCACAGCGCGATCGAGATGACAAAGACCGACAGCAGGATCGTCAATGCGGCGGCTAAAGAGTACTGGCTCGACTGCATCGTCAATTTGTAAATCCAGGACACCAGAATGTCGGTTCCTCCCGCTGTTGACCCGGGAACAGCCGGACCGCCTCCATTAAATAGATAGATAATGTTGAAGTTATTAAAGTTAAAAGTGAATTGCGTGATGATAATCGGCGCCATTGCGATTAAAATCAGCGGCATTGTGATATGCCTGAATTTCGAAAACGCGGACGCACCGTCAATTGTCGCCGCTTCATACAGGTCGTCCGGAATCGACTGCAGAACACCGGTCGTCACAATGAACACATAAGGAAAACCGAGCCACCCCTGCATGAGGATAAGCGCCAGCTTCGTCCAATTAGCATTCGTCATCCAAGGAATCGGATCGATGCCGAATGCAGCGAGGATTTGATGATTGAAAGCACCGAAGCTGTCATTAAAGAGGCCGGCAAATACAAGAATGGTAACAAAACCGGGCACGGCCCAAGGCAAGACCAGAATCGTCCGGAAAAATTTCTTGAAGCGAACTTCCTTCTGATTGACGACAACCGCCAACAAAATGCCCAACCCGACTTGGAGCGTGGAAGCGACAAGCGTCCAGACAATGGTCCAAGCTAGAACATCCAAAAAGGTCGACCGCCAAATATCAACGGTGAAAATGTCGGCAAACGTTTTAAGCCCTACCCAATCGACAAGGTGGGCAGGCGGAGAATGGTAGAGGTTATAATTTGTAAAAGCTAATGCAAAGCTGAACAAAATCGGAAAAACAACGGCAAAAATCAGAATGAACAGTGATGGTCCGCTGATGAGATACGGATATCCCTGAGCCATTAAGTTATGATATTGTTCCTTGAGTGAACTGAGCTCCTTTTGTTCATCGCGCCGCTTTCCGTTTTGGTAGGCGTCCCGCAAATTGGCGTAATAGACAGCCAGCCCAAAACAGGTGACAATCACGGCAATGATGCCTTCTGCCAATAGAAAAATCGAGTTATCGCGCGGCACTTCGGTTCCAAGCGTAAACAGGCCCCACAGCCCCATATTCAGCAAATCGCCAAAAACCGCAAAGAACGAGACGCCTAAAAGAAGGAATAACAGACCCTTTATCCATTGTTTATTGTAGAATTGGCCCAAACCGGGAATAACTGATAATAGTAAAGCTTTTTTGCGATGCTGCACCTTCTCTTTCACCTCTTTATATGGACGTCCTGATCATAAATGGCGCCAAACTTAAGACAAGTTTGACACCAATGCTGCGGCTTATTTGCTGCCGCTGTGCTTCGCTTTGATCTGTCCTTGTATCGTTTCCGCTGCTTGATCAAGCGCTTTTTTCGGTTCGGCTTTTCCGGTTGCGATCGTTTGCAGAGCCGCATCCGCCGGCGTCCACACTTCATTCATCTCAGGAATATTCGGCGTCAACTCTGAGTACTGAGATTGTTCAGCAACGGCTTGAGCCGCTTCGCTTTTTGTGACGGCAGGATCATCCGCCAGTTCTTTGACAGCGGGAACTTCTTTTGTGATCTCATATCTCTTCTTTGAATTTTCTTTATTGGCGAGAAAGACGGCTAATTCTTCCGCTAGATCGGCATTCTTCGAATAAGCGCTTACATTGTAGCTCTTCACGCCGACAAAAGAACTCATATGTTTGCCGTTGGACAGCTTAGGCAGCTTGGCAACCCCGTAGTTGATACCCGCTTTTTTGAACGGTTCCAGATTCCACGGACCAGAAATGATCGCTGCTGCTTTTCCTTCCGTAAACAGCGATTCCAGCACATTGATGCCCTGCTCCCCAATAATTCCGGCAGGGAACAGCCCTTCTTGATAAAACTTCTGAATGTACTCGGCTCCTTCGACTGCACCTTTGTTATTCAAGCCGAGATCAGCCGGATCATAAGTGCCGTCTGCATCGCTTTTAAAAATGTAGCCGCCGTATCCTCCCATGACGCTCTGCGCATAATAAATCTGGTCAAACAGCGCCAGGAAGCCGAATTTTTTGCCGTCAGCCGTTTTTTTCGAATACTCATACCATTCATCCAGCGTTTTCGGCAGTTCTTTTTCAGAAATCAAATCTTTATTATAGTAGAGCATCGTCGTTTCGACCGCTTTCGGCAGGCCGTAGACCTTACCGTTTGTCACCTGGGATCTCATTGCCGGTTCCGTATAGATCGATTGGATCTCTTTGTCCACCTTTAATTCCTTGATCAAACCTTCCGTTACCGCTGTTCCGATTTGATCTCCAGGCATCGTTAACACATCAGGCCCCGTTCCTGCCGGTCCATCCATCCGCAAGTCTTCGATCTGCTTTGCGTAAGGCTTTTCGACGACTTTGACAGATACGCCGTGCTCTTTTTCAAACTGGGCGACGGCATCTTTAATGCCTTCGCTTTTTTCTTTATCTTCCCAGATCACGAGTTCCTTTTGCTTCGAGCCTGATGTTTCATTGCTGCTCTCTTTAGGTCCGCAGGCAGTTAAAGACAAACTGAGAGCAATCACACTGCTGATTCCAACATATTTTTTCATATTCATCATTTGTCTCATTCCTTTTATTGGATTGAAAGCGTTTTACAAAAACAATATAGCATGTCTAAGAAAAAGTGTAAACAATTATTTTACTTACTACAGTAAAATGTTTTACGAAAAAGGCGCGGCTTATGAACAGCCCGCGCCTTTTTTTAATTGGTGCTTTTCCTGACCACCAGTTCTGCACCGATATATAGCGTTTTTACAGCTTTTCTCTTTTTAAGTATTTGTTCAAGAAGCAATTCAATGGCGTTTTTGCAAAGTTCTTGAATGTCGATATGGAATGTCGTCAGCGGCGGAGATACATATTTCGCCACACTGATGTTGTTGATACTGATGACGCTTACCCTGCCCGGGATGGCGACCCCTCTCTCATTTAAGGCCTGAAGGCAGCCTACAGCAATCGGATCCGCCGCTGTAAAGAAGGCCGTCGGCAGCTTTTCGCCTAATGTTTCAACCGCTTTATCCATCAGATGGTAGCCGTTTTCCACCGAAAATCCCCTGCGGCAAAAAATAAAGTCTTCCTCCAAGAGCCCTTTTTCCCTCATATAATCGCGAAACGTTCGTTCCCTTACGTCCATTTCGTCTTTATCGGTATTAGGATTGTGGTACGTGCCTCCGATAAAGCCGATCTTTTCATGCCCTTTTTCAATAAGAAAGTCCACCGTTTTCCTCGTCATCTGCTTTAAGTCCGGCCTGACTGAATCAAAATGTTCCGGATCCGGCGTCGAATCGATAAATACTCCGTGAGGCGTCATCTGCCTTAACCGGGTTAATTCATCATCTGAAAATGATCCCACCGCAATGAATCCTTCAATGTTTTCGGGGATGGCGTCAATGCCGCCCGAAATTTTATACGTTGTCAGTTCAACGTTGAATTGCTTTGCGAGCTTCTCGATTTCCAGCCTCATCGTTTTAAAATACACGTCTTCGAGCTCTTCTTTATCCGTCAGCCAGTACAGAAACGCGATGTTTTTTACCAGTGTTCTGATCGTTTTTTTGCGGTAGTTCAGGCTTTCCGCCACTTCAAATATTTTCTCCCGCGTCTCATCGGGTACGGACAGGCTTTCGTCGTTATTCAATACGCGGGAAACCGTCGAGATGGAATACCCCGCCTTTTCTGCAACATCTTTTATCGTCGCCACGATTGCAAAACCTCCATATGAACATCTTTCATATTTTTAGTAAAATATTTTACTAATTTAACGTTGATTGTCGTAAAAGTCAAGTGCTGATTGCCCTATCCCTGCCAATAAGGATTTTACATGAAAACGCTTCATTTGAAAAAACACTTTTTATTGCACCAATTGAAAACCCGTAGTAAACTGAGTCTAAACTTAATTAAATTAATTTATTAAGTCTGCACGTCAAACGAATGGGAGGATATATGAATACTGCAGCCGCTTTATTAGACGACTTTCGTTCTATTTTCAAGACAGAAAAGACACCGCGAACCTTTTTTGCTCCAGGAAGAATCAACTTAATCGGCGAACACACGGATTATAATGGAGGGCATGTTTTCCCCGCTTCGATTTCATTTGGCACCTATGCCCTTGGCGTGAAACGAGATGATCAAATGATCCGTTTCTATTCAAAGAACTTCCCTGACAAAGGCATAATTGAATGCAGCTTGAGCGATTTAGCCTTTGATCAGTCTGACGGCTGGGCCAACTATCCGAAAGGAATGTTCCTTTTGATGAAAGCGGCAGGCCATCAAATCGTTCACGGCGCCGATATTTTGTATTACGGAAATATCCCGCACGGGGCGGGCCTCTCTTCTTCCGCATCGATTGAGCTTGCGACAGGCGTTCTGTTAAAAGGGCTTTATGGTTTGCAGACAGACACGATCTCCATGGTGAAGCTCGGACAAAAAGTCGAAAACGAATACATCGGCGTAGGCAGCGGCATTATGGACCAATTCGCGATCGGCATGGGGAAAAAGGATCACGCGATTTTGTTAGACTGCCAAACACTTCATTACACATACGCACCCTTCGTGTTGAAGGAACACGATGTGATCATCATCAATACAAACAAACAGCGGGCGCTGGCCGGATCTAAATATAATGAAAGGCGCGCCCAATGCGAAGAGGCGCTCCGCGATCTGCAGAAGGAGTTATCGATTGCAAGCCTGGGCGAAATGACGACGGAAGCATTTGAAGCTCATCAGCACCTTATCCGAGATGAAATCAATCGAAAACGCGCCAAGCATGCGGTGTACGAAAATGCCCGGACGATGAAAGCGCTGGAAAAACTTCGCGAGGACGACCTCGTCGGGTTCGGCAAGCTGATGAATGAATCTCATGTGTCTTTAAGGGATGATTATGAAGTGACAGGGCTGGAGCTTGATACCATTGTCCAGGCGGCTTGGGAACAAGACGGAGTCCTGGGTGCCCGCATGACCGGCGCCGGGTTCGGCGGCTGTGCGATTGCGATTGTGGAAAAAGACCGGACAGACAGCTTTAAAAAACGCGTGAATGCCGTCTACCGCGAAACGGTTGGCTATGATGCCGCTTTTTATACTGCGACGATAGGCGACGGCGCCAAAGAAATATAGAAAGGAGAATGGATATGAGTGTGTTGGTTTTGGGCGGTGCCGGCTATATCGGTTCACACGCCGTGTATCAATTAATAGACAGGGGTGAAACCGTCGTTGTCGTTGACAACCTTGAGACCGGCCAAAGGCAGGCGATACATCCCGATGCGGCCTTTTATGAAGGGGATGTGCGCGATCGCGACTTCCTCCGCACTGTTTTCGAAAAAGAACGTATTGAAGAAGTGATCCACTTCGCCGCCAGTTCACTTGTCGGCGAATCGATGAAAGATCCGCTTAAATACTACGACAACAATGTATCCGGGACCCAGGTTTTGCTTCAGACGATGCTCGAGCACGATGTGAAAAAAATCGTATTCTCCTCGACGGCGGCCGTCTACGGAGAGCCTGAATCGGTGCCGATCACAGAAGACATGCCGACGCGGCCGACAAGCACCTACGGGGAAACGAAACTGATCATGGAGAAGCTCATGAAGCGGACTGAAGAAGCCCATGGGATCAGCTTTGTGTCTCTCAGGTACTTCAATGTCGCAGGAGCAAGAGAAAATGGAGAGATCGGAGAAGACCACCATCCGGAAACACACCTGGTCCCCATCATCCTGCAAACCGCTCTCGGACAAAGACCGCACATTACGATTTTCGGGGATGACTATGATACGCCAGACGGCACGTGCATCCGCGACTATGTTCATGTTGAAGACCTGATTGACGCTCATCTGTCGGCACTGGACTATTTAAGAGAAGGCGGCAAAAGCGATATATTCAACCTCGGCAGCAGCGAAGGATTTTCGGTGAAAGAAATGATTGATGCGGCGAGAAAGGTCACCGGGAAAGACATTCCCGCCGAGATCGGCAAACGCAGAGCCGGCGACCCGAGCATCCTGATTGCCGGCTCTGACAAAGCAAAGCAAGTCCTGGGCTGGAGGCCTTCGCGCACTTCTGTAGCAAAGATCATTGAAGACGCCTGGAAGTGGCATTCCTCACATCCAAACGGGTACAGGAAGGAAGTGTCATCATGATTGAACAAGACATAGCCGGACTCATTCAAAAAGCGCTTGAAACAGGGTTAATCGAACCGGCTGACGTGAACTACGCACGCAACCAAGTGATGCATCTGCTGGGTCTGGACTCGTTTCCCGAAGAAGCCCCTGCGGCTTCCGGCGACTCCATCCCAGACCTTTTGGAAAAACTCGTAGCCTATGCAGTCGAACACGGCGTTATAACCGACAATTTAGACGCGAAAGACATGCTGGCGGCAAATGTGATGAACTGCTTTGTTGCAAGACCTTCTGTCATCAATGCCGTGTTTCAGCAAAAATACGAGCAATCGCCGCTGGAGGCCACCGACTATTTTTATCAGCTCAGCAAAAACAGCAACTATATCCAGACGAAACGAATTGAAAGAAATATTTCGTATCAGACGGATACACCTTACGGCACAATGGATATTACGATCAATTTGTCAAAGCCGGAAAAAGACCCTGAGCAAATCAAACGGGAGCGCGCCGCTGCAAAACGAGCACGCAGCTATCCGACATGCCTGCTGTGCAAAGAAAACGAAGGGTATGCAGGACGAATCGGGTATCCCGCCCGGGCGAACCACAGGATAATTAAAGTCCCGCTCGCCGGAGAAAACTGGTATTTTCAATATTCTCCATATGCGTACTATAACGAGCACAGCATTTTATTTTCTGAGCAGCATCGGCCGATGAAAATTGATAAGCTTGCCTTTCACAGGCTGCTTGTTTTTACAGAGCTGTTTCCGCATTATTTTATCGGATCGAATGCCGATTTGCCGATCGTCGGCGGGTCTATTTTAAGCCATGACCATTATCAGACCGGACGATATGAGTTTGCGATGACGCGCGCAGAAGACGCGTTCTCCTTTCAAATCAAACAGCATCCGGACATCGAAGCCTCTGTTTTAAAATGGCCGATGTCTGTCATCCGCTTGAAAGGAACGGCGATCAACAGCCTTGTCGATGCGGCGGATCATATTTTTCAGACTTGGAAAAACTACTCGGATCAACAAGCGGATATTACGGCTTTTACTGATGAAACGCCTCATAACACGATTACGCCTATTGCAAGAAACATGAGCGGTGTTTTTGAAATCGACCTTGTGCTCAGAAACAACCGGACATCTGCCGAGCATCCATACGGCATATTCCACCCGCATGCTGACGTTCACCATATTAAGAAAGAAAATATCGGCTTAATTGAAGTGATGGGCCTGGCCGTTCTTCCTCCCCGCTTAAAGACCGAACTGGCAGGTGTCCAAGAATTCCTGCTCGGTCAGTCAGATGCCGTTGAAGCGCATCACCGGGAATGGGCCGAACAGCTCAAAACCGAATACGGAGAGCCGTCCGGGCCGAAGCATGCTGAATCAATTGTACGAAAAGAACTTGGCCGGAAATTTGTTAAAGCCCTTGAGGATGCCGGGGTATTCAAAAACCGCGAAGCTTTCATGCGCTTCATCCACACGGTCAATCGTCAGGGGTAAGGCTTCACCGGTGTTAAAACAGGCGAAAAAAAGGCTTATTTTAACACCGGATCAAACAGCTCCGCCAACAGCAATGAAACGGCTCCGTAAAGCGTCGCTTCATCGCCGAGCTTCGTTATCGTCACCTCTGTCTGCCTCGCTTCGGCTGTTAAGGCTTTCTGCTGTATCGTTTCTCGTATCGCCGGCAATATGAACCTCCCGCCTTTCATCACTCCGCCGCCCAGCACGATTTTGCCCGGATTGACAAGATGAATGAAGTTGGTCAGCCCGATTCCGATGATCACACCGGTTTCCCGAAAGAGTTCGATACACGTTTGGCAGCCGTTCTCGGCCATTTCAAACAAATCTTTGGCTGTCAGGCTGTCCGGACTTTCTTTTAACCGTTTGTTTCCCCGCTTGGCAATCGCTTTGCCGCTCACAATCGTCTGCAGGCAGCCCCGGTTGCCGCACTCGCACTTTTCTCCATTAATATCAATGATCATATGGCCCAGTTCCCCTGCGATTCCTTCCGCTCCATGGTACAGTTTTCCGTTGATGACAATCCCCGCACCGACACCGTGGCCGACGTTTACGGCCGCCATACTGCCTGCATCATCGCAGCCGCCGAACCACGATTCGCCAAGCGCCATCGCCCTGGCATCGTTTTCAACTCTGACCGTTAAGTTGAATTCTTGTTCCAGCACATCTTTAATGGGAATATTGGTTAGGTTTAAAATCGGGGCGATGCGTGACATTCCCGTTTCAGCATCGACGACCCCGTGCATTGCGATGCCGATCCCGATGATCTTTTCCTGATTGACATCGGCCCGTCCCAAAATCGCATAAACATTTTCTTTTAAAACATCAATGAACGTCTCGTTTGTCAGCGGTTTTTTCAGCAGGCTGGATGTCCGCTGCAGTATCCCTCCGGCTAAATCGGTTAAGATGCACTCCACCGTCTCAGGCCCGGCATCAATGCCAATGACATAATAGGCACCTGTGTTGATGTGCAGCATTGTCGGCTTCCTTCCGCCGCTCGAATGGCCGAGCGTGCTTTCTTTCACGAGCCCTTGTTCGATCAACTCTTTGACAATGCTTGAGACCGTGGGAGGGGTAATCTTTGTTTCCTTGGCGATCTCGGCTCTCGAAATCGGCTCTGAAGTTCTGATTTTATTAAGAATGATCGATTTGTTCACCGATTTCATTAATTGAAATGTACCGCGTTGCATGTGAAATCCTCCATTTACACCATATCGTAGGTTTTATTGTACCACGGTTAATTAATTAAATTAACAAACGAAAACAAGAAGGCTTGCGTTCAAAAATATAATCAGTTATACTGACTATATTGTTTGGTGATTATTTTAGGTGGTGATGATTTTTGAAACAGTTAAGTCAATTTTACGGATTTTTGCTAGGAAAGGTTCTTCAGCAAATGGAGGATCAATTTGCTGATGTTCTCGCTCCGTATAGCTTGAATGCCAGGCAATTCGGAGTACTTGTATTTATTGAAGAAAACCCTTTTTCTTCTCAAAAACTGATTTCTGAACAACTGCAGATCGACCGTACGACAATGGTGAGCCATGTTGACCATTTAGAAGCTTCAGGCTTTGTGGAAAGGACAAAAAACGCAAGTGATCGCAGGGCATACAGCCTAATCCTTACTGAAAAAGGCAGCGATGTACTGTCATCATGCAAACAGGTTTTAGTACAGACAGAATATGAGGTTTTATCCCCTCTGGCTGACAATGAAAAAAAATTATTTAAAGATTTGCTTTTAAAAGTATGGAAAAAGTATAAAAACTAGGAGGCATACCCTATGAATTCACTCGATTTTTTTAATGCACGTTTAGAAGCCACCATTAGTCCAATGGATTATTTTAAATCTTCAAAGGATCACCCTGAAAAATATTTTTTAATAGATGTAAGAAACGGGCCAAGCGAAGTCAGGAGTTTGACGATAAAAGGTGCTCAAGCGATACCTGAACACGATCTCCCTAATCGATTAGAGGATATTCCAAAAGATAAAGAAATCATTGTGTACTGCTGGGATGTCTGGTGCAATACGGCATCTAAAGCAGCTAAATTTTTATTAGAAAAAGGCTATCAAGTGAAAGAGCTGACCGGAGGGATCGCGGCATGGAGAGAAATGAATTTTCCTGTGTCAGCATGCACCGAAGGGGATACTGACAAGGATGCTTGCGGATGCTGAATGGAATGAAAAGAAGGTATTGGATCGGCGTAGCTTCGCGCGATCACGTCTTGAAAGGTGTATCCGGAGGCTTTGCTCAACTTTGCCACGGAAAAGAGGCGCCTTTAAAAAGAATGAATCCCGATGATTGGATCATTTATTACTCGCCAAAACAAAATCTCAAAGATCATGCGCCCTATCAAAAGTTTACAGCTGTAGGGGAAGTGAGTGATAACAGAGTTTACAAGGTTCATGCGGGAGAAGGATTCTCACCTTACAGAAGGAAGATCAACTTTTTAAAATGCCGGGAAACGCCGATCCACCCATTCATTCCCAACCTCTCTTTCATCAAAAACAAACGGCACTGGGGTTATTCCTTTCGATTTGGGCACATAGAAATTAGCGAACATGACTTCAAACTCATCGTTAAACAAATGGTCAAAATATAAAGGGCAGCTGCTCCCTTTATTTTTTTGTTTTAGAGGGGCTTTCAAAGTGCTTCTGCAAAACAAATGATTTCTAAATGGAAAAATTTTTCGAAAAATTTAAAATGAAAGTGTTTGCATAATCAAAATAATCGCGTTATCATACTTGTATACAAGTATACTCGTATAACTAGGAAGGTGAGTGTATGAGCAAATCTAAAAGTCTTTTATATCCGGAGAAGTGGCTTTCAAGAGCTTCAACAGGTGTTCGCGTCGCATGCGAGCTGAGAATGCGCATTATTTCCGGCTTGATTGAAAGCGGTACCATTTTATCTGAAAATAAATTAGCTGCGGAATTCTCGGTGAGCCGGTCTCCCATCCGCGAGGCTTTAAAAATACTGGCATCGGAAAAAATCATCCGTTTGGAACGGATGGGCGCCGTTGTCATCGGTTTAACCGAAAAAGAAATTGGAGAAATTTATGATGTGCGTCTGGTGATGGAAACATTCGTATTCGAACGGCTTGGACAGGCCAATGTCGACGAACTGGTAACAGACCTCAGCAAAATATTGGAGATGATGAAAGTCTCCATCAAATACAAAGATGCCGACGAGTTCTCATTTCAAGACGTCTTATTTCACGAAACGATTGTCCGCTCCATCAATCATTCTTACATTTTGATGATATGGAACAATCTCAAACCTGTGATGGAAAGCTTTATTCTTTTATCCATGCGGGCCCGCTTAAAAGAAAAATACGAAGACTTTGAACGAATTCTCGATAACCATGAACTTTATATCCAAGCAATCAAAACGAAAGACAGGGATCTGATGCTTAAATCCCTACATCAAAATTTCGATGACGTGCAAGGTAAAGTTGAAGATCTGTGGCTGTCGCAACAAATGCTGGCGAAAGGGGCCGAACAAGAAAATGACTAGTTATATGTTAGGCATAGATATCGGTACGACAAGCACGAAAGCGGTTTTATTCAGTGAAAAAGGGAACGTGATCCAAAAGGAAAGCATCGGCTACCCGCTTTACACACCGGACATCTCGACCGCTGAACAAAACCCGGATGAAATCTTTCAGGCCGTCATCCAGTCAACGGCGAAAATCATGCAGCAGCATCCTGACAAACAGCCGTCATTCATTTCATTCAGCAGCGCAATGCACAGCGTGATTGCAATGGACGAAAACGACAAGCCGCTCACCTCCTGCATCACTTGGGCAGATAACAGAAGCGAAGGCTGGGCTCATAAAATCAAAGAAGAAATGAACGGGCACAATATCTATAAACGAACGGGAACGCCGATTCACCCGATGACGCCGCTAAGTAAAATCACATGGATTGTGAACGAACATCCTGAAATCGCTGCCAAAGCGAAAAAATATATCGGAATTAAAGAATATATTTTTAAAAAGTTATTTGATCAATATGTCGTCGATTACTCCTTAGCTTCGGCGATGGGAATGATGAATCTCAAAACAATGGCCTGGGACGAAGAAGCACTGACCGTTGCCGGCATCACACCCGATCACTTATCAAAGCTCGTTCCGACAACAGCCATTTTCCATCATTGCAATCCGGAACTGGCGGCGATGATGGGAATCGATCCGCAAACGCCATTTGTTATCGGTGCCAGCGACGGCGTGCTGTCCAACCTCGGCGTCAACGCGATTAAAAAAGGCGAAATCGCCGTCACCATCGGGACAAGCGGTGCGATTCGCACGATTATCGATAAGCCGCAAACCGATGAAAAAGGCAGAATCTTTTGCTATGCCTTAACTGAGAACCATTGGGTCATCGGCGGGCCAGTGAACAACGGCGGGATCGTCCTTCGCTGGATCAGAGATGAATTTGCTTCATCAGAAATCGAAACGGCAAAACGTCTCGGCATTGATCCGTACGATGTCTTGACCAAAATTGCCGAACGCGTCAGACCGGGTGCCGACGGACTGCTGTTCCATCCATACCTCGCAGGCGAACGGGCGCCGCTTTGGAATCCGGATGTGCGCGGTTCATTCTTCGGCCTCACCATGTCGCATAAAAAAGAACACATGATTCGTGCGGCGTTGGAAGGGGTTATTTACAATCTGTACACCGTCTTCCTGGCGTTGACAGAATGCATGGACGGGCCCGTTGCCCGAATCCAGGCGACCGGAGGTTTCGCAAGGTCTGATGTATGGAGGCAAATGATGGCCGATATTTTCGAATCGGAAGTCGTCGTGCCGGAAAGCTATGAAAGCTCTTGTCTCGGAGCCTGCATTTTGGGACTGTACGCGACAGGAAAAATCGATTCATTTGATGTCGTCTCCGACATGATCGGAAGCACGCACAGGCACGCGCCGAAAGAAGAATCGGCCAAAGAATACAGAACATTAATGCCGATCTTTATCAACTTATCGCGAGCACTTGAAAACGAGTATACACAAATTGCAAATTATCAAAGAAACTTAACCAGCAAAAAATAGGGGAGAATTGGAGGCGTTATCATGCCATTATTGATCGTAGCCATCGGGATTGTCGCACTATTGCTTTTAATTATGGGGTTAAAACTGAATACGTTTGTTTCCTTGATTATCGTATCGTTCGGGGTTGCTTTGGCACTCGGAATGCCGCTTGACGACATCGTCAAAACGATTGAAGAAGGGCTCGGCGGAACGCTCGGCCATATCGCATTGATCTTCGGGCTCGGCGCCATGCTGGGCAAGCTGATCGCGGATTCAGGGGGCGCTCAGCGCATTGCGATGACCCTCGTCAACAAATTCGGGGAGAAAAACATCCAATGGGCGGTCGTCATCGCCTCCTTTATTATTGGGGTTGCATTATTCTTCGAAGTCGGATTGGTATTATTGATTCCAATTGTATTCGCCATTTCAAGAGAATTGAAGATTTCAATTTTATACCTCGGAATTCCGATGACGGCGGCCTTATCCGTCACACACGGCTTCCTGCCTCCGCATCCGGGGCCGACGGCTATCGCGGGAGAGCTCGGCGCCAATATCGGGGAAGTGTTGCTCTACGGTATCATTGTTGCTATCCCAACCGTTCTTTTGGCCGGACCTTTATTTACGAAACTGGCGAAAAAAATCGTCCCGCAATCATTTGAGAAAATGGGCAGCATCGCTTCACTCGGTGAACAGAAAACGTTCAAACTTGAAGAGACGCCAGCCTTTGGCATCAGCGTCTTCACAGCTATGCTTCCGGTCATTATCATGTCGATTTCGACTGTTATTACGCTTATTCAAGAAACGGTGGGCCTTGCAGACAACAGCCTGCTGGCAGCGGTTCGCTTAATCGGGAATGCCTCGACTTCGATGGTCATCTCCCTGTTGGTCGCGATCTATACGATGGGGATCTCCAGAAAGATCCCAATCAAACAAGTGATGGATTCCTGTTCAACCGCCATTACACAAATCGGAATGATGCTCTTGATCATCGGAGGCGGCGGCGCCTTCAAACAAGTCTTGATCAATGGTGGAGTAGGCGACTATGTAGCTGAATTATTCAAAGGAACAGCCATGTCGCCGATCTTGCTCGCTTGGGTCATCGCCGCAATTCTGCGCATCTCATTAGGATCCGCGACAGTTGCTGCGTTAAGCACAACCGGACTCGTTCTTCCGATGCTCGGACAAAGCGATGTCAATCTTGCGCTGGTTGTGCTTGCAACAGGGGCCGGAAGTGTAATCGCTTCCCATGTCAATGACGCAGGTTTCTGGATGTTCAAAGAATATTTCGGCCTAAGCATGAAAGAAACATTTGCCACCTGGACACTGCTTGAAACAATTATCGCGGTGGCCGGATTAGGATTTACTTTATTGTTAAGCCTATTTGTATAAAAAAGTTTTCATGAAGGAGCAGGTATTACATGTGCAATACAATCGGTGTCATAGGTTTGGGAGTCATGGGGAGCAATATCGCCCTGAACATGGCAAGCAAAGGCGAACAAGTCGCCGTCTATAATTACACAAGGGATTTAACCGATCAACTCGTCCAAAAAACGGGAGGCCAAACAGTCAAGCCGTACTATGAACTTGAAGATTTCGTACAGTCTCTAGAAAAACCGAGAAAAATCTTTCTTATGGTCACAGCAGGAAAACCGGTCGATTCTGTCATCGACTCGCTCGTTCCTCTGCTTGAAGAAGGGGATGTCATCATGGACGGCGGCAACTCCCACTACGAAGATACGGAACGAAGATATGACAGTTTGAAAGCGAACGGAATCGGCTACCTGGGAATCGGCATTTCCGGCGGCGAAGTCGGCGCTTTAAAAGGCCCATCCATTATGCCCGGCGGAGATCGGGACGTCTACGAAAAAGTAGCTCCGATTCTCACAAAAATCGCCGCTCAAGTAGAAGGAGATCCATGCTGTGTCTACATCGGTCCGAAAGGCGCGGGGCATTTTGTCAAAATGGTGCACAACGGCATCGAGTACGCAGACATGCAGCTTATCGCTGAAGCCTATACATTTTTAAGAGAAAAGCTTCGTCTGCCGATAGATGAAATCGCTGACATTTTCGAGACGTGGAATCAAGGAGAGCTGAAAAGCTATTTAATCGAAATCACGGCTGAGATCCTGCGGAAAAAGGATGAGTGCACGGGCGCTCCGCTCATCGACGTCATCCTCGACAAAACCGGCCAAAAAGGCACGGGCAAATGGACGAGCCTGCAGGCCGTCGACAACGGCATTCCATCATCGATTATCACGGAATCCCTGTTTGCCCGTTACCTGTCGTCATTAAAAGACGAACGGACAGCTGCCGAAAACGTATTGGCCGGACCTGAAACAGAAGAACGGCCCCTGGATCAAAACGTGTGGATCGACCGCGTCAGACAGGCATTATACATGGGGAAAGTCTGCGCCTATGCACAAGGCTTCGCTCAATATAAAATGACGTCTGACCTGAACGGATGGAACCTGCCGTTAAAGGACATCGCCCTCATCTTCCGCGGCGGCTGCATCATCCGTGCGCAATTTTTAAATCTCATCAGTGAAGCGTTCGACAAACAGCCGGACCTGTCCAACCTGCTGGTCGCACCTGACTTCGCTGAAAAGCTAAAAGAATACCAGTCCGGCTTGCGAAAGGTCGTCTGCGAAGGCATCAGCTCAGGTATCTCATTCCCGTGCCTGAGCACCGCCCTCTCCTATTACGACGGCTACCGGACGGGCCGCTCAAACGCAAACCTGCTGCAGGCACAGCGCGATTATTTCGGCGCTCACAAGTATGAGCGGACAGATATGGAAGGCGTGTTTCATACGGACTGGTATTAAAAGCTGCACCCCGAAATTCGGGGTGCAGTGTTTCTTATTTTTGCTCAAATTTTGAATTTCATACTTTGTTCAACATTTCACAAACTCATACTTCAAATTCGTGATATGATAAATTCAGCCACAGAAAAGGAGGACTGATACCAAAATAAACCAGATATCCGCTTCAGGGATAAAATTTTTTAACTCTACTTGTGAAATGTTTCACAAAAAATGTCCGCATCATTCATCCCTGGACATCCTGTTGTAATCAAATTCCTATTCATTCACTGGAGGGTTTACAATGGCAATCGAAGAAAAGGAAATGAAACAAAAGCAAAATGCCTCAAACATGATTGATCAGCTAGTCGAAAAAGGCCTAAAGGCATTGGAAGAATTCCGCAGCTTTGATCAGGAGCAGATTGATGAGATCGTCAAACAGATGGCGCTTGCCGGCCTTGATCAGCACATGCCTCTCGCCAAACTTGCCGTCGAAGAAACGAAGCGCGGCGTTTATGAAGATAAAATCATTAAAAACATGTTTGCCACAGAGTATGTCTACCATCATATCAAATACGATAAAACAGTGGGCATCATCAATGAAAACGAACACGACGGAGTCATTGAAATCGCGGAGCCTGTCGGTGTCATCGCCGGGGTGACGCCGGTGACCAACCCTACTTCCACTACAATGTTCAAGTCCCTGATAGCGATCAAAACAAGAAACCCTATCGTGTTTGCTTTCCATCCATCGGCCCAAAAATGCAGCCGCGAAGCGGCGAGAATCCTTCGGGACGCAGCCGTCAAAGCAGGAGCACCCGACAACTGTATCCAATGGATTGAAACGCCTTCGCTGAATGCAACTCAAGCCTTAATGACCCATCCGAACGTTTCCCTGATTCTCGCAACAGGGGGCGCCGGCATGGTGAAATCAGCGTACAGCTCCGGAAAACCGGCCCTTGGCGTCGGACCTGGAAACGTTCCGTGCTACATCGAGAAGTCTGCCAACCTGAAGCAAGCCGTCAATGATCTGATCTTATCCAAAACATTTGACAACGGCATGATTTGCGCATCAGAGCAGGCCGTCATCATAGACAAAGACATCTACTCAGACGTCAAAGTCGAAATGACAAGAAACAACTGCTATTTCTTAAATGAAACCGAAAAATCAAAGGTCGAGAAATTGGTCATCAATGAAAATACTTGCGCGGTAAACGCTGATATCGTCGGCATGCCGGCATTCAAAATCGCTGAAATGGCCGGTGTCAAAGTGCCTCAAGATACAAAAATCCTCATCGCCGAATTAGAAGGCGTAGGTCCGGATTACCCGCTTTCCAGGGAAAAACTGAGCCCTGTTTTAGCGTGCTACAAAGTCAGCGGAATTCAAGAGGGATTAAAACGCGCCGAAGACATGCTCGCGTTCGGTGGAACCGGCCACTCGGCGGTAATTCATACGAACGATCAAGAAGCCGTTAAAGAATTCGGATTACGGATGAAAGCCGGGCGGATCATCGTCAATGCACCGTCGTCACAAGGGGCGATCGGCGACATTTACAACGCCTATATGCCTTCTTTAACACTCGGATGCGGCACATATGGCGGAAACTCCGTCTCGTCAAACGTTGGAGCTGTTCATTTAATCAACACGAAAAAAGTGGCGAAAAGGAATGTCAATATGCAGTGGTTTAAAGTTCCTCCAAAAATCTATTTTGAAAAACACGCAACCCAATATTTAGCGAAAATGCCTGACATCTCAAAAGCGTTGATTGTGACTGATCCGGGGATGGTGAAACTCGGATATGTAGACCGCGTCCTACACTACTTAAGAAGGCGCCCGGATTACGTTCATTGTGAAATTTTTTCTGATGTCGAGCCTGATCCTTCAATCGAAACGGTGATGAACGGCGTCGACATGATGGCCAAATTCCAGCCGGATGTCATCATCGCTCTCGGCGGAGGCTCTGCAATGGATGCCGCAAAAGGAATGTGGTTGTTCTATGAGCACCCGGATGCTGAATTCTTTGGATTAAAGCAAAAATTCCTGGACATCCGCAAGCGCATCGTCAAATACCCGAAACTGGGCGAAAAAGCAAAATTTGTCGCGATCCCGACAACATCAGGCACAGGCTCTGAAGTCACTTCATTCTCTGTCATTACAGACAAAGAAACGAATACGAAGTATCCGCTGGCCGACTATGAATTAACACCGGACGTCGCAATCATTGACCCGCAATTTGTCATGACCGTGCCGAAACATATTACGGCTGACACAGGAATGGACGTATTAACTCACGCAATTGAATCATACGTATCGTGCATGGCCAACGACTATACAGACGGCTTGGCCATGAAGGCCATCCAGCTGATCTTCGAATACCTGCCTAGAGCATACAAAAACGGCAGCGACGAGCTGGCCCGCGAAAAAGTGCATAATGCATCAACGATTGCCGGAATGGCGTTTTCCAATGCCTTCCTCGGCATCAACCACAGCTTAGCTCATAAGCTTGGCGCGGAGTTTCACATCGCTCACGGACGGGCAAACGCCATCCTTCTGCCGCACGTGATCCGCTATAATGCAGAAAAGCCGAAAAAGTTCACGGCATTTCCTAAATACAGCCACTTCATAGCCGATCAGCGCTACGCGGAGATTGCCAGAACGCTCGGCCTGCCTGCAAAAACAACTGCAGAAGGCGTTGAAAGCCTGATCCAGGAGATTATCTCGCTCGCCAAAGAGCTTAAAATTCCGATGAGCATTAAACAAAACGGCGTGGATGCCGCCGCATTCGAAAGCAAAGTGGATCTCATGGCCGAACGCGCCTTTGAAGATCAGTGCACGACAGCCAATCCGAAGCTGCCGTTGGTATCTGAATTGGCTGAGATTTATCGTTCGGCTTTTAAAGGCGTTTAATCAACAATTAAGTGAAAGCCATCCTGCAGTGGATGGCTTTTTGCCGTTTTTAAAACCTTAAAAAAATTGCGTCTAGGCTGTGCAACCATGAATAATTTTATATCTCTTCTACAACATATAATTATTACGTTGTTTTTTGAAAGGAGGAATGTTCTTGGACCTACAGTTCATCTGGAAAGCTGTTGTCATTGTCATAGGAGGCGTTCTCATTTTGCGGTTAGCCGGAAGAAAGTCTATTTCACAGCTTACTGTTGCACAGACCGTCATCATGATCGCTGTTGGTTCATTAATTATCCAACCCGTTAATGACAGGAATATTTGGATTACAATGCTCGTCACTTTTTTAATGATTCTCACGCTTCTTTTAATTGAGTATTGCGCTTTGAAATTTGATGCCTTAGAGAGCTTTATTTATGGAAAATCAGTTATGGTTGTTGAAAACGGTCAAATTAATATTAATAACTTAAAAAAAATGCGTTTAACTGTAGATATGCTTGAAGTAAGGTTGAGACAACAAAACATTCAATCATTTAAAGACTTACAATTGGCGACAATCGAATCAAACGGACAGTTAGGGTATATGTTAAAACCAAATAAACAATATGTTACTAAAGAGGATATTCAACAGCTCAAATCGCTGATTGAAAGGAATCTCGACCAACCTCCTATTGAACCTCCGGGGCCGCAAACAAATTCATCACATAACATTTTTACGGAAATTAAAGACCCTATACATTCCAAAAAGCATTCTAAAGAATTGAAATGAGGTTACCAATCAAGTGATACAGGATAAAAGTTTTTTAAAGGTTCTTGTTAAATGGATATTATACGGAGGTGTCATTGGCGGAATTGTGGGATCAACGACTGCCTTCCTGCTAGAAACTAACGACTATCTGGGTGAAATAAGAGAGAAAAACGACTGGCTCATATTCCTTCTGCCGCTTGGAGGACTTGTCATTGGTTACATCTACATGAATTATGGAAAAGTATTCTTACATAACACCTTAAATGACACCGCCCAATTAAATAACCTTGTGATTGACGCCGTTAATAGAGAAAAAAAAGTTCCGCAGAGAATGGGACCTATTGTGTATCTCGGAACTTTTATAACGGTTTTTTTTGGTGGGTCGACCGGGAGAGAAGGTGCAGCTGTCCAGATGGGGGGCAGTGTGGCTCAAATGGTCAACAAGTTATTTAAGGTCGGTTTGTTAGACACGAAAATTGTCATCATGAGCGGCATTAGTGCCGGATTTGGTGCGGCATTTGGAGCTCCTATAACCGGTGCTGTTTTCGGAATGGAGATGACTGCTTTAGGAAAACTTAAATTTGAAGCGCTTGTCCCTTGTTTTGTCGCTAGCTTCACTGGTCACTATATCACGACTGCGGCTTGGGGAGTTAAGCACGAAGAATTTATGATCCATGCTCTACCAGAGTTATCTTTCATCACATTTGTAAAAGTTCTTCTTGTTTCTGTAATCTTCGGCCTATTAAGCGTCACATATAGCCAGTTGAGACACGGGATAGAAGCATTCACCGAGAGCATTTTTAATCAAAACCATATGAAACGAGCCTTTGTGGGAGGAATCATCATTGTATGCTTATTTTTAATAGTCGGCTCACAAGACTACAATGGTCGAGGTTTGGACATGTTAGAGCAGGCTTTTAAAGAAGAGGTGCCTCCGTTTGCCTTCCTCGCCAAGCTCATCTTTACCGCTGTTACTTTGGGGACGGGGTTTGTCGGCGGTGAGGCTATCCCATTATTTTTCATGGGCGCTACACTAGGGAACACCTTACACTCCATTGTTCATTTACCCCTCTCATTTTTAGCGGCAGTAGGGCTGATTGCTGCGTTTTGCGGCGGTGCCAATACCCCTATTGCAGCGTTCTTGTTGGCACTGGAAATGTTTGATGGAAAAGGGATTGAGTACTTTTTTGCCGCTTGTCTTGTCAGCTATATATGTTCCGGCCACCATGGGCTATGGCCGTCCCAAAAAGTATATGCACCGAAGAGCCGGTTGTACGGTGTTGCTGACGGAGAAACGATCAAAAACGCTAAAAAAAAGAAAAAGTCTTAGACGAGATGTCCATCCTTTTTGCGGATGGCTTTTTTGTTTACCACATATGCATGATTTTCATTTAGAACTTCCGATTCTCACCTTTCTAACTGGAAGAATCAATTCTCAACTATCTAAACCTTGTCCAAACAAAGCCCTTGACAAAAAATATTTATTATTTGATAATTTATATATAATTATAATAATTATAGAGAAATAAAGTTTACAATTTTTATTTCTCTTAAACTACATTCAGGAGGACGATATTATGTCTCTAATCGGAAAAGAAGTACAACCATTCGCAGCAAAAGCTTACAAAAACGGTGAGTTTATCGATGTTACACACGAAGATCTGAAAGGCCAATGGAGCATTTTCTGCTTCTATCCAGCGGATTTCTCATTTGTTTGCCCGACTGAGCTTGAAGACCTTCAAAACGAATATGCTGCCCTAAAAGAACTTGGTGTCGAAGTATACTCTGTTTCTACAGACACTCACTTCGTACATAAAGGATGGCATGACAGCTCTGAGAAAATCGGCAAAATCACTTACGCGATGATCGGCGACCCGTCTCAAACGATCTCCCGCAACTTTGAAGTGCTGAACGAAGAAGAAGGTCTTGCTGACCGCGGAACATTCATCATCGATCCGGACGGTGTGATCCAAGCTGTTGAAATTAACGCAGGCGGTATCGGCCGTGATGCAAGCACCCTGATCAACAAAGTAAAAGCGGCTCAATACGTCCGCCAAAACCCAGGCGAAGTTTGCCCGGCTAAATGGGAAGAAGGTTCTGAAACACTGACACCAAGCCTTGACCTAGTAGGCAAAATCTAAGGAGTGCATTCAATTGGTACTTGAAGCAAATATCAAAGCACAATTAAACCAATACATGCAGATGATTGAAAATGACATCGTCCTTAAAGTCAGTACAGGCGATGACAGTGTCTCTAAGGATATGCTGGCTCTTGTAGAAGAGCTGGCTTCCATGTCATCAAAAATCACTGTTGAAAAGGCGCAGCTCGACAGAACGCCAAGCTTCAGCGTCAATCGTGCCGGAGAAGAAACAGGCGTCACATTCGCCGGAGTTCCGCTCGGTCACGAATTCACATCTTTGGTGCTGGCACTCTTGCAAGTAAGCGGCCGACCGCCGAAAGTCGATCAAAAAATCATCGATCAAATCAAGAACATCAGCGGCGAATACCGCTTCGAATCTTATATCAGCCTCACATGCCACAACTGCCCGGACGTTGTGCAGGCATTGAACATGATGAGCGTGCTCAACCCGAACATCACGCACACGATGATCGATGGTGCGGCATACAAGTCAGAAGTCGAAAGCAAAAACATTATGGCTGTGCCGACCGTATACTTGAACGGCGAATCCTTTGGAAGCGGCCGAATGACGCTTGAAGAAATTCTTGCGAAAATGGGCAGCGGCACAGATGCATCTGAGCTTTCTGATAAAGATCCGTTCGATGTACTCGTTGTCGGAGGCGGACCTGCCGGTGCAAGCGCAGCAATCTATGCGGCGCGCAAAGGCATCCGCACAGGAATCGTTGCCGAACGCTTCGGCGGCCAAGTCCTTGACACGATGAGCATCGAGAACTTCATCAGCGTGAAGCGCACCGAAGGGCCGAAGCTTGCGGCAAGCCTTGAAGAACACGTGAAGGATTACGAGATCGACGTCATGAACCTGCAACGCGCAAAAGGTCTCGAGAAAAAAGATCTTTTCCATCTTGAACTCGAAAACGGCGCTGTTCTGAAAAGCAAAACCGTCATTCTGTCAACTGGCGCACGCTGGCGCAATATCGGCGTACCTGGCGAACAAGAGTTCAAAAACAAAGGTGTCGCATACTGCCCTCACTGTGACGGACCGTTGTTTGAAGGCAAAGACGTCGCCGTCATCGGCGGCGGAAACTCCGGTATCGAAGCAGCGATTGACCTTGCAGGCATCGTCAACCACGTGACTGTTCTTGAGTTCGCACCGGAGCTGAAAGCAGACGAAGTTCTGCAAAAACGTCTCTACAGTCTCCCTAACGTGACTGTCGTGAAAAACGCCCAAACAAAAGAAATCACGGGTGATGAAAACTTAAACGGCATCACTTACGTTGACCGTGAAACAGGAGAAGAAAAACACGTCGAGCTCCAAGGCGTCTTCGTCCAAATCGGTCTTGTGCCGAACACGGAATGGCTCCCTGAAACCGTCGAACGCAACCGCATCGGCGAAATCGCAGTCGATAAACGCGGCGAAACAACAATCCCTGGCCTATTCGCTGCCGGCGACTGCACAGACGGACCATATAACCAAATCATTATTTCGATGGGATCGGGGGCAAATGCCGCATTAGGGGCGTTTGATTATTTGATCCGAAACTAACACGAAAGGCGCTATGCTGCTTAAACGGCAGTATGGCGCTTTTTTATGTTATAACCCATATAAATAGGACTTCACATCATGGCTGACAAACGCTTTCCATATGATCAAATTGTACGGATAGGACCAAGCGGGATATTGCGATTGTCCATTCATGTATGAATTGTATTCCATGACTCCATTCCTCTCGTTCTCATGTCTACATTAAATATAAACCTATAAAAGGAAACGGTTAATCAAAAATAAAGACGGCATACTGCATGCAGTACACCGTCTTTTTCAAGAGATTTAATTTGACTCATCATGTTCTTTTTGTCCTGTTTTTTTTCATCCAAAATAAAATAAACAATACAATAAACCATAGAGGAGTCAGCAGCAAGGCCGGGCGAGTCGCATCCGCATACAGCATAATCATGAGAATGACCGCAAACATCGCCAGGACAACATAATTGATAAACGGCGCGAATGGCGCTTTGAATGTTGATGCTGCGTGTAAGTGCGGACGGGTTTTCCTGTATCTGATATGACTGACAAGAATCACACCCCACACCCATATGAAACAAATCGCGCTGATGGTTGTCACGATCCCAAAGGCTTGTTCCGGTATCAGTTTGCTTAATAGCGCCCCTGCTGACAGGACAATGGTTGATACCCATAACGCGTGACTCGGCACATGGTTTTTATTCAGCTTCGCAAAATTGGCCGGGCCCTGTTTCGTTTTACTTAAATTGTACAGAATCCGGCTTGTTGAAAACATCCCGCTGTTACAAGCAGACGCGGCTGACGTTAATACAACAAAATTAATGATTCCCGCGGCAAGCGGGATGCCGACTAAGCTGAAGGTTTTCACAAAAGGACTTTCCGCTGCATTCAGTTCCATCCAAGGGTTAATACATAATAAGACGATAAGCGCGCCGACGTAGAAAAATAAAATCCGTAAAGGAATTTTATTAATAGCCGATGGAATATTTTTTTTCGGGTTCGACGTTTCCGCCGCCGATACACCTACTAATTCCACACCGACATATGCAAAGATCACCATTTGGAAAGAAAGCAAAAAGCCTGAAAATCCGTTTGGAAACAAACCGCCATGCGCCCAAAGGTTGGTAACCGAAACCGTTCCTGTATGCGTCTTAAACCCGATCACCAGCAAAATAACACCGATGACAATTAACGCAAGAATCGTGATCACCTTTATTAAAGCGAACCAAAATTCCAATTCTCCAAAAAGCTTGACAGTCAACAGATTGAGCCCTAATAAAATGAGTAAACAGATAAGTGCAGGGACCCACTGCGGAATATCAAACCAATATTTCACATAGACACCGACGGCAATCACATCCGCCATAGCTGTCATAATCCAGCAAAACCAATAGGTCCACCCGGTGACAAACGCCGCACGCGGCCCCAGATACTCCTCGGCAATATCGGTTAACGATTGATAACCCGCTTTAGATAACAGCAATTCTCCCAGCGCCCGCATCACGAAAAAAAGCGCAATACCTACAATGAAATACGCAAAGATGATAGAAGGACCCGCCAATTGAATCGCCTTACCGGAGCCTAAAAACAACCCGGTGCCAATCGTCCCGCCAATAGCGATAAGCTGTACGTGCCGATTGGATAAGTCCCTCTTTAATTCCCGCTGTTCCACATCAAACTCCTCCTTACCTCTCTAGTGAACGACGAGCAGTAAAAAAGCCCATAAAAAAAAGAGATTGGATGTCCTCCAATCTCGCGGTCATAAGAATATCAAAATATATTTGTGCCGCTGACAATCATCAGCACGACAAATACATATTCGGTACTCTTCTGTCCTTTTGCCTGAGATTGTGAACCCTTCGGCGCCGCAGAATTCCGCGGTCTCTCCAGAAGCTGCTCCTGCTGTAGTGCGACCCACAGCAATCATAGCTTGCATGTATTGAGTTTTTCGATAGAGATAATTACTATCGGATAACTTTTAATTTTAATAGAGGTTGAGTGATTTGTCAATGGTTCTATTTATAGTTAACGCTAGTATTCTTAAACTCACCTATATACTAGCGACAATATTTTCCTCCCCTTTCTGAAAACGAGACAATGCTGGGATAGAAAGAAATCAATTCCATGAAAGTGACCAAGCCAAAGCCGGGTTACTCTGAAATGCGGTGTCCGATTAATGTTAAAGAAGCTTTCTCTCCGCTCTCTCAGCGCCTCTTTCCCTCGTTTTGATTGTCTCAAAAAGGAGTTATGCGGTACTATCATATAAAGGTCAATTATTTAAAAATAATGTCATACTTTTAAAATCACCTTATCATGCAAATGCTCGTACATAGGGGGCAACTCCTATTCTAAAAAGGGGATGGACGATTTTGGAAACCAAATATTTAGATTTACTCGCACAAAAATACGATTGTGAAGAAAAAGTGGTAACGGAAATCATTAATTTGAAAGCGATACTGAACCTGCCGAAAGGCACCGAGCATTTTGTCAGTGATTTGCACGGCGAATACCAGGCATTCCAGCACGTGCTGCGAAATGGTTCAGGAAGAGTAAAAGAGAAGATACGCGATATTTTCAGCGGTGTCATTTATGATAGAGAAATTGATGAATTAGCAGCATTAGTGTATTATCCGGAAGACAAACTGAAGTTAATAAAACATAATTACGATACGAAAGCATCGTTAAACGATTGGTATAAAGAAACGATTAATCGAATGATTAAGCTCGTATCTTATTGCTCTTCCAAGTATACCCGCTCCAAATTACGCAAAGCACTGCCCTCTCAGTTTGCGTATATTACGGAGGAGCTGCTGTATAAAACAGAAGAAGCTGCCAACAAAGAACAGTATTACTCCAAAATCGTAGATCAGATCATTGCGCTTGGCCAAGCTGATAAGCTGATCACCGGTCTTGCATATAGCACGCAGCGATTGGTGGTCGACCATCTGCATGTGGTCGGCGATATTTACGACCGCGGACCGCAGCCGGACAGGATTATGGAGGAACTGATCAACTATCATTCAGTCGATATTCAGTGGGGAAATCACGATGTCCTTTGGATAGGCGCTTATTCAGGCTCTAAAGTATGCCTGGCAAATATTATCCGCATCTGTGCCCGCTATGACAACTTGGATATTATTGAAGATGTGTACGGCATCAATCTGAGACCGCTCTTGAACCTTGCCGAAAAATATTACGATGATAACCCATCTTTCCGTCCGAAAGCAGACGAAAACAGACCGGAAGATGAGATTAAGCAAATCACAAAAATTCATCAAGCGATTGCGATGATCCAATTCAAGCTTGAAAGCCCGATTATCAAGAGACGGCCGAACTTTAATATGGAGGAACGGCTGTTACTAGAAAAGATTGATTATGCCCGAAATGAAATCACGCTGAACGGAAAAACATATCAGCTGGAAAACACCTGCTTTGCGACAGTGAATCCGGAGCAGCCAGATCAGCTATTAGAAGAAGAAGCAGAAGTCATAGACAAGCTGCTATTCTCTGTCCAGCATTCCGAAAAGCTGGGCCGCCATATGAATTTTATGATGAAAAAAGGCAGCCTTTATTTAAAATATAACGGCAACCTATTGATTCACGGCTGTATTCCTGTAGACGAAAACGGCAATATGGAAGAGATGATGATTGAGGACAGAGCCTATGCGGGCCGTGAGCTGCTTGATGTATTTGAACGATTCTTGCGGGAAGCGTTTGCCCACCCGGAAGAAACCGATGATCTGGCGACGGATATGGTCTGGTATTTATGGACAGGCGAGTACTCCTCCCTTTTTGGAAAACGCGCAATGACGACCTTTGAGCGTTATTTCATTAAAGAGAAGGAAACACATAAAGAGAAGAAAAACCCGTATTACTATTTGCGTGAAGACGAGGCAACCTGCCGAAACATCCTGAAAGAATTCGGCCTCAACCCGGATCATGGCCATATCATCAACGGCCATACACCGGTAAAAGAAATCGAAGGAGAAGATCCGATCAAAGCAAACGGAAAAATGATCGTCATCGACGGCGGCTTCTCCAAAGCCTACCAATCGACAACAGGTATCGCCGGCTACACGCTGTTATACAACTCCTACGGCATGCAGCTCGTCGCCCATAAACACTTTAATTCCAAGGCGGAAGTGCTGAGCACCGGAACTGATGTCTTAACGGTGAAACGATTAGTGGATAAAGAACTTGAGCGGAAGAAAGTAAAGGAAACGAATGTTGGTGAGGAACTCTTGAAGGAAATAGCTATTTTGGAGAGATTGCGGGAGTATCGGTATATGAAGTGAGGAAATGTGAGTTCAGGGATCATTCTCTGGGCTCTTTTTTACGGTTTTCCACTTCGTAAAGCAAATTGCTAACAAGGTCTGGTTTTCTGCTCGTTCATAGATAAGTAAGCGGCGATTGATCTGGCAGGTATCGTCAACCATGTCACTGTTCTTGAAGTTTATGTCTCTTTTTGCAACCGGAGGATTGCCCAGTACAATCGGATTTCTGATTTTAAATACATTATGACTTGGAACGACTATCCTTGCTTATCTGTCTATTAAAGGAAAAAAAGTCATACTGCACAGCCAATGGATGATGAGAAGCTTCTTTCTTTCATTTGCGAATATGACGATTTATATAATAGTTGCGATTACGCATAACCTAATGAATGTCTCATATGAACATTCCTACACAATAGCCGTTTGGCTTTGCTGGATCATCAACCTGCTGATTGCGGAATTTATCATTAAAAAGCAGGTATTTTCATAAAGCTTTCTTCAAAGGCTTAATCATTTTTGATTAAGCCTTGCATAGCGATGAAACGGCTAATTGATAGATTCATAGAAAGATTTTGCTTTAGACTGTTTATATTACTGAGAAGTATTTTTTAATGGTTATCGATTTACCTTTCTAAAATAGTGATATATTTTTTCTAACTTTTCACTCTGCCTTCCTTTAGACTCTCCATATGGCCAAGTTCAAATATTTTCACTTTCTTGATTCCTATAAAGTGAAACACCGCTCTTTTCATCAACACTTTGTGACTGTTATTCAATAGAAACAAAGGGTACTTCTCAGGGCCTTTCATAGTCGAAATACAGACGACCGACTTTCCTTTCAAAAGCCCTCCTTGTATAATGATTTTGACCTGACGTCGCACTTAGAAAAAATGGGTATCGATTCTATTTTTTCCTTCAATACCCCACTGTTGGATCAACGGTCAATCCATTAACATCCCAAATTATTTTCTACAAATAAACAAGGATTTCCCCGCCAAGTTTCGGCCAATATTCAATTAGCTTCATCTCTCTTAACCCGCTATAAAAGGTTGAATATCATCCTGTTGACTCATCACCGTTCACTTCCAAACATCATTCGTAATTGATTATCAATGATAAGTTATTAAACTTGTTTTCATCATAATTAATTTTTTCTTTCTAAAAGGTTTCACTTTCATGAGGGTACTATGATAAGGACACAATTTTTACATTGACATATTGAAAAATGAAATATATATTTATTGTTGATATTGATAATCATTATCGTTTATTCATTTTCATTGTGCGGTTCATACAGCTATTTACTGAAGAATTAAATACTGGCTCTGGAGGACGTTTAATTGTAAAAAATCTCTGTGTAACGATTCCAGATAAAAAGGAACAACCATATCCTGAGGTCAGCGCCAATGGAATTGCTATGGCGCTTGTACGGGAGACGGACATGATTTTTTTGATGATGGTACTTTATGATTTACATCGAGCTGCTCGTTTTTTTCGGATTATATCATTGCATTAAAGACGGCGAGGCCGGGCTTGTGAAGGATGAGTACTGCGGGAAGTCTTTCAAATTGGCCCGAGAACAAATAAACCGAAGTGTGTTACTTACAATTTATTAAGAGGTGAAAATGAGCATGAAGAAACTATTAATCCCGTTTATGCTACTGCTGACGCTTATGATTAGTGCATGCGGCAATGAAGAGTCAGCAACAAAGGATAGCGGCTCAACAAAAAAAGAATCTAAAACGATTACATACCAAGCGGAAACAGGACCAATCGAAGTTCCAGCCGATCCGCAAAGAGTTGTTATGCTTTCAGGGTATACCGGAAATGTGTTAGATTTAGGAGTCAACGTTGTCGGTGTAGACACTTGGTCTAAAAACAATCCAACCTTTAAAGAAAAGTTAAAAGATGTTCAAGAAGTTTCAGAAGATGACCTAGAAAAAATTATTGAATTAGAGCCAGATTTAATCATCGCGTTATCAACGGTAAAAAATTTAGACAAATTAAATGAGATCGCTCCTACTGTTACTTATACATGGGGTAAAGTAGATTATTTAACTCAGCACGTGGAAATTGGCAAGCTACTAAACAAAGAAAAAGAAGCCCGAGCATGGGTTGACGACTTTAAACAGCGGGCAGAAGAAATCGGAGAAGATATTCGCACAAAAATCGGCAAGGATTCAACTGTATCTGTTATTGAAGCATATGGGAAAGATCTTTATGTTTACGGTAATAACTGGGCGCGCGGTACAGAAATCTTATATCAAACGATGAAACTAAATATGCCTGAAAAAGTAAAGAAAGACGCATTAAAAGCAGGGTATTATACGTTATCAGCTGAAGTGCTTCCAAAATATGCGGGAGATTATGTCATTTTAAGTAAGTACTCTGATGCGAATACATCTTTCCAAGAAACAGACACATACAAGAACATTCCAGCTGTCAAAAATGGACATGTCATTGAAATGCAAGGTGAAGGCGCATCATTCACTGACCCAATCACACTTGAAAAGCAACTAGCATTCTTTAAAAAAGCGTTTCTAGGAAACTAAGACTAGAAAAGCAGAGGTCTATTGAAAGGGGTTGGCCAAAGGGCAGCCCCTTTCCCATTCTAAGAAAGGAAAATGATGAGCTTTATGATAAGAAAAACTCAATCTTTTACCTCATTTGCCTTCAAACTCATCTTAGGAATTCTAGTGTTTATTGGTATGTTTTTTATGGCAATGGTATTTGGAGCTGCAGACGTTTCAGTTGAAGATGTATGGTTGGCTCTTTCGTCTTCTGCAACCGGCGATCATATTTCGATTATCCGTGATATTCGGTTACCTCGTGAAATAGCTGCGATTTTTGTTGGCGCAGCTCTTGCTGTCTCTGGTGCAATCATGCAAGGTATAACAAGAAACCCACTTGCTGATCCAGGTTTACTAGGATTATCTGCCGGGGCTTATGCAGCATTGGCTGTTACGATCGCTTTCATTCCATCAGCCAATTACTTTTTGACGATGGTTGCCTGTTTTATTGGAGCCGCACTCGGTGCCTTGTTGGTTTTTGGAATCGGTTCGATGAAAAAATGCGGATTCTCTCCTTTCCGTATTGTATTAGCGGGTTCTGCTGTTTCCGCCTTTTTATACGCCATTGCTGAAGGGATTGGCCTTTATTTTAAAATCTCTAAAGATATCTCGATGTGGACAGCAGGAGGGATGGTTGGAACAACTTGGAATCAACTGCGAATTATCGTACCTTTTATTATCATTGGAATTGTTGTTTCCTTTTTCCTCTCGAGACAACTTACCATTCTCAGCTTAAATGAAGAAGTTGCAGTTGGCTTAGGTCAAAATATCATCAGAATTAAAATCCTTCTATTTATTATCATTATCATTCTCGCGGGAGCATCTGTTGCTCTGGTTGGCAATATGACCTTTATCGGTCTTATGATTCCTCATATTGTTCGGGCAATTGTTGGAACCGATTATCGTTTTATTTTACCAATGTCTGCAACTTGCGGAGCTACTTTTATGCTATTTGCTGATACACTTGGCCGTACCTTAAATGCACCATACGAAACACCTGTTATAGCCATTGTCGCTATGCTTGGTTTACCGTTCTTCCTGATCATTGTCCGAAAGGGAGGAAAAACACTCTCATGATACATTCAACATTAATTAAAAAACAGCGAATGATTTTATCGATTTCTCTCATACTCATCATAGCTACAGCTATTATTGGGATGGGAATAGGGTCTGCTAGTTTATCTTTTGACAGACTCATCCACACTCTATTAGGTCAAGGAACCTTTAAAGAGGAATTTATATTATATTCTATTCGATTGCCTCGAATATTGATTACTTTATTAGCTGGGATGGCACTTGCTATATCAGGTGCTATTTTGCAAGGAATCACAAAAAATGATTTAGCTGATCCAGGCATTATTGGGATTAATTCCGGTGCTGGGGTTGCCATTGCCGTTTTCTTTTTATTTTTCCCGACTGAAGCTGGATCATTTGTTTATATGATTCCTATTGTTGGATTTATAGGAGCAATTATAACGGGCTTCTTCATTTATCTGTTAGCCTATAACAAAAATAGTGGTATGCAACCTATAGGCTTAGTCCTCATCGGGGTCGGATTCTCAACTGCACTTTCCGGAGCGATGATTGTCATTATTTCTTCTACTGAACGGACAAAAGTTGATTTCATCGCCAAATGGCTGGCGGGAAATATTTGGGGGGCAGATTGGCCATTTATTTGGGCTCTCCTGCCTTGGTTAGTCATCTTGATTCCGTTTACTTTGTACAAAGCAAGTCGACTAAATCTATTAGGATTAAGCGAGCCTGTAACCATTGGGGTTGGGATTTCCATTGAAAGGGAGCGGATCGTTTTGCTTTTAACAGCTGTCGCATTAGCGGCTGCTGCCGTTTCTGTCACAGGAGGTATTTCCTTTATCGGATTAATGGCCCCACATATCGCCAAAACTTTAGTAGGACCCAGAAATCAACTATTTATCCCTGTTGCTATTCTACTTGGCGGTTGGTTCTTATTATTCGCCGACACAATCGGACGTAATATCATTGAAACCACTATACCGGCTGGAATCATGGTCTCATTAATCGGGGCACCTTATTTTATTTATTTGTTATTGAAAAAATAAAAATCTAAAAACGAGGCTGTTCCAATGAGTCTCCAAAAATAGAGACTACTCGAGTTAGAAAGGGGAAAATGATCATGAGTGATATCCAAAGCTTAATCAACGCAATCAACGAATTCAGAGATGAACGAAACTGGAGACAATACCATAACCCAAAAGACCTCGCCATCTCAATCTCAATCGAAGCAGCAGAGCTGCTCGAAGACTTCCAATGGATCAGCAGTGAAGAAGCACTCCAAGCAAATAAAGAAAACATCCGTGAAGAAATCGCAGATGTTTTAATCTACTCATTCATGTTATGTAACGATCTTGGACTGGATGTGAAAGAGATTGTGGAAGAGAAGATTGTGAAGAATGGAAGGAAGTATCCGGTTAATCATAATGGTTAAAACTCTCCTTTTAAGTAGAGAGAGCTTCTTTCACAATTGAAGACCGCTCTCTCTATCTCCATGATGCGTTGATGATGATGGCGCTCTGCTTTGTTATCTTACCGTAATCCCCCCACTTCATTTGCTTTTACACCCTTCGGTTCTTTCTGCACCGTTCGCTAGCTTCCTGTTATTAAAAAAATGACATTTGTCACCCGATTTTCATGACATCACTTACTAAAATCCGCCTTCCTCAGCTTATACAATGAAATGAGTGAATCAGGAGGTGGTCTGTAAGCCATGAGCAATGTTGTGAGCTTGACGAATGTGACAAGGACATTCCGCCAAAAAACGGCGGTTGATCAGATAGATTTTTCAATTAAAAAAGGAGAAATTGTAGCCATTCTCGGGCCAAATGGGGCCGGGAAAACGACGACGATTTCAATGATATTGGGGCTGTTAAAACCGACGGCAGGCAACATCACATTATTCGGTTCCATTCCATATGAAAAACGGGTGCGTGAAAAAATCGGCACGATGCTACAGGAAGTCAGTGTCATGCCTGGTTTGCGTGCGGGTGAAATCATCGAACTCGTTAGGAGCTACTATCCAAAGCCTCTATCCTTTCAGAAGCTTAGAGCGCTGACAGGTTTGACAGACAAGGATTTAAAAACACAGGCGGAAAAATTGTCAGGCGGGCAAAAGCGGCGTCTCGGCTTTGCCTTGGCGCTTGCCGGTGATCCAGAACTGATGATCTTTGACGAACCCACGGTCGGAATGGATATCACTTCAAGAAACCGCTTTTGGCAAACGGTTCAAACGCTCGCAGAGCAAGGAAAAACAATTATTTTTTCTACACACTACTTACAGGAAGCAGATGATGCCGCACAACGAATCTTGCTGTTTAAAGACGGCAGCATAGTAGCTGACGGGACGCCGCTCCAAATAAAATCAAGAATATCGAAACATTCGGTTTCATTTATAGTCGATCCCGAACAGTCGCTCGAGAGGCTGTATCAGCACCCGGAAATCGAACAGATTTTTCGTAAAAACAACCGGGTTTATATCGACACAGCCAATACGGACAAAATATTGGAACTCATTTTCGCAGAAAAGATCGGCGCTTATGATATTCACATTGAACGAGGAAATCTTGAAAAGGCATTTCGCCAGCTGACAGGCAAAGGAGACGATGTAAAATGAATGTATTTCAGATGCAATGCCGAATGGAAATCAAAAGAATGCTTCGAAACCGCTATTTTGTCTTTTGGTCATTGGCTATGCCGATTGCTTTTTATTATATTTTTACAAATGTCGTCAATACGAATACTCCGGACCCTGCGGCTTGGAATGCGCATTATTTAATGTCGATGACAACATTCAGCGTCATGGGCTCTTCGATCATGACGCTCGGCATCCGCATGGTTCAAGAACGCACCCAAGGCTGGTCGACGTTCATTCGCGTAACGCCTCTTCCCGACCACATTTATTTTATCGCTCAAATGGCGGGGCAAAGCGTCATTCATATTCTTTCGATTACAGTAATTTTCTTAGCCGGCGCCTTGATTAACGGCGTTTCTTTATCCCCGTTGGAATGGTTCCTGAGCGGCTTGTGGGCCATGCTTGGCTCGCTCCCGTTTCTTGCGATCGGGACACTGATCGGGATGATGAAAAAAGTGGATACAGCAGCCGGAATCAGCAATGTGTTGTATATGGGCCTCGCTGTTTGCGGAGGGATGTGGATGCCGCTTGAAATTATGCCAAAAATGATGCAGAATATCGGCTATTGGCTGCCGTCCTATCATTATGGCAGCGGTGCCTGGGAAATCGCTCGAGGTCAAATGCCAAACTGGAAAAATATTCTCTTCCTATTCGCCTATTCAATCGTTATTATGCTACTATCTAAATATATAAGAAGAAAACAAGAAGCGGTGTGAGGAAGAATGAAAAAAAACTTCAGCATGTTTCCGAAACGGTACGGCTTTTTTCCCTATATCTTTTTAGTCTATTTACTGCTGCCCATTTCTTATTTGACGAATCAGACCTCGGGGATCAAACAGCTGATCGGTTTTGGATTCGTGCTGCTTTTCTTGGTGACGTACCGCCAGCTTTTTTTTATTTCGCCGCAAAAAAAATTATTTACTTATTGGCTGGCTATCCAGCTTTCGATCATTTTGATCTACACTGTATTTTATGATATCAATTTAGTCTTTTTAGGCTTTTTTTCAGCGAACTTTATCGGTTATTACCGGGAAAAAAAGATATTTCGCCGCGGCCTTGCCAGCCTGGTTGTTGTATTGGTCGCCCCTTTTATCTATCATCTGCTGAAAGATCCATCCCTGCTAAATCGGCTCTTTTATTTTCTGCCCTTTCTCGTGATTATGCTCATTTCGCCATACGGCATCCGCTCTATGAACCGCCGCATGGAACTGGAACAAGAGCTTGATGAGGCAAATCAGCAAATTAAGGAACTGGTCAAGCGCGAGGAGCGTGTACGAATTGCCCGTGATCTGCATGATACACTTGGCCATACTCTCTCACTGCTCACATTAAAAAGCCAGCTTGTCCAGCGTACCATCGCCAGCGACCCGGAACGGGCGCGAAAAGAAGCAAGAGAAATGGAAACCACATCAAGAGCAGCCTTAAAACAAGTCCGGGAACTCGTGTCTGATATGAAAACGGCAACGATCGCAGAAGAGCTTATCCATATCCAGCAAATCCTGCGGGCTGCAGACACCACATTCGAATACATGGGAGGTTCCGATTTTTCAAATATCTCTCCTGTCACACAAAACATCGTCAGCATGTGTATACGCGAAGCCGCCACAAATATCGTCAAACACAGCCGTGCCACCCATTGCACCATTTCCATCTCTCAAACAGATGAAAAAATAAGCATCACCATCAAAGACGACGGAATGGGAATCGATCAGCAAACACCATTTGGAAACGGCTTGCGCGGGATGAAGGAAAGACTTGCATTAATCGACGGCGCACTCGACGTTTCAACCCATAACGGCACAGTTTTAAATATCACCGTTCCGATTGTAAAGAAAGCTGAACGAAAGGAAACAATCCAATGATTCGTTTATTTATTGCCGAAGACCAAAGAATGCTGTTAAGCGCGCTGGGGGCCTTGCTTGATCTTGAAGAAGACATGAAAGTGATCGGCCAGGCAACAAACGGCGAAGAAGCGCTCATCGCCATTCTGAAACTAGAACCGGACGTCTGCCTCATGGATATCGAAATGCCCGTCAAAAGCGGCTTGGAAGTGGCTGAAGAGCTAACGAAACGAGGCTCAAAAAGTAAGGTTATCATTTTAACAACATTCGCCCGCCCCGGCTACTTCGAACGCGCCGTCAAAAGCAATGTCCACGGCTATCTACTCAAAGACGGAGAAATCGACGACCTCGCAGACGCCATCCGAAAATGCACGGAAGGCAAGCGAATCTTCAGCCCGGAACTCACCTTCGATGCCATCCGCAAGGTAAACCCGCTCACCGAACGGGAGCAGGAAATCCTGCGATTGGCGACTTTAGGAATGACGACAAAAGAAATTGCCGCCGAGTTATTTTTGTCAGCAGGCACCGTCCGGAATTATATTTCTGAGATTATGCATAAGTTGGGTGCGAAGAACCGGACAGAGGCGGCGAAGGTTGCGGAGGGAGAGGGGTGGGTTTGAGTGTGGTCTGGGTGATCAACAGTTTATTACTCGATAGGCATTTCAGATGCTTAAGCTAGCCTTATAGATAATTTTGTGATCTTTTAGGGCAACGCCGTTATTAAACAATTAACATCTAAAATCCACACTCTCGTTGTTTTTTGACCAATCCCCTTAGTCGATTGGTTCACCAGAATGTTCTTTTAGCTGTTGAATACCAATTTTTATTGCTCTTCCTCTGTATCAATCAGTGATAGACCTTGATTGATTGGACTCCAATACTCATATACATAATCTTCGTCCCATTCAATCCATGTAAAGACTTCTGTTGTGTAAAGCCCATCATGTCTTTTCATAATTTCAACTTTGTATTGTTTACTAGGTGATAAAATCCGCTTTGCAAATTTTTCCACCACTTCACCGCCATTCTGCCTTGCTAAAATCTCTCGTAACCTGTGTTGAGATAACAACCGCTTATCTTTTAAACATCCTCTTAATATGATTAAGTTCTGTTCAATTCTCTCCTTTTCGATAATCAATACAATTATTTTCTCAACTATTTTTTAGTTTTTCTTAAAACATTTTTCAAAGTCAAATTTCTTTATTTTTATAAGCTTTAAGTTAAAAATGCTATTCAGAAACTTCTCTTTCTCATCTGTAATAGTCACCGTAAACATAGTATCTCGACAATCATTCGCTCGGACCAACCAGGGCTGTCATGTTCCGTGGCGAAAGACGAACGGTCCGTGATGTCAAGCACGGACCGACCGCCAATTGCTACTGAAACGCCCTGGGCTTCATCCGACTCTTACCTCCGGTCAAATTCGCCGTTTGCTGGCTCTATCAAAACACCAACGTACAGCAAACAGATGACTCAGCGGCACAACTAGCAACCCATACACCGCGGCCACTAGTACAGCCCCTATCTCATCAGGCCTTTGGAGCAAAACAACAACGCCCACAAGGCCGACCCCAACAAGCATTTCATTGGCTACACGGCTCCGGAGAATCCGTACCCATGACTGACCTGCCACCCGCAGCGGAAAGTCACGCTTCGCCTGCAGCAGCGCGGTTATCAATGCACTAATCGCAGCAGCGACAGTGAAAGCAATAACTAATGCAATCAGCGCAAGATTCAACAACCATACAACGTACGCTGCGAACTGCGCGCGGAGAATCCCCTCTTCGGCAACATAGACAACTTTCAGTTCACCGTTGATATCTCGATTACGCAGCGCCTTCACGTCAAGGCCGTGTTTCTCTAACAATTCCTGCGTAGCAGTTACACCAGTGAATACGATGTTGCTGCCTGAGGCCATGGAAGTCAAGGCAGAATCGTTATAGGTATCGTAGAGCGAGGGCACGACAACAACTAGGACATCGTCCGCAAAGTGAAGTCTTTCCCCCCCTCCTCCTTGGGCTACCGGCAACCGGAATCCGTCAATCGGCCGCAAGAACTTGAACTTACCGAACTGCTCATCGGAAAGCTCTTTCCTCGACAAAAGCTCAGCCTCTTCTCGAATCATTTTGACAAGCCCTTTTGGAATGCTATGATAAGGTACCTTTGTAACAGCAGGCTGTGGTGCATCCATGGTCACCATATCAAGCCAACGCTGGTTCACGTAAGAGATGGCCGAGTACTCTCCAAAATCGACCGGCATTGGCATTTCTTGAGTATATGTGTATGAAAAAGCTACCTTATCAAGCGATTCCGCATCCTTTATCAGTTTACCAATCTGCGGCTCCATGTGGTTCATCTCGTCAACGTCTGTCGCAAACACAATCGCGACTTGATCTGCGAGTTTCTTCCACTGAGCCATTTCAGCAGCTATAGCTGAGGAATGTTTGAATGCGGACCAAGCAGGTCCAGCCGCAGCTACCACCAGGAGGAACGTTAACGCTTGGATCACGATGGCAGCTGAACGCAAGCTTTTAACCGCAGGTTGTCTGGTGGCGATCATGGTAGCGCTTGGCCATGCGGAAGCTGACATGACCAGCGCAGCCAACAGGGATACGGTAATAACAGCGACCTGCAGACTGAACAGCGCCTTGAGGAAGGTGCCGACATATACCCAGCCATGAAACAAACTTACGTAGCAAGACGCAACCAGAGCTACAGCAACCGCCGACACCAGCAGCGCACACCCGAACCCGGCCAGGTCCTGCACCTGAATCCGCGAGGTCGGGCAACCGCCCAGAACCCGAAGGGCACGCCCTCGAGCTCTTAACGACAACCAGAACAACGCAAGCGCCGCAATCAGCGCAAATGCTGCAAGAACGGCGGCAGCAAATCCTCTTTCTCGCACAACGAATTCAAGGCTTTTAAAAATTGACGCATCCCCGCGACCGACCTTCACACCTTCACTTTTCAGCGTGTCCTCGAACTCGCTCAAGTGAGCCTTTTCACCGGTCACGAGATAGAACCCATCGGAGTAGGAGGTTTCAAGCCGGTCCTTACCGACAATCTTGCCTGCACCATCGCCGCCAAACCAAGTAAATTCGTCGGGCAGATCTCTATCGTTAAGTGCTACAAAGACCTGGCCATCGCCGTCGCTTGCAAGGTCTGGCGCAACCTTGACCAGCCCAAGATCCCAGCGCGCATCGAGCTTTTCCAGCTTCGCAAACGCTTCAGTGATAGATAGCCCCGATTCGCTGAAATCGAGGTTTAACCTGCTCTCGACACCAATCGCCTGAGGAAAGTCTCGATCATATAGGTCGGTGATGATCGCCGCCAGTAGCGCAAGCAGAGCAAACAACGCGCCCGCAACAGCCACTATAATACGTTTATACACAAGCTGGACCTCCAAGAACTATTTGAAAATTGCCATGCTAAGCCCCGGCGAACACAACCGGTATCGCCGGGGACTGGCATAATTGCCTGGGTTAACAGGTAATGTTCCCCTTTCATTTCATTCCTCCTCATTTATTCAACTATTTTTGTCAATATTTCTACTCCTCAACTCGTTTGTCTCTGCCTCCTATCAATTCTCCAAGGGCCTTTATGTAAAGCCTAGCCAGCGCATCGTACTTGGCGTAGTTGGTCTGCATCAGGTTCGTACGGCTTGACAAAACGGGGAGACAGTCTTGCCCATAAGTAGGCAGGAAACGGTTACACCGAGTGGATTGTGTGGAAGTTGAGTTAGCGCTTCACCAGGTGCACCGGAACCCCAAACCCGTCGCGGCGGCTGAGCAGGTCGGAGATGGCGTCATGCTCAGATCTTGAACCATAGCTAACCATGACCAGCCCTCGGTTCTGGTCATCAGGACACGGCTTTCCTACTTCGACCGTAATGCTGTCACCCAAAGCTTTAATCTCCTCGACGAGGTCTTGATGTCTGGTAAGCGCTGCATTGGCCTCTGTTACGTTCGGCAGCTGATCGCATGGCGGATGAGTGTCTCTTGACACTGTGATCCATCCGTTTAGGAATGCAACTGTTCCAACTACAAGCAATAATCCTACGACCACACCGATAATGATCTTCGTGGCTGATTTCATGAGGAACCTCCTAAGTTGCCGGGATCGCTAGTCGACAATTGTTTTGACGAACTGTTGGAACCAACCTCATGCCGAGCACCACACGCGTTGATCATCTCAGAGTCGTGCGTCGACACAATAACCGTGCGGCCACGCGCAGCGAAGCCCGCAAACAGATCGATGACCTTTCGCCGATTGGTTGAGTCAAGCGAGGCGGTCGGCTCATCGACAAACAGGAATGCAGCGTCCTTGTAGATGGCACGAGCCAGTGCGAGTCGCTGCTTCTCGCCCCCACTAAGGTGGCTAGCCAACTCACCTTCTCGTCCCTGGAGACCCGTCTGCTCGAGCACCTCCGCCAACCGCTCTTGGTTTCCCGTGACACGCCGTCCAAGGATGCTCGCCTGCATAGTGACATTGAATGCCACTGACTCCTCATCCATAATGCCGTAATCCTGAAGAATGAACGCCGCATGATCACGCCAAAACCGCCGCCGCGCCGCAGTACCGCAGCTTGTAACATCGTGTCCGTCTATCAAGATGCGTCCCTGATTAACCGGGAGCAATAGTCCGAGGCAGTGCAAAAGTGTAGTCTTTCCACATCCGCTTGGACCAACGAGGGCTGTCATGACCCCTGGCGGGCACTGAACGGTCTCACCGTCAAGCACGGTCCGCCCACCAATTGCTACTGAAATGCCCTGTGCTTCAATCAACATCTGTACCTCCCATCAAATTCAACGCTATAAAAAGCGGCACTCATTTATTCCATTCCTCCTCATTTACTTGGCTATTTTTGTGGATATTTTACTCTTCAAGCCGATTTATCACCGCACACCTACCTTTTTCATAATCTTGTTGACGGTGTCGTGACATCCTATTTCTTCTTCGTCACAAACATTAATTCCTTTATAAATAGAAAATTTCACTTGTTCTACCATAGGTAACCTATTGGTTGCCGGGGCACAAGGAATTTGTTTTTCTGAATAACGGCCAACATCAACACTAGGCCTGAAATCGAGGGTTGCACAGCATAACATAACATACTGCTATGGCTACCAAGATAAAACTACAAAATTAAATCAACCTATTATTTCCCACAAAATCATTAGGTTGCATTTTATGTTTTTTCCTGCTGATATTCACTATCTTTTGAGGAGTTTCTTTGGCTGTGCACCGAAGCAACTCCTTTGTATATAGATGAATACTATGATGGAAATATAATATTTTTCAAAAGAAATTTAATTTAAAAATTTAAGAATGAATGCTCGGGGCGATTAATTGCTGCGCCCCTCAAAAGCGGGGTATTACCCTATTGAAATCTCAGAGTTTAAGAAATTTTACAATAACTGGAATAAAAACCTACCAATCGGTAAGTGCTTCTGAGAAAACTGCTCCCGCATCGACACGGTAGTGGGCGAAAAGATATGCTAACTTGACTGGTAATCCAAACATAAAATTCGGGTATGTCTTTACCAAAATAAAACATTGAATATAGATTTAACTTTCTCGAAAATAACGGCCAGCGGAAACCTTGATTTCATAAATAGGATGATTGCCGTCAACGGGGTCAGGAAGTGTAAACAACAAAACCCGCGTCATCCACTATAATACGCTTATACAAAGCTGGATCTCTCAGGACTTTCTGGATCTTGCCATGCTAGCCCTGTTGATAGCAACCGTTTTCCCTTTAATTAGTTGGTGCGATAGTAGTAACGCCCCTTCAGACCCGGTGAGTTTACGACTCCGACATAGGCGTTAGAGTAGCGGCCCGGAGCCGTATCTAAACTTCTATTTGTTTTTTCCACTTTTCCATCGATGAGTTTTTGCACTGTCGAGCCGTGGACCTTTTTCGGGTGGTTGTACTCAGAACGGAGCCCGAGATTTACGAATCCATACCTCCATGTTCCACCTTCCGATGGATACTGGTAGTGATAACCCGGGTTCACCCACGCAAATGCAGGCACCGTAGCACCTCCCACCAAGCCAATGGACACTGTCAACACGGCGAACGTCGCTTTGATTGTTCGAGTCAAAGGTTTCCTTTTTTTCTTATTCAAAAGATTTTTCATTATTTCATTCCTCCTCATTCTTTCGGCTAATAAGTTTACTCTACAAGTTAATTTGTCTCCGCCCACCTACCGTGTCGATGCGGGAGAATTTTTTCCCTTGTTGGCGGTGCCGTGGTCCTGACTCTTCTTAGTCACAGGACATCAATTTTTTCTTCCATGACCAACCCTCGGTCCTGGTCATTTGGTGACGACTTGTCCACTTCGACGAAATACTGTCACCTAGCATTTTGATCACCTCCTCAATATCCTAATGGCTGGCAAGCACCACAGTGTTCTTTACTGCATTCGGTTAGCGACCGAATGGAGGTGCATGTCAGGAACCTCCTAAAAGTCTGTTAAATGAAAGATCAAGTAAAAACAAAAAAATCGTTACGGAAGCAGATAGAATGGGCAACTCCGTTCGAAAAAGAGGTCAAGCAGATGGTGGAAGAAGTCATAGAAGCGGATGTCAAAGATGAAGAAATGCTCTCTCTTTTCCCGGAGACGTTCCGCCGCAAAATTCAACATCGTAGAAATTGGCTTGCAAAAGCCAACTCGGCATTACAAGAACTGGATGAATGCACACCTGGAGAAAATCGCCAACGCTACAAAGATCAAATCACTTTTATTGATTAGCGTCCCGTATCCTGTCCCAAAAGCCTATATGAAGGCATATGATTTGGCTTAGAAAAGAAGAATAACAGCAGCGGCCGGGTGCTTCGGGACAAAACAGGCGTAATAACATAGTCCTGAAAACACCTTGCCACAGAAATAAATCAAACAAGATACCTAAATTAAGAGGAAACAAAAGAAAAACCCACATGACAAAAGAAGTTTTTATTTGGGTACGGTGACCCTAACACCAACTCTCTTTAACTAAAATTAACTATTTTTATAATAATTGTAAAATAAAACTGATTCAAGAGGTTTCTTAATTTTTTCAAAAATTTGGTCAAAATTTCTTATGTTTGCCAAAGTATAGAAATCTTAGATGATAGAGGATTGAATAATCAAATTATTTTCCCTTTTTATTTGTATATAAGAATGGAATTTTATATTCCTATCTTCCTTTAAATGCTTAATTGATTCAGAAAATTATAGACTGTTTTAATGTATTCTTAATGTGGCAAATTGTTGGGGTTTTATATTTGCATTTGAGAAGGCTATTAAAAAAAGACAAGCCTAATTGCCTGTCTCCAGAGAAAATTGTAATGTTTCTTCTATTTTTAAGGTAAGAATGATAAGCCCAAATTTAAAATTTTCCATCACTTATGATAAGGCTCAGCGAATGTCACCAAAGAACATAGTTAATTTTGAACATAAAGTATATATATCAATATAGCCATTATCCCCCACTATTTTGTGGGGTTTTTATTTTAAATCAGCTTGTGGGAGTGGAAGTACTATTATATATTTCATAATAATAATCAATATAATTGGTGAAAAGTACCCCTCCTATAAAAAAGTAAAAGACATCCCTAGAAGGATGCCTAAATTGTTTGTTCATATTCTCCGATGATTTTATAGAATGTATTCTTTTTTAACTCTAACAAGGACATAAATTCAACCCCTGTTATCTCTTTTCTTTTCCATTTAGGATAGTTGTTATCTAACTTTTGTCTTTGTTCCTTGTTAAATGTACTGAGATTTAATTGTGGTCTGCCTAGATGCTTCCCTTTTGCTTTTGCAACTGCAATTCCTTCGGCTTGTCGTTGAAGAATATTGTCACGTTCACGCTCACTTACAAAGGCTAAAACTTGTAAAACAAGGTCAGATACAAATGACCCCAATTGGTCTTTATATTGCGTTGTAGCGAGTAAGGGCATATCCAATACTTTTATATCTGCTTTAATGTTTTGGGTAATATCTTCCCATTCTTTCTTTATTTCTTTGGAGTTTCTTCCGAACCGATCAATTGATTTAATATAGAGTAAATCCCCTTCACGTAAACACTGTTTTAACGCTTTGTATTGGCTTCTATTGAAGTCTTTTCCACTTTCCTTATCAATAAATATGTCACGTTCATTTATGCCTAATTCTAGGCTTTCTGTTAATTGTCTGGCTTCATTTTGGTCTTTGCTTGATACCCTTATATAAGCAAAAGTCTTTTTACTCATATTGTTCACCGTTCCTATAGGTTATTTGTTAATTCTATTATAACCCAAGTGTTTATAAAGGTAACAATATTTTATAAACGTTTATAAAATATTTAAACGAGCTTTAAGGACAACAAAAACAACTTATTTTGTCTATCCTTAAAGGTATACGTTTATAAACCTTCAACCAAATTATTATCAATATTTATCAACTATCACTCCTAAGCTAGATGCCTTTACATACGGTTGCCCTTGCAATGAAGATAAACTATCTTTTGTACCAGTAACAACAACCCCTATAATCAAACCATCCTTTTGACGCTTTTTTACATATTCGTAGTCATTTTTATTAAACTTCTTTAAACGATCCAAGAAGTCCGATTCACTTTTCACTTTTGGTGTACTTAATACCTGTCCTAACTTTGAAGATGGGTCTGAAATTCCAAATAACCATTGCCCAGATTCTGGTGATTCCCTATCATCAGATTTATTAGAATAATAATTTACCCAATACCACGTTGGATTAACTGATTTAGGAAGCATTGTCTTAACTTCTTCTAACGAATAACTCTTATCAAAGGAGATTGCCATTTCAATATATTTATCATTTGGAAATTCTTTAATTTTTGATAAGTCATTAGCATAGTTTTTATAATTAAATTGTGGAACATAAAATAACATTTCTCTTTCTCCACTAGGTATGTGGATTTGAGTGGTATCATCAATATTCGTACTATGTGATGAAAAGGATGTGGATTGAAAACCCCTTAATCCAAAATGAACCTCTTGTGTATCCCATGGAATAACTTTATCCTCAATAACCTTATATACCTCACGTTTAATTGTACCTTTAAATAATCCTATATCTAACGTTTCAGTATTAATAATAGTATTAGGAGCTTTCATTACAGCATCTCGTCTTATTAACTCAGAAGCTACTTCACTACCTTTTTCACTCATCCACCAAAGATTTGTCTTATAGATTCCTACAACTAGAAGAATACTTACAATAGCAGATATAAATAATGTCCTAAAAAATGTAACTCGTTTTGCCTTTTTTAATGATTTGTTTAATGACTTGTCATCAAAAATGTTTTTTAACTCATCCTCATTTGGTTCTTTCATTTTCTTCCCTCCAATAAATTTCCTTAAATTTTGCTCTTGCTCTAGCCAAATAGGTTTTAACTCCACTTGGTTTCATATCCAAATACTCTGCAATCTGTTTATAAGACCATTCCAGTTCATACTTAAAAAGAAGTAACTGTTTATATATGTAAGGGAGTTGTCCAAGTGCCTTTCTTACTTCGTCTTTATCTTCTTTTTCTATCACCAAATCCTCAATTAATATTGAATTTGAAACAAAATATTCATCGAATGATATAGATTGAGATTTCTTTAATTTTCTACAGTAATCGTAATATAAATTTATTGCTACCTTAAAAAGCCAAGCTTTATATTTATCGGCATCAATTGATTCAAGATATATCATCGACTTATAGACAGATTCTTGGATAATATCCTTAGCTGTTTCTTGGTCAACACCAAGCTTTAATAAATAGAAATATAAGTCATTCATAGCTTTAAGTAATTGCTCATTTGATAACCGATCCAAGCACCTAACCTCCTTCCCGTCTATATAACGTATTAAGAGTTAAAAAGTATACAATTCTTTTTATTTTTTCTGTTATTCTCCACCTAGCTTAATTAAATGTAACGACATTTCATTCAAAATCACCAAAAAATCCCCTGTAAAGAGGACTTTTTGGTTTGATTTCTATCTCTTTAGCTAATTGTTATTAATCTTTAATGATTTTATGTTTTGGGAGTAGTGTTCACACGTTAAAAGTATGTTAATAGAGAGGATTTTCTTAATATTTTATACGTGGAATATATTTAATAAAGATTGCGTGGCTTGTATCACTATTTTATGTTCATTAATTATAAAATCGTTCTTTTATGTACTCTAATCCAACGGTATATAAAGCTGTTTTTGCTTATTGTGATTTTGATTTATGTTCTTATTATACTCATCTATTAATTCTTTTCTATTTCTAAATGTTCCATCTTTATAATAGCACTTTTCTAATAGCGTTTTTTCCCCGATTATTTCTACTAACATTTTAAAACCCAACACTTTTTCAATATCTGCTACTTTCATTACGTTTAAAGCCTTTTGGATTTCAATATCGTTCGACTTGTTTTGGAATTTTAGAAGCTCATTTATTTTAAACTTCTCAATTATGTATGTAAAAAAGGCTTTCGTTATCAAATCGACTGCTTTTCTTTGACGAGAATATTCCCTTAAATTATACTAGCCTTAATACTCCTTTTGCCTGTTCTATTACGTTAGCATTATTAGAGCAAAAAGAACAATTAGAAATTGAGTTAAACAAGCCCACTATAAAAGAAATTTCATATGAAGATTTACAAAAAGTTTTAAGCACCTTTTCAAAGATTCTCCCTCATGTTGAACCTGAGAAGCAAAAGGATTTACTTCATACAATTATTAATCAAATTACCATTAATGAAGGAAATTCACCAACTGAAAGAAGCGTCAAAGACATCGAGTTGTACTTTGACGCTTCAAAAAATAATAACTATGTGCTTACTTATGATACGGTTCCCCCCGATTAATCCGAAACGCCCGATAAACCTGCTCCAGCAAAATCAGCCTCATCAGCTGATGCGGGAACGTCATCCGTGAAAACGACAGCTTCTCATCTGCGCGCTTCAGGACGGCGTCGCTCAAGCCGAGGGAGCCGCCGATGACGAAGGTTACCTTGCTCTTTCCATATGTGGCGAGTCTATCCATATTATCGGCTAATTCTTCTGAGCTTTTCATTTTTCCTTCGATTGCCAAGGCGATGACGTGGGCGTCAGGGCTGATTTTGGAGAGAATTCGTTCGCCTTCTTTGTCTTTGACGATTTTCATGTCCTGGTCGCTTAGGTTTTCCGGTGCTTTTTCGTCCGGCAGTTCGATGATGTCGACTTTCGCATATGCCGAGAGCCGTTTTATGTATTCGTCGATTCCTTGTTTTAAATATTTTTCTTTTAGTTTTCCGATTGCTACGATTGATATATTCACAGGTCATCCCCACTTTAAGAACAAGTTATTCAGATGCATTATCCACAATTGTGGATAAAGGTTGTGTATTTAGTGTCCGATCATTCGTTCCCCACTATATATACTGCAGGCTTATCGCACAATTCACAGGTTGTGGATAAACTGTGTGTATGTTCGATTTTTCTGATTTCAGGGGCCAATTCTTCTTTATCCACATACATGTCAATGACGGTTTCAATATGCTCTTCGCAAGACTTCATAAAAGTCCCTCCAATATCTGTATCATTGGGCTCTTTTATAAAAAAGCTCCTTATTCAATATACCCTATTTATGCACATGTTAGTAGGTTTTAGCATGACTTCATAAGGTTATCCACAAGCTTTTATATTCCTCTGGATAACTCTGTTCTCTCTAAATAAAAAACACCAGCTAACCTCGCTGATGCTTTAATCTTTTTTTATACTGCTTCTCCTTTTTCCTGAACAACTAAAGAATGCTGATTCGTGACATGCTGCAAATATGAAACGTTAAGAATGAAAGTCCAAAACCCGTTAACCGGCTTTTTAGACAACCCCATAAACGCTTTTCTAACCTTAAATGCACTAACTAGATTTATCGTCCAAAAAAGGAGAAATGAGAGCTGCGGGAGAAAGCTGTGTCCGGGGCGCAGCGGGAGAAGCAAAATGCTGTTGCTGTATGGCAGCAGATCTTCTTTTTGAAATGTGATCGAGTAAAAAGTCCAAAAATGCTCCAAAATTGAAAAGACGCTTAACAGCAGTGTCACTTTAATGGCGACATACGGGAGCTTGATTTGGCATCGTTCTAAATTCTTTCTTCTTGAGAGAAACCAATACGGGATGTATATGCCGGACGTTATGATTGTTTAACACCGCATATATTGGTTTTATTTTCGGAAATTCTTCTAATTCCTTACTCATGCTGAAACACTCTTCTTTCCTTAAAACTGTTCTTCCAGGTCTTTTTATCCTTGTCATCTATACTTTTCCACTTTCCATATCAAAATGTACTATATTGAATCCAATAAATCAAAATCCATTGAAGTGTCAAATTGGGATTTTCTTAGGTATATGGATTCTTTTTTTTGACCGAAATAAAAAAAATGTATCCTTTTACCTGATCCTTATTTCGTGTTCACCCGCAGAAACTCGACAATCAACAGGACATTATTCGTCATATTTTTACCTTTGCAATATGCAATCTGTCATTGCGTAACATAAAGGGGTTCAATCGGATCATTTTGTCTTTTTTTCGTTATGTTCCGCGTCTCTCAACTAGGAATAATGACATGCTGTGTTTCATGTGGAACATTGGCCATGAAAAAAGATCAAAGCTCACAGCTTTGATCTTACAGCCTCTTGCTCATACGCAAATCCGTCGTCTCGAAATTCATTTTTTCATAAAGCCGCTTCGCCTTTTTATTATGGGCGAATACATGCAGGGACAGCTTTTGGACTCCTAATTGCTTTGCCTCTTCTTCTAAGACGGCTAAAGCCTGCTGGCCGATTCCCTGCCCGCGGTACGCTTCATAAAGCCCGAAATCGTAAATAAATGCTTCCTTTTGAGGATGGTGCGGGTCAGCGTAGATCCAAAGCCAGCCTGCGGCATCCCCGCTGTCGTCCATAATTGACCATAGATGATGGTTGACCGTTTCAATGCCGTTTGGCAAAAGGGCTGCAAACTGCTCTTCTGCTTTCTCCATCGCTTCCGCCACTGTCCATGTGCCCGCTTTTACTTTCTCCATGGCGTAATGCTGGATGGAATAGGTCTGGTAAGTCTTAAAGCCTTCTTCTGTCATTGGCATTAAACGGATTGCCGGTTTTTTTCTCGGTTTGTTTAAGTCAATTTTAATTTTTGATTTCACCAATGCTTCACTTCCTTGTTTATTGATCATGATGCTTTGCTCAGCCATTCGCTTTTCGGCTCGGAAAGTTTATTGATTCTGTGCTGAATGTAAATGACATTCAAAAGGAACGCAAAAATGGACCCATTTGCAGGTTCTTTACCTGAGAGCTTGTTTAATGAAGCGGTCACCACCAGCGCGCAGTAAATCAAAACACCTGCGGACAGAATCAAAATCACGCGGTCGAGCAGCATATAAAGGCTGTAATGCATGTCAGGAAAAGCGATTTTTGCTGATATTCTAATTGGAATCGAAAATAAATGATAAAATATGATAGCTTTTAACGTGGTGTAGGGAATATCATGATAAGGCAGCAAATCGAAGCTTTTTTTCCTGGATAGAAACCAGTATGGTATGTAAACCCCCAGTGTGATCAGACATAGCACAAAAACGGACAAGATACTTCTGCTCTTTACATTAGACAGCGTTTTCAACGCAGTCTGCACATTGTCGTTCATATCATTCCTCCGGACACTCGTTTTCCAAACAAATGAATTGAATGAATTTTTTCATAGCAGCGGCACACCCCCTCAATATATTCTTTTCTCTTGTTTTAGACAATATGACTTAGGTACCAATATGACAAATGTACTATTTTTTAAAGAGGATTGCCGCCTTCTCGATTAGCTGAAAAACGTGTGACAACCGTTTTTATGTCATAAGAATGAAACAAAAAACAAAGAGCCTGATGGAATTCAGGCTCTTTTGTTTAACGCTGTATACTTTTTTGAAGAGAAATCTGCCAGTTGATGCCGGTGCCAATATGGTGTGTTTTGGCAAACGATCCTTGATTGAGGGCAATACCCAAGCGGTCTAATGAATTGATATAAACAACCGGCTTGCCGACCGGCATATCGGCAAATGACCGTCCAAATGCCATCGTTTGCTGATAGACTTTGGTGTCCTCGTGTTTGATGACGACTTCCACAGGATCTCCGTATTGAACATCAAGTGACTTGAACAGTTTACGGCTGATATTTGTCCAAAGGTTTCCAAACCGGATATCTAAAATGTCGATCGTTCCGGTTATCCAATCATTTTCGATATAAGCTTCCATGACCGGCAGTTTGACAATGGAATCTGTTGAAACTTCCGGACCAATCCGGTCGAAGCTGAGAATCCCGGCTGCCAGTCTTGCCCCGGTGTAAGCGTAAATGTCGCGGCCATGGAATGTATGTGATTCGCCTGATCTCGGAAGCCTGTTTTGCGCTTCATCAAGATAGCGCGCTTCGACAATCCCATTTTGCCGGCTGATATGGGTGAGTGTTCCGTTGTCCGGTGTGATGATATATTGATCGGAAGAGGTTCTGACTGCGACGCTGCGACGTTCCGAGCCGACCCCTGGATCGACGACCGACACGAAGACAGTGCCTTCAGGCCAATAAGAAACAGACTGCAGCAGCCGATAGGAAGCCTCCCAAATGTGAAAAACGGGAATGTTGTGCGTCAAATCAAAAATCCGGAGTGAATGGTCAACCGAATAAGCCACACCGTACATCGCATTTACCGCCCCGTCATCAAGGCCAAAATCAGATTGTAATACAAGTGCATGCCGACTCATCCTTATCTCCCTTTCCGCCCAGATTTTTCAAACTCCGCGGCCATTGTCAGAATGTTTAAACCATCATATCGTACGCGAAATTGAAACGCAATATGATGCTTTGTCCATTTTTGAGAAACTGTCATTTTTATTGAAGCAAAAACTTGGAATTCACACCCTAAAAACCAGATTATTCATCCAGAAAGTCTTATTTTCCTCTCTAACTATCCCATTTTTGCCTTTTGACGATCATTCCCCAGACTTGGCATAATAAAAAAACAGCCCGGCCGTACCGGCCAGACTGTCTTGATCAGCTTCCCAATTTGGATCGGGACAGCTTTACTTCTGTTGTTCTTTCTTTGCCGCCCCGCAGGTATTTGATTTTCACCTTATCGCCGACGTTTTTGGTGTAGAGCTTTTTACGCAGATCAACGATATCGTAAACGCGGTCACCGTTGAATTCGACGATGACATCAAGCTCTTTCAAACCGGCTCTGCCTGCAGGAGACACCGGCTGAACGCCCATCACAACCACGCCTGATGTTACGTCTTTCGGCAGTTTAAGTGTTTCCTGCCAGTGGTAGCTTGCGATATCGCCAAGTGATTTCATCTCAATTCCAAAATACGGCCGTCTTACTTCTCCGTACGTTTCCAAATCTTCGATAACCGGAATAGCAAGGTTGGCCGGAATGCTCAGGCCGATTCCTTCGACGGCTGATTCAGCGATTTTCATCGAATTAATACCGATGACTTTTCCATCAATATTAAACAGCCCGCCTCCGCTGTTTCCCGGGTTAATGGCAGCATCCGTCTGCAATACTTCGGCATTCCAGTCCGGCTGCCCGTCTCCGTTTGAATCGACCGGAACAGCGCGTTCGGTTCCTGAGATGATTCCTTGTGTAACAGATCCTGAAAACTGCAGGCCGAGCGGGTTTCCAATCGCGATGACAGGCTCGCCTGTTTTCACTTTATCAGAATTTCCGAATTCAGCAGCCGCTTTTATTTTATTGCTGCTGACTTGCAGGACGGCCAGATCCATCAGTTTATCACTGCCGATCAGTTTTGCCGGAATCCGCGTTCCGTCATTCAGGCTGACTTCGATTTGGGATGCCCCTTCAATGACATGGTGGTTGGTCACAATGTGGGACGTGTTGCCGTTCTTTTTATAAATAACGCCCGAGCCTGTTCCCGCTTCACTGTCTCCATCCCATACACCGGTTTTTTGGATGTTGATAACGCCGACAACAGAATCAGAAACCTTAGAGACCACTTGTGTGACTTCATTGTTCACGTTGACGGATACATTGCGGACCACACCGCCCTGTTGAGCTCCTTGACCTCCGTGCGCTTCAATGACTTGCAGATTGTACGGCAGCCATCCCTGCTGCGAGAGGTACGGCAAGGCAAACACTGTTAAAAGAGCGCCGATAACGGCGCCGACCAGGCTTGAAAACAAAAAGCTTCTCCAATTTCTCACCGGCTTTTCCCGAACGAACTTTTCCTCATCATGATTAAACTCCACTATATTCAAATCCTTTCAAGGAACGATATATGTATATAGTGTGGATCATCTGCCCGCAGATTAATCATTCAATCGGGAAAATTACACCGCTACGAGAGGTGTCGGTTTCTTAGGATCGGTATCATATAAGTCAAACGTTTCTCCCGCCGCAAATCCTTTGGCAGCCAACGTTTGCTGGACGGACATTCTCGCCAGCTCTTTCATGTTGTTGTCCTGGCTTAAATGAGCCAAATAAATTCTCGATGTCTCATCACCGATTACATCGGTCATTGCGAGTGCCGCGTCCTCATTGGATACGTGTCCGACATCGCTTAAAATCCGGCGCTTGATATTCCACGGATAGCGGCCCATTTGCAGCATGCCGACATCATGATTGCATTCAAAAACAAAAGCGTTTGCCGAGCGGATAATGCCTTTCATTCTGTCGCTGACATAGCCCGTATCCGTAATCAAAGCGAGCTTTCGGCCATTATAATGAAAAACGTAAAACATCGGCTCTGCGGCGTCGTGGGATACGCCAAACGATTCGACATCGAGGGAGCCGAACGATTTGACGGTTTCTATTGGAAATACGAATTTTTGGCCGTTATCCATTTTGCCGATATGCCCTTCCATCGCCTTCCACGTTTTTTCATTGGCGTAAACGGGCAGCTCATATTTTCTTGCCAGCACACCAAGTCCTTTAATATGATCACTGTGCTCATGCGTAACAAAAATGCCGTCAAGCTGATCAAGCTTTCGATCAATTTGCGCCATCAGCCCTTCCATCGCCTTCCCGCTAAGTCCTGCGTCAACTAAAAAAGCGTGGTCATCGGTTTCCAAATATAAAGCATTACCGGTACTCCCGCTCGCAAGTACGCTAAATTGCAGGCTCATGGTTTCTCACTCCATTATGATTTTTCCTTTTTCTCTTGTGATTGAAGAAGCGCTCCATCCCGTGCATCCACGATAAATTCTTCGTGAATGGTTTTATCGTCCGTTTTGCGCTCCACTTCGATCCGCCAAACGGGCACGAAAATTTGCGCGCTTGCCAGCGGATACTGCGTGAAATAGCCAAGCTCGGCTGATTTAATTTTGCTGTACTTCTTCAAATAATCCGGATAGTACAAAGCTTCAACCGCGCCGACTGCAGAGACCAGATTTTCCGTTTTGACTTCTTTTATATCCTGCAGCATCGACTGCTTATACGAAACAACTTCGTTTTTATTATTCAGGTACAGAACGACCTCGCCCATCTCGTTGTTATCATCGTTTTGCCGATCCTGAAAAATGTAATTTCCATTATAGGTTTGGAAGAAAACGATCTGTTTTCCGGACTTATCGACTTTCCAAAGCTTGTACTTGTTGCCGTCGATAATCTCTTCGTTGACGATTTCCCTTGCTTTTGTCTTCATATCCGTTTTCGGAAGTGCAATGGGTGTTTCAAATTCCATTTCTATTTCCGTCAAAGCGTTATTTTTTGCAGTATTCATTAACGCCTTCGGCTTTTGCCCTTTTAACGATTTAATCTCGCTCTGCTTAAAGACTCGCTTTTGTGCAGAGATTGAGGAGCCTTTTGACGTCTCTTTAGACAAGTTTCCGTATGAAATATGGTCTGCTTTCATATCTTCCTGCAGCGTTGATTTTTCTAAAATCGGAAACTGATTGTTGCTGCGCTTATCAAAGTATTGAAAGGCCAAAAAGATATCAAGGATGAGGAAGACGATAATGAAGATTGTTTTTGTTCTATTCCACTCCATTCTCAATGCCCTCCTTCACCGCTGAATCCTTCTTTGATACCGGCTTTATCGTACCGTTTATTTTAATGCACCAAGTCGGCACAAGTTTGACAAGAGGGTCTTGTTCCTCTGATACTGAGACCATTTCATAGGCAGGAAAAATTTGCTCAATCTTATCAAAGTCATACTCTTCATTGTCTTGCAGGAACTGAATCAATTCTTCTCCGCTCATGATTTCTTTATCCTTTTTGCTGACCGGATTAGCGTTTGCGCCCAAGACATATGTTGGGTGTTTATAATCCAATATGTCGTTGTTTGCCCAGCGAAGTTCAATCGATGTCGTTCCGAAAGGCTGGTTTTGGCTGTTAACGACCGGCAGCTGATCCATAAACAGATTAAAGTTGACCTGCTGATTTTCATTCAAGCCGAAAAATTGATAATCATCCGTCCAGCTTCCCGTGTCGTTTAAATATTTAAAGCTTTTATTGATCAGCTCTCCATTTTGATAAGCAGAACTCGGTTCCAGGTTGCGGTGCTGGAACTTAATCTGTCTATTGTTCGAGTAGACCTCCAAAAGGCTTGTTCCGTCCGTATATACAGGTCGGTTTAAGTTGGTTTCCTGCCGGACGGTTTGCGGATCATCAAATAAAGCCTTTTTAAAACGCGTCGGGCTGATCGTTTCTGTAAAATACTCTTTTTCAGACAGCTTCAGCCTATTAACCGGAAGCAAAACATCTCTGCGCGAATTGATTGCAAAGTCCTCGTAAAGAGGCATCTGCGATTTTTCTTTTTCAATGTCTGCAAGGATGTTGCGGTAATTAGCCGATTCAATCACCGCTTCAACAACTGTCTCTTTACTGAAGGATACAAAGTAGATTTTTTTCATGCCCCGTCCTTCATTGAAAGGAAGAACGATTCTGTCAAAAGAGTTGTATTCATAAGAATTGGCGGACCATTTGAAAAGCGGCTGCAGCACATCGATTGGAATATTGTCACTAAAGACGAGATCCAATTTGGATTCTTTATTTTTAGCGTACAGCCAGTTTTTGAACTGCTGCCTGTCAAATTTGTCCGAAATATCCTTTAACGATTTGACTTCCCATCGGCTCATGTCATCCCAAAGCTGAGAATAGAGCGTCGTATCATTCAGCAAATAATGCTGTCCATTCTCATGAATGAACATTTGCTGCGGTTTGACGGCTTCATTTAACAATTTTGTCTGATTTGTAATCGGCTGTTTGTCGCTGACCTGAGCCTGTGAATCTTCCACTTTTTCGTAATTCCCCTGAAATCCCCAAATATTAAAAGTAAAAAGAAGACTGATCAAAACCAAAAGGGACAGTATTATCGTTTTAATTGTTTCACGCTTCATCCCAATCATCCTCTTGTTCTTCTTTATACGGCAGGGTAAATGTGATCGTTGTTCCTTTTCCTTCGATACTGTCGGCCCAGATGTCGCCGCCATGGGCTTGTACCATTTCTTTTGCGATCGCAAGACCGAGCCCCGTACCGCCGAGTCTTCTTGTTCTGGCTTTATCTACACGATAGAAACGCTCGAAGATCTTTTCCATGTCTTTTCTCGGAATGCCGACGCCTTCGTCTTTGACACTGATATAAAGAAGCTCTTCTTCTTCATTTACATCAACAGAGAACGTGATGTGGCCTCCTTCAGGGGAATATTTCAATGCATTTGAAATGATATTATCCAGCACTTGCGTAATCTTGTCCGGGTCGATTTCAACATACAATTCTCTATCCGGCAGATTGCTGATAAATTCAACATGCTGCTCTTTCGTCATTTCAAAGCGCTCAATAATCAATGAGAAGAAACGGATAAAATGAATCCATTCTTTATTGAATTGATAATCCTTGCTGTCAAACTTTGAAAGCTGCAGCAAGTCGTTGACAAGCCTGATCATGCGCTCTGTTTCATTCTGTGTCACATTCAAGAAGCGCGGCGCAATGTTTGGATCCTGCCACGCGCCTTCCGCAAGCGCTTCTAAATAGCTGCGCATCGTTGTGAGCGGCGTTCTGAGTTCGTGGGAGACATTTGCCACAAACTCTCTCCGTTCTTGATCGATCTGCTCTTGTTCTGTGACATCGTAAATAACCGCAATCAACCCGTCAATCTTTCCGTGTTCTTTTTGGATGACCGAGAAATTGACGCGAAGCACAGACGTCCGTTCTTCCTGTTCAATTTCAAGAAGGAGCGAATCCTGCTGTTCAACCAAATCTTCGAACGTGTATTCGTCGTCAAGGCCGAGCAGTGAGGTAATCGGCATTTCGAGAGCCGTTTCACGTGAAACATTTAAAAGCTCCAGTGCCGGCGTATTAAGCAAAATAATCGCGCCATTTCGGTTTGTCGCGATAACCCCGTCTGTCATATAGGCAATAACAGAAGATAGTTTTTTTCGTTCGCCTTCTGTCATGGACTGAGCTTCTTTCAGCTCTCTCGTTAAATAATTAAACGTTGTGGCCAGCTGGCCGATTTCATCGTTTCCGTACTTCCTGACTTTTCTTGAGAAATTTCCTTTCGCCAGTTCAATGGCCTGCTTTCTCATATCTGACAGCGGATGTGTAATCGTTCGCGCGACAAAAATCCCGAGGAATGCAGTGATTCCAAGCGCAATAAAAGTTCCAGACGCTAAAATGGTGTTGATCGTCCGGATTTGGTTGTAGACATTATCCATCGATGCCACGACATAAATGGCCCCGATCGTCTCTTGATTCGATTTTTTAATCGGCGTGACTGAAATCCGTACTTTGCTGTCCCGCTCCGGGTCGAAAAATTTATTTTCGTACGGAATACCGACAAGCAGTGTCCTTTTAATAATGCCCTCTGTTGTCTTTTTCCCCGCCACCTCACGGTTATAAGGATTGGAGGTCGCGATGACTTCATAGCTTTTATCAATCAGACTGACTTCGAGAATTTCGCCTTCCTTGCTGAAATCATTTAGAATCCTCTCTGCGTCTTCTTTCAAGGTAGTCGAGGAAGACGTGCTTCTATCCTTCGTCATTTCCTGTTCCAGATAATACGAGAGGTTGTTCACCCGCTGGTCAAGAGAGTCATTATACGATTTAAGAAGTGACTTCTCCATCTCATTGACAAAGTAGACGCCGATAATCTGCATGGCAACGATAATCAGCAGAACGTATATTAAGGTAAACTTAAAATGAATCGAGCGAAAAAAACTGACTTTATTCATTTTGGTATTAGTCCTGTTCCGGATTTCTCAAATAGTAGCCGACACCGCGCCTTGTGACGATCCAGCTTGGGTGACTCGGATTATCCTCGATTTTTTCACGAAGGCGTCTGACCGTAACGTCAACTGTCCGGACATCTCCAAAGTAGTCGTATCCCCACACGGTTTGCAGCAGATGCTCACGCGTCATGACCTGTCCGATATGTTTTGCAAGGTAATGCAGCAGTTCGAATTCCCGATGAGTCAGCTCGATTGTCTCGTCGCGTTTTGAAACGACATAGGCATCCGGAAAAATGACGAGCGATCCGATTTGAATTTCGTTTGAAGACGATTCTTCTTCGGCAGGAGCCGCTGTGTTCTGTCTTCTCAGGTTCGCTTTGACACGCGCCAGCAGTTCGCGGGTGCTGAACGGCTTTGTCACATAGTCGTCAGCGCCCAGTTCAAGGCCGATGACTTTATCGATTTCCGAATCCTTTGCTGTCAGCATAATGATGGGCATATCATATTTTTTGCGGACTTCACGGCACACTTCCACACCGTCTTTGTTCGGAAGCATGATGTCGAGCAGAATCATATCAGGGTTGAGATCCTCAACCATCTGAATCGCTTCATTGCCGTCGTATGCGCAATGGACTTCATAGCCCTCTTTTTTCAGATTAAACTCTAAAATATCAGCAATCGGCTTTTCATCATCTACAACTAGTATCTTTTTTTCCATTATTCGTTCCTCCTGGTTCAGAGTTTGGATACAATACAGCCAGCGGATGGCTGCCTAAGTTTTATATCAAGTACACTGCATGTCGTCATTAAAAAACACTTTCTAGAAAATAGATTTCTTATACATTATAACGTTTATGAAGCAAAAGTTAAAAAAATAGTTCAAAGGAAAACGTTTGGAAATTAAATCCACCTGCAATTTTTCCGCTTTTATCACAACAATTAAATTTTTGTGACTTTTTTTACTGAAAAATGAAACATCTTTCCCTTCAAGACCGTCTATATAGTAACGTCTTCTTCTTCGGCCGGGTTACCGGCCTCCCTTTTTTTCTCCTTTTTATTCCTTCAGCATTTTATTTCCTTGATTTCAGCTAAAAGAAAACGCATCTGCTTAAAAACAGACGCGCTTTTTAGAGTGGCTCGGGACGGAATCGAACCGCCGACACACGGATTTTCAGTCCGTTGCTCTACCAACTGAGCTACCGAGCCGGGTATGTAACTTTTTTAAAATGGCGGTCCGGACGGGACTCGAACCCGCGACCTCCTGCGTGACAGGCAGGCATTCTAACCAACTGAACTACCGGACCTTGCATGTTTACAGTACCTGCTTCGGAGAAGAATCGTGGTCTCCTCCGGAGCAAGCGGGGATTTAGCAATTACGCTAAAGTAAATCAATGACCCGTACGGGATTCGAACCCGTGTTACCGCCGTGAAAGGGCGGTGTCTTAACCGCTTGACCAACGGGCCAGGGAAATGGTGAGCCATGAAGGACTCGAACCTTCGACCCTCTGATTAAAAGTCAGATGCTCTACCAACTGAGCTAATGGCTCAAGATTAAATGACACCCTTAGTTTCAATCTAAAATAACGACGTCCACATCTCAGGAAGTTTTTTCGGGATGTCTCTCGATGTGTACGCTGAAGCGAATTCTCCGAAGCATATTCGGACGTGCTCTACCAACTGAGCTAATGGCTCGTTTCGTTGTTTTCGCAACAACGAGATTTATATTATCATAGAACGAACAGAAGTGGCAATATATTTTTTTATTTTTTTCTATTATTTTTTCCCTTCGTGATGATACTCCGCCCCTTCGCGGTTCAGCCAGTGCATGATTCCATTCGGATTAAATACAGACAGCAGCCGGTCAGCTTCATGAAGCGGCATCCACTTGGCTTCAACAATGTTCTCGTCAAACGTGATGGCATTCGGACGGTCGGTGACCTGGGCTCTAAAGACGATGAAATATACATGCTCGCCGCCGATTATCGCTTCATTTATAGCTAATATATCAAGAGGCTGAATCCCGTAGCCTGTTTCTTCCTTCATTTCTCTCGCCGCGGCTTCTGTCAGCGATTCTCCAGCTTCCACCTTGCCGCCCGGTAGCGTCCACGATTGATTTTTCTTATTTTTCACCATCAGGATGTTTCCGTTCTCTTCCGCGAATGAATATACAACATCGACACGTTCCACCCGTTTGCCCTCCTTGTCATTGAAAAACAAAGCCCCTGCGAACTGCAGAGGCTCTTCTGGAATTTAGTTCGGACGATAAACGCTTCTCACTACATTTGTTTGAGAGCGGTCAGGACCGACTGAGAAAATAGAAAGCGGAATGCCTGTCAGCTGAGAAACTCGCTCTAGGTAATGGCGGGCATTTTCAGGCAGATCGCTCAAGCTTTTCGCTCCTGTGATATCTTCTGTCCAGCCAGGCATTTCTTCATAGACAGGCTCACATTCAGCGAGCGCTTTTAAACTTGCCGGGAACTCTTCGAGGATCTCGCCGCGGTATTTGTAAGCGACACAGATTTTCAACGTTTCAATACCGGTCAATACGTCAATTGAATTTAATGAAAGGTCGGTTATTCCACTGACGCGGCGGGCATGGCGGACAACCACGCTGTCAAACCAGCCGACGCGGCGCGGGCGCCCTGTAGTTGTTCCGTATTCGCGACCGACCTCACGGATCTGGTCTCCGATCTCATTGTTCAGCTCTGTCGGGAACGGCCCGTCTCCGACACGCGTTGTGTAAGCTTTCGATACACCAACAACATGCTGGATTTTTGTCGGTCCCACACCTGAGCCGATCGTCACGCCGCCGGCGACAGGGTTTGAAGACGTAACAAACGGATATGTCCCTTGGTCGATATCAAGCATAACCCCTTGCGCCCCTTCGAATAAAACGCGGCGGCCGTCATCAAGCGCGTCGTTTAAGACGACGGATGTGTCGCAGACATATTGTTTGATCTGCTGGCCGTACTCATAGTATTCGTCTAAAATGTCTTCTATTTTAAACCCTTCCGCATCGTACATTTTTTCCAGCAGACGGTTTTTTTCTTCTAAATTGCGGGCGAGCTTTTCTTCAAAGACCTCCCTGTCCAACAGATCGGCGATGCGGATTCCGACGCGAGCGGCTTTATCCATATAAGCCGGGCCGATTCCTTTTTTCGTCGTGCCGATTTTATTGGCCCCTTTCCGCTCTTCTTCGACCGCATCAAGCTTTAAATGATACGGCAGAATGACATGGGCCCTGTTGGAGATTCTCAAATTGTCCGTGCTGACGTTCCGCTCATGAAGATAAGCCAGCTCCGTCACCAATGCTTTCGGATCAACAACCATTCCGTTGCCGATCACACACGTTTTATCCTTATAAAAAATACCGGATGGAATCAAATGCAGTTTGTACGTTACCCCGTTGAATTTAATCGTATGTCCTGCGTTATTTCCGCCTTGGTACCGTGCGATTACCTCTGCGTTTTCGGAAAGGAAATCGGTGATTTTGCCTTTTCCTTCGTCACCCCACTGCGTACCTACAACAACTACTGAAGACATATCCGTGCACCTCCGTTAACCTTTTCAATCGATATCAATATCAAACACATTCAGTTTATCAGTGTCATCCCCTAAAGTCAATTGGAAATCCGAACATTAATTTTAAAACAGAACATTTTCGTTCGTTATTATAAAGCAAATTTCATATATTTTCTTTTTAATAGACAGTCTGTAAGTTAAATCTTAAAAAAAACGTTTTTTCTTGGACAAAGATACATAAAAAACCGGCAACGCAAATATTCAATAAAGTAAGGAGGGAGATGCCGATGGAGACAGTATTAATTTTTGCATCCGTTTTATCGCCGATCATTTTGGCGCTGGTCGAATTGGTGAAGAAGACGGTCAAGGTGCCGAAAAACTTGATTCCGCTCGTTTCACTCTTGATAGGTTTGCTGATCGGAGCCGCAGCATATCCTTTTACAGACCTTGAACTCGTGCTCCGTTTATGGTCCGGAGGACTGGCCGGGTTAACAGCAACGGGGTTATTTGAAATCGGTAAAAACCGCAATGCAAGAAAAAAGAAAAATCCCTGAGAGCATGTCTCAGGGATTTAAGCACCAGGCGCAACACCTGCGTCATCAAACCGGCGTTCCAGGTTGACGAACTTATTATATTCTTTTACAAAAGCGAGTGAGACGGTCCCGACCGGGCCGTTCCTTTGTTTTGCAATAATGATTTCAATGATGTTTTTATTCTCAGATTCTTTGTCATAGTAATCATCGCGATACAGGAACGCAACGATATCGGCGTCCTGCTCGATACTTCCCGATTCCCGGATGTCCGACATCATCGGACGCTTGTCCTGGCGCTGCTCGACGCCCCGGGAAAGCTGTGAAAGGGCGATGACCGGAACTTCAAGCTCCCTCGCCAGCGCTTTCAGCGCACGGGATATTTCCGACACTTCCTGCTGACGGTTGTCACTGGATCTGCCGCTTCCTTGGATGAGCTGCAGGTAGTCGATCAAAATCATGCCGAGGCCGTTCTCCTGCTTTAACCGTCTGCACTTGGAACGGATTTCGCTGACGCGGATCCCCGGTGTATCATCGATGAAAATTCCGCTGTTTGATAAGCTTCCCATCGCCATTGTCAGCTTGCCCCAATCCTCTTCCGTCAGGTTTCCGGTCCGGAGATTCTGGGCATTGATGTTGCCTTCCGCACAGAGCATCCGCATGACCAGCTGTTCGGCGCCCATCTCAAGGCTGAAGATCGCGACGCTTTCATCGGTTTTAGTCGCCACGTTTTGGGCGATGTTTAAGGCAAAAGCGGTTTTACCGACTGACGGACGGGCAGCTACGATGATCAAATCGTTTCTTTGAAAGCCCGCCGTCATTCGGTCAAGCTCGGTAAAACCTGTCGGGATCCCGGTGATGTCTCCTTTTCTGTTGTGGAGCTGTTCAATATTATCGTAAGTTTGAACGAGCACATCTTTAATATTTTGAAAGGCCCCGGAGTTTTTGCGCTGGGCGACTTCCATAATCGTTTTTTCTGCTTCGCTTAAGAGGTCTTCGACTTCATCTTCCCTTGTATATCCGTCCTGGGCAATCGTCGTTGCCGTACGGATCAAGCGGCGGAGAATCGATTTTTCTTCCACGATTTTTGCATAATACTCTATATTAGCCGCAGTCGGCACAGAATTTGCAATATCCGTCAAATAAGAAATACCGCCAACCTCTTCCAAAAGGTCCGTGTTCGCAAGCTCTGATGTCACCGTCACCAGGTCTACAGGCTCGCCGCGGTCCCCAAGAACAAGCATGGCGTTATATATTTTTTGGTGCGACATTCTGTAAAAATCATCTGGAATCAAGACTTCTGACGCCAATGTTAAAGCTGATGGTTCTAAAAAAACAGCACCTAACACGGCCTGTTCGGCTTCGATATTTTGCGGCGGCAGCCTGTCATTCAGAAGATCTGTCATGTTAAGCACCGTCCTCCCATTTAAAAATAATCCAACGTCTATTTTACCATTTTTACAGAAAAAAAGTAGACTCGCTTTTTGTAGAAATATTTTCATAGAAAGGGAGAACGGCTGTGAGGATGTTTGCTCCCCTGATCTATCCGGGAAAACAAATCAGTAAACATGTTTGGGGAGGTTGTTTTTCATGAAGGTCTATACGGTGACACCGAATGCCGAGACGGAAGGATGGTTTATGAAACTGGAAGATACGGCGCCTGTTGAGCTTTATGACACAAGGACAGAAGCCGTGGAAAAAGGAGAAAAGATGGCGAAAGAGAATCGTCCTGCGAAGCTTGTCATCTATGACCGGCAGGACAACAAAGAAGACGAACGGTCTTATTAAACACCTCGGCCGAGGTGTTTTTTTAGATTCCACTATTAATCCAGCCGGCTGTTCCAATTGTTTTTCAAAAGCATGCTGACCATCAAATCGGTCGCATGTTGGTACAAATCCCATTCTTCATAGGCCGCAAATTTCATACGCAGCGTTTGCAGCACATTGCGCATATCTTTGTACTCTTCAAATGTGTAAAGCCCTTTCGCTCTGATCTGCTGTTCATACAATTTCTTTTTCAGCGCAGATAATGTCGAATTCAAGACGATCACCTCCTCTTTATTTATATCGCTTTTTTCTTTTTCTTCCAACTCACTTGTCATATGATGTTACAATATATATCGGAGTCAATATTCACTGTTGCTTACTCTGTACGCTGGGGTACAATATAAAATGGAGGACTTTATGAAACCTTTACAAATATCTGCCGAAACGGCGCAAAAACTTTCGGAAAGCTTAAATCTCCCTCTTGAACAAATCATGCATATGCCGCAGCATATCCTGCTTGCGAAAATTACCGAAATTCAGAAGCAAGATCAAAAAAGTAACCTTGGATGATGTTCCGGGTTTCTTTTTCATGTCACTTTTCCACCTGAAAGCAAAGGAGAATACAGCATGCATTACATTGACGCTCGACGCGCCCGTTTGAACAATATCTTATTGATTGCAGGAATCATATTTATCGCTTTTAATTTAAGACCGGCTATTACATCTGTCGGGCCATTGATCAGTTCGATCCGCTCGGATATGGATTTGACGAACGGCATGGCCGGCTTCTTGACGACGCTGCCGCTGTTATCTTTCGCCGTCCTGTCCCCAATCGCCCCTAAGCTCGGACAGAAGCTGGGCAATGAGAGAACCCTCTGGGTCGGATTGGTCATCTTATTGATCGGGATTTTGCTGCGCTCTTACGGAGAAGCTTTCACACTATTTGCGGGGACCGCATTGATCGGAATCGGCATCGCTATCTCCAACGTGCTCTTGCCCAGCCTGATCAAACATAAATTTCCTGACAAAGCGGGAATTATGACAAGTTACTATACGACAGCCATGTCGATTTTTGCGGCGCTCGCTTCAGGGATCAGCATTCCGCTGTCGCACGGTTTAGCGTGGGGATGGAGCGCATCGCTTATGGTCTGGGCCGGTCTCGCGTTTGTTGCGATTTTGATCTGGGTTCCCCAGCTCCGCTATCATGATACGGGAAACCGCACGGTCAGCTTAAAGACGGGCGGCCAAACGGTCTGGCGCTCGAAAATCGCCTGGCAGGTCACATTCTTTATGGGCATACAGTCGTTCTTGTTTTACTGCACGATCGCCTGGCTGCCCGAAATTCTCCGCTCGCACGGGATGAGCATGTCGCTTGCCGGCTGGATGCTGTCGCTGATGCAGTTTGCCAGCCTCCCGTCGACATTTTTGACTCCGGTTCTTGCCGGACGGTTCCGAAACCAAAAAAGCATTGTGCTGGCTCTCGGCATATTATACTTCGCGGGGATGTCAGGGCTATTGTACGGAGGCAATACTGCGATGCTGACGCTGTGGGTCATTTTAATCGGAATCGGACAAGGGTCCAGCATCAGTTTAGCCTTGACGTTAATCGGGCTGAGAAGCGAAAATGCCGATCAAGCCGCGGCATTATCAGGAATGTCGCAATCCGCCGGGTATTTGCTGGCAGCGATTGGTCCAAGCTTTGTCGGTTTTCTTTACGATCACATGCACTCATGGAACGGACCGATTTTACTGTTCATCGGCGCGCTGGTCGCTTTGATCGGTGCAGGCCTCGGTGCGGGAAGAAATCAATATATTTATGCTAAAGCAGCATAACGAAGCCGGCAGATGAGCCGGCTTTTTTTTGGAATATAACCTGACAACACAGCGGCTAAATGAAGTGTGATGCTGTATGATCAGATTTGACAAAAATAATTCTCTTAATGGTCTAGACAACTAGAGTTGTAATGTTCTATACTGATGATAACGTTTTCAAGAAAGGACTTTTGACTGTGAAAACTAAACCTTCTCAACGCTATATGTTTAAACATCTTCATATTTACAGTGAAAATGGAACGATAGAAGACGGATTTCTTCTAACGAACGGGGAAAAAATCGAGGCTTACGGACCAATGACTGATATTCCCGCTTCCGCCGCAACGGCAGAACAGCTGACATTTCCGGAGAACTTCAAAGTGCTGCCGGGCATGATTGATGTTCATATTCACGGAGCAAACGGCGCAGATGTCATGGACGGAACAGCCGAGGCTTTGCAAACAATGGCCGAAGCCCTGCCGAAAGAAGGAACGACAAGCTTCCTGGCCACGACGATGACCCAGGATAAAGCCACGATCGAGCATGCGCTGGCAAACGTTCACCGCTATAAGGAAGCCGGCGCCCGGCCCGGAACTGCCGAAGTATTAGGCGTTCACTTAGAAGGACCTTTTATTTCAGAAAAGCGGTGCGGCGCCCAGCCGCCGGATGATATTATCCCGCCGGATCTCTCGTTATTTAAAGAATGGCAGCGCATCTCGGGGAATAACATTAAATTAGTCACACTTGCGCCAGAGCTGGAAGGGTCTTTGGAACTAATTTCCTTTTTGAAAGAAACAGGTGTCACGGCTTCCGCCGGCCACTCCGACGCCGGACTCAAAGAAATGGCAGACGGGATTAAGGCCGGCATCTCCCATGTCACCCATTTGTTCAACGGCATGCGGGGGCTGCACCATCGCGAGCCGGGGACGGCCGGAAGCGCCCTTTTGCATGATGAACTGAAGGTCGAAGTCATTGCCGACGGCATTCATGTTCACCCTGCCGTCGTCAAGCTCGCATTTCAGCAAAAACAGAAAGAAGGCATCATTTTAATTACGGATGCGATGCGCGCAAAATGCTTGAAAAATGGAACCTATACATTAGGCGGACAGGAGGTGTTCGTGAAAGGTGAAAAAGCCGTCTTACAGGATGGTACGCTTGCCGGCAGCATCTTGAAGATGAACCAGGCGGCTCTGAACATGATCGATTTTACAGGATGTTCACTCGAAGATATCGTCTACATGACAGCGGTCAATCCCGCCAAGCAGCTTCATGTGTTTGACCGAAAAGGCAGCATACGGAGCGGAAAAGATGCCGATTTGATCATTTTAAATGAAAAAAATGAAGTTGTGATGACGCTTTGCAAAGGCGTGATTGCTTTCAGCAAAAGGGAGGTTTCACCATGAAAATCATTGAAGCTAAAAATTATCAGGACATGAGCCAAACGGCCGCCCGACTCATCATCGAGAAAGTAAACCGCTTATCTGCGCCTGTTCTCGGCCTTGCAACCGGAGGAACGCCTCTCGGCACATATCAGGTTTTAAGGGAAGACCATGTGCAGAACAAAACGACTTACAAGCACGTCTATACCGTTAACTTAGACGAGTATGTCGGCGTTTCCCCGGATCATGAAAACAGCTATACATTCTATATGAAAAAACAGCTTTTCGATCACATTGACATTCCGCTCAGCCATACCCATCTTCCGGACGGGATGGCTTGTGACCTCGATGCCGAATGCAGCCGCTATGAAGCGCTGATCGAACGGCTTGGAGGCATTGATCTCCAAGTGCTCGGCCTCGGCTTGAACGGCCACATCGGGTTTAACGAACCGGGCACCCCATTTTCATCGAAAACGCATACAGTCGAACTGACACAATCAACGAAAGAAGCCAATGCCCGTTATTTTGATTCCTATGACGCCGTCCCGTCGCAAGCCATAACGATGGGCATTTCCACGATCATGAAAAGCAAGCAGATCCTGCTGCTCGTTTCAGGAGAGAAAAAAGCGGGCATCCTGGCGAAGCTGCTCAGTGAAGAACCAAATGAAGACACGCCCGCTTCTGTCTTAAAAACACACCAGAACGTCGTCATCATAGCGGACAGCGATGCTTTATCAATCGTGAAAGAAAGGGGTATGGCCTTTTGATCAAAAAAGATTCCCACATTCCGATTTACTATCAGATTGAGACCGAGATTAAAAAGCTTGCCGATACAAAAGATTTGAAGCCCGGCGACCTCATTCCTTCTGAAAGAGAGTTCGCAGAAAAATATGAGGTAAGCAGGATGACTGTCCGGCAGGCGGTCAACAACCTCGTTAATGAAGGCATTCTCGTCCGGCAGCGGGGAAAAGGAACATTTATTGCCGAGCCTAAAATTGAGCAGCCTCTCAAAGGATTGACAAGCTTTTCCGAGGACATGAAATCAAGAGGCATGAGACCCGGCACAAAAATGCTCGGCTTCGGCGTCATTCCGTGTGACCAGAGCACAGCACGCAAACTGGAGATACATGAAGGGGCTTCCGTCTATGAAGTCAAACGGATCCGTCTCGCCGATGACATCCCGATGGCTTATGAAATCTCCTATTTGCCCGCCGACCTCATCAACGGCCTGACAGAAGACATTATGAGCGCATCTTTGTACGACTATGTCGAAAATAAGCTCTCCCTTACGATTGACCGCGCCGCACAAACACTCGAGCCGGCGATTGCCTCTCCGGCAGAGAGCGAGCCTCTCGACATCGAGGAAGGCGCACCCGTCCTGCTCATCGAACGTTTGAGCTATTTGGACGACGGCAGACCGTTTGAAGTGGTCAAATCCATTTACAGAGGCGACCGCTATAAATTCGTCATCGATATGAAGAGGAAAGAACAATGAGGAAGACAGAAGATACGAACGACAAAAGCAAAGCACTTGATGAAATGAATGCTTTAGATATCGTCACCTTGATGAATGAGGAAGACTATACAGTTCCTCGCGCCATTACGCCCTGCCTTCCCCTGATCGCCGAGGCGGCGGATACGATTGTCAGCCGCTTTAAGCAAGGCGGAAGAGTGTTTACAGCTGGCGCCGGCACAAGCGGCAGAATCGCAGTTCTTGATGCCGCAGAACTGCCTCCGACCTTCTCTATTGACGAAAGCCGTTGGACCGGTCTTATCGCCGGCGGATATGACGCGATGTGGAGACCTCTTGAAGAAAATGAAGATGACCGTGAAAAAATCGTCGCCGAACTGAAAGCGCAATCATTCTCGGGAGATGACGTCTTAATCGGCGTCACAGCGAGCGGCTCGACACCTTATGTCCTTGGCGCATTATCCTATGCCAAACAGCTCGGAGCCGCATCTGTTTCGATCAGCTGCAACGCCGATACAGAAGCGGGCAAATTAAGCGATATCGCGATTGAGGTGCAAACAGGACCGGAAATTATCCGCGGTTCAACGCGGCTGAAAGCAGGAACCGCTCAAAAAATGATCTTGAACATGCTGTCAACAGCTGCAATGGCGAGGCTTGGCCGCGTCTATCAAAACGAGATGGTGAATATGAGACTGCTCAATCAAAAATTGGCCGGGCGCGCTGTCACCATTCTGATGAATACCACCGGATTATCACAGAATGAGGCCCAGCAAGCTTTAAAAGAAAGCGGCAATGACATCAAGGCAGCGATCTTTATGGTGTTGACAAACGGAACACTTGAAGATGCCCGCCGCTGTTTATCCCATGAAAATGGACATTTGAAAAAAGCGATTCAATATCATCGAAAGGGGTTTTAACTATGTTGGGATTTCTTCAAAATATCGGCCGCGCGCTCATGCTGCCGATTGCCGTTCTTCCTGCTGCGGGCCTCTTGCTTGCGCTGGGAAGAGAAGACCTGTTAAACATTCCGTTTATCGCCGCTTCAGGACAATCGATTCTTGACCAACTGCCGATCATCTTTGCGATAGGCGTTGCAATCGGGTTGTCAAAGGATGGCCACGGGGCCGCCGCACTGTCCGGAGCCATCGGTTATTTTGTCCTGACAGGCGGCTTAGCAGCCATCAATAAGGATCTGAACATGGGCGTTCTCGGCGGGATTATTTCAGGTGTCGTCGCCGCCGTCATGTATAACCGCTTTAAAGATGCAAAACTGCCTGACTGGCTCGGGTTTTTCGGCGGAAAACGCAGCGTTCCGATTATGACAGCCTTCTGTTCCATCATTCTTGCAGGCATTTTCGGCTTCGTCTGGATTTACGCACAGCAGGCCATTGACGCCATTGGTGGCTGGATCATTCATGCGGGGGCATTGGGAGTCGGCATATTCGGTCTTTTAAACAGACTGCTCCTGCCGCTCGGCCTTCATCACATTTTAAACAATATGGTTTGGATGGTCTTTGGAGAATTTGCGGGCAAAACGGGTGACATGAACCGGTTCTTTGCCGGAGATCCAAGCGCCGGCGCCTTTATGACAGGGTTCTTCCCGATCATGATGTTCGGTCTTCCTGCGGCATGTCTAGCAATGATCGCCGCCGCGAAAAAGCATCGCCGCAAAGCAACGGCCGGATTGCTGATCGGATTAGCGTTCACATCATTTTTAACCGGTATCACGGAGCCGATTGAGTTCACATTCATGTTCCTGTCGCCGCTGCTCTTCGGTATTCACGCCTTGTTAACCGCAAGCGCCATGACCGTAACCAATATGCTCGGCATCCACCACGGCTTTACCTTTTCAGCCGGGACGATCGACTACCTTTTAAACTTTGGAATCGCCACAAAGCCGCTGCTATTGCTGCCGGTCGGTCTTGTATACGGCATTATTTATTTCGTCATCTTTTATTTCCTGATTACGAAGCTCAATTTGAAAACGCCTGGCCGAGAGGAGGACGATGACCAGGAAAACACACCTGTCAGCCCTGACACAGGATCGTCCAAATACGATACCCTTGCGGACAAATACATCGAAGCGCTTGGCGGAAAAGAAAACATTGAGACGCTGAACAATTGTGTAACCCGCCTCCGCCTCAAGGTCCGCGATGCTTCCAAACTGGATGAAAGCGCGATGAAAGCTATGGGAGCAAAAGGATTCGTGAAGCTCAATCAGCACGATGTACAGGTGATCATCGGTACAGACGTTGAATTCTTGGCGAATGAAATGAGAAAACGCATAGAATAAAAAATAAGCCCCTTCTGCACTGCATGAAGGGGCTTTGTTATTTTATGATTGCTCTTTCACGTGAACTTTCAGTGTTGCTTGTACTTCTGGATGGAGTTTCACGGGAACATTTGTATATCCCAATGAGCGAATCGCATCGTTTAATTCGATTTTACGTTTGTCGATCTTTAACTGATGGCTTTTTTGCAGCGCATCCGCGATTTGTTTGCTTGTCACGGAGCCAAATAGACGGCCGCCTTCTCCGGACTTGGCTGAAAGTTCCACCGTGATGTCCTCAAGTTGTTTTTTCAGCTCTTTCGCGTGTTTCAGTTCTTCAGCGGCTTCTTTCTTCTCTTTTTTCTTCTGGCCTTCAAGCGCGCTGATATTGGAGGATGTCGCTTCAACAGCCAGCCCTTTTTTGATCAAAAAGTTGTGCGCGTATCCATCCGCTACATTTTTCACTTCGCCTTTTTTCCCTTTGCCTTTAACATCCTGTAAGAAAATTACCTTCATTTCTGAATGCCTCCTTCGAAATACTCGTCAATCGCTTCTTTCAGTCGGCGGAGCGTTTCTTCAACCGTGATATCGGTCAGCTGTGTCGCGGCATTGGTTAAATGACCGCCGCCCTCGAGCGCTTCCATGATGATTTGAACATTCACTTCGCCGAGCGACCTCGCACTGATGCATACTGTATTCTCATCTCTTCTCGCCACAGCAAATGACGCTTCGACATCGCTCATGGACAGGAGAGAATCCGCGGCTTGCGCAATGATAACCTGGTCAAAATATTCGTCCGCCTCATCGTCCGGCAGCGATGCGATGGCGATGCCGTTTTGATAGAAAACGGTATGCTGAATCAACTTCGCCCTTTTAATATAATGATCGGCTGTTTCTTTTAAAAACTTTTGCACCAATACGGTGTCAGCGCCTTTTGCGCGCAAATATGACGCCGCATCGAACGTACGGGAACCGGTGCGCAGCGAGAAGCTCTTCGTATCGACAATAATCCCGGCCAAAAGGGCTGTTGCTTCGATCATGTTAATTTTTAAGCGCTTCGGCTGGTACTCGAGCAGCTCTGTCACAAGCTCCGCTGTAGATGAAGCGTACGGCTCCATATAGACGAGCAGCGGGTCTTTAATAAACTCTTCCCCTCTTCTATGATGATCGATAACGACGATATTTTCAATTTTATTGACCAGCCTTTCTTCAATGACAAAGGAAGGCTTATGTGTATCAACGATCACGAGAAGCGTGTCGTCTTTCGCAATCTCAAGCGCCTCTTCCGGCGTAATAAACCTGGACCACAGTTCTTCGTATTTTTTAATTTCCCCGATCAGTCTTTGAACGCTTGAACCGATCTGATTGGAGTCGATCACGACAAAACCGTCTTTGCCGTTTGCTTGAGCGACCTTCAAAATCCCGATGGCTGATCCGATCGAATCCATATCGGGAAACTTATGACCCATGATAATCACATTGCTGCTTTCAGAGACAATTTCCTTGAGGGCGTGTGAAATGACCCGGGCTCTGACGCGCGTCCGTTTTTCCATCGGATTCGTCTTGCCGCCGTAAAACTTCACTTTCCCGTTCGGCTGCTTGATTGCCACCTGATCTCCTCCGCGTCCCAGCGCCAGGTCAAGGCTGGATTGCGCCAAGTCCCCGAGCTCTTTCAATGATGCAACAGATGCACCGATTCCGATGCTTAACGTCAAGGAGATCGTATGAACGGATGTCTTCTCCCGAACTTCATCAAGGATCGAAAACTTTGATGCTTCAAGCTCGCTTAAAATATGTTCGTTTAATACTCCGATAAACCGCTCAGAGGAAACCCGTTTTAAGAAAATGCCGTACTCTTGGGCCCACTGGTTCAAAAGCGATGTCACTTCACTGTTTATCGAGCTTCTTGTCTGGTCATCAAGCCCTTGTGTCACATCGTCGTAATTATCGAGAAAGATGTAGGCAAGGACCGTTCTTTCATTTTCGTATTGTCTCTCAATCTGCGTCTGCTCTGTGACATCGAAGAAATAAAGCAGCTTTTCTTCCCGTTTGATGACCACATTAAATTTCCGCTCATTCAGCGTAATCGTTTCTGTGTCCACTTCCTGCTTAATCAAAGGGACGACAGATTCACAAGTATCATAAAGCGACCGGCCGACGAGCGTATTTTCATTAAAGCATGACGCCATAAAAGGATTGGCCCACTCGATATAGTACTGATCGTTAAACAGCATGATCCCGATCGGCATTTCGAGCAGCGCCTCTTCCCCGACTTTTTTCAGACGGTAAGACAGCGTCGATATATAATCGTCCAGCTCTTTTCTGATTTGGGAGTCCGCCCGTCTCAAAAAGTACAATATGACACCCAGAATCAGAACGCCGGCCGCTCCTGCCACCCAATTAAAATAAATGTTGATGAGGACAGAAATGATTGTGACGACGATTAAAGAATATATGGGGTATCGAAATAACGGTTTTTCATAAAAACTTGGCACTCAAATCAACTCCTCACCATTGGAGAACATCGTGGCTACGATTTTTTTACTCTTTCTCTCAAGTTAAAGCCTATGTCAATTATACCTAAGATGCGAACAAGGTACATCAGGGGCGAAAACAACCCGATAATTAAAAAAAGAACCGGCAGGACAATTGGCAGTTTCTTGGCATGGCAAAAGTAAAACACAAATGAAAACCCTTGAATGATCAAGACAAAGCCCATGATGAGACTCGCATTTAGCAGAATGGAGTAAGATATACTGCCCTCTTCAACGGGAGCAAGCGACAGAAGAATCGTCAATAAATAGATCCAAATCATGCTTTGCGGAAGCCTCATATCCCTAAACGGTTTCAAAGACGGTATTTGGATGATGCGCCGAAGCACCGGCTTAGCGAGCAGGTGATTCAAAAACGCGGTGATTCCGGAAAATATCACAATGGCTGTCGGATATAAATATTGCGCCTGTTTGAATTGTTCATTCAGCAATTCGATCTGTTTAGCCGCTTCTTTATCATTTCCAAACTGTTTGATACTTGATTCAAAAGTTTTGATTGTTTCATTATATGCTTGATTGGCCGTCTCTATTAAGTTTAACCCGAGAAACTGAATGCTGATGAAAAGCAGCAGCACGAGCGAAATCATGTATGTAACGGCTGCTGCTGCAATCGCTTGGGCTGGCTCTTTTCTTCTGTAGAAAAAGCCCATGATCACCCCCGCAGCACTTACCGGAATAGCAAACATCAGTCCGCCTAAGGAACCGGCAATCAACGAAACGGGTAAACTGACCAATCCTACCGAAATCCCCGGCTTTAGACCGTACCTGATTGTTTGAACCATGGCAGGCAGCGGCAGCGTCAATACAAGAATGGTTCCGACGAAAGGAATATAGAGGCTGATCATCAGCAAAACGGCAAAAATACTGACCATGATAGCGCCTTCTACTAAAGCTCTTGTTTGTTTCACTTGTTCACCTCGTATGTTTAAATGTCATGAATCAAAAAGAGCAGCATAGACGACTGCTCTTTTCTAACGCCGAAAATTTCATTTTCAAATAAAGACGATGAGATGAGCAGGTCTCGGCCTTCTCTCATTGTTTCTTTATTCTAACATAAGGTTAAATCGCAAGTAAAACGATCATAAGGCTTGAGAAAACGAGTAAATGTTCCATGTGAAACACTGTCAGTCGAGAAACCCCGACTTCTCTTTATTTTTCTTTCTCGCTTTTCTGATCAACAACAATATAATCAAAATTGCGATCAGAAGCGTCACGCGAAGCCCGCCGCTCAAGAATAGAAAAAAGTCCTTCAACACATCCAACACATTGATCACCTCTCATTGTTGTCACTTAGATGCAAAAATCCCGTATGATTTGATTTCCCCTTTCCAAAACGGTCTAAAACGTCCCTCTGATTCTTCTATTAACCTTTAGACGGCAATGGGCATATGCTGAGAAAAAGCAATAAAGGAGAATATGCATGACAACAAAAACATTGGCTTGGCATGAAACGATGGAGTTGCATGAACTGATCGCGGCCCAGTCTGTCGGATTGGTCAAGATCAAGAAAAGCATGAAAAAAATCAGCGATCCTCAGTTAAGACAGCTTTACAGTGTTTCAGCGAAGGCATTGGAGCAAAATTTACGGGAGCTTCTTCCCTTTTTGCCAAAAGCTCCGGCATTTCATCGGGAGGAAGAACGGGCCGACCTGTATTTTGATGCGGGTGATCTGTTGGTACTGGCGAAAACGACCGTTCGAAACTATGCGATTGCGATCACGGAAACGGCGACGCCCGAGCTCAGAAGAGTGTTTGTTAAACAAATCAATGAGGCTATTAAATTGCATGAACAAATTTTTTATTTTATGTATCAAAAAGGCTTATATCCCGCCTATAATCTCGTTGACCTGCTAAAAGGCGACGCCATGCACGCCCAAAAAGCGATATCGATGAGATAAAAAAGCCAGTAAGGATAGGATCCTCACTGGCTCTGTTTTAAGCTATTTTACAATTAAAACCGGACACTTCACTCTTTTCGCCACTTTATGGCTGACACTTCCCAGCACCATTTCCTGCAAAGTGTTCAGCCCCCTGCTTCCGATAATCACGATATCCACATCATGATGGTTGGCGTACGATACGATCGTCGGGCCTGGATCCCCGTGCTGCATCGTCATTTGATAGGGAACGGCCGATTGTTTGAATTTATTTTCTATCGACAGCAGCCTGCTGCGCCGTTCACGTTCGAGTTCTGCACGGTTGTCGCTATGCAGAACTTCGTGTTTTGCTTTCGCATAATCCAATACATAAATAACGTCGACGACCGCCTGCTTTGACATGGAAGCCAAATGAATCGCATGATCGGCCGCTCTTTCAGAATGCTTTGAGCCGTCAGCAGCCAGCAATATATTTTTATACACCCTTCATCACCCGTTTCTTAGTGATTTGACACTGAACGATGAGGCTGATCATAAGTTGCCAGTTTTTCGACCAGCTTCCAGCTGGACTCATTTAAACCAATCAAGTCAACGTCTATTCCCTGATCTTTCATTTTCAAAACGACTTTATCGATAGCCGCCACAGCGGAATCATCCCATATATGGGCCTCTGAAAAATCAAGAATGACCTTTTTCGTTTGCTCATCTGTTTTAAAAGACTTTACGAAATCTTGAACAGATGCAAAGAAAACTTGCCCTTTAATGATGTACTTGACCGCATGTTCTTCTGACTTTTCTTCAATTTTCAATTTGGAGATTTTCGCCACAAAGAAGATCGCGCTCAAAATAACGCCGGCAAAAACCCCTTTTGATAAATCGTGGGTCGCCACAACGGTAATAACGGTCACAAGCATGACAATGGAATCTGTCAGCGGCACCTTTCTCAACATGCTGAACGAAGACCAGTCAAACGTACCGATCGATACCATAATCATCACACCAGCCAAGGCCGCCATCGGAATCTGTACGACCCAGTCGCCCAACACCAAGATCAAAAACATTAAGAAAATGCCGGCAACAAAAGTGGACAAGCGGCCTCTTCCTCCAGATTTCACATTGATCACAGACTGGCCGATCATCGCGCATCCCGCCATGCCACCGAAAAATCCGGCGACAATGTTGGCGATGCCCTGTCCGCGGCTTTCCCTGTTTTTATCGCTTTCCGTATCCGTCATATCATCAACAATAGAAGAGGTTAATAATGACTCAAGCAAGCCGACGATGGAAAGCGCAAAGGCTGTTGGAAAAATAATGGCCAACGTCTCAAAATTGAAAGGAATATTGGGAATCATAAAAGCAGGCAATGATTGCTTCATTTCTCCCAAATCACCGACAGTGCGGAGATCAAAATGGCCAAAAATAGCAAATACAGTCATCGCAATAATGGCAACAAGTGCAGATGGAACGGCTTTTGTAAAGCGGGGAAGAACATAAATAATCAACAACGTAATCCCGACCACAACATACGTCATATTCGAAACTCCAACAAAATGAGGAACCTGCGCCATAAAGATTAAAATGGCGAGCGCATTTACGAAACCTACCATAACCGACCGCGGAATAAATTTCATAAAGCGCGCAATCTTCAGCACCCCAAATATCAATTGGATGATTCCCGTTAAAATCGTAGCAGCAAATAAATAATCAAGCCCGTGATCCCTGACCAAAGATCCCATCAAAAGAGCCATCGCCCCGGTCGCAGCTGATATCATCGCCGGACGGCCGCCCGTAAAGGAAATGACAACGGCAATACAAAAAGATGCGTACAAACCGACCATCGGGTCTACACCCGCAATGATGGAAAACGCTATGGCTTCAGGAATGAGAGCAAGCGCTACGACGATACCCGAAAGGATATCCCCCCGTACATTAGAAAACCATTCGCTATTTAATTGTTTAACATTCAAAGATTCAACACCTCGTTCGTAATCATTTGCTTCTAACTCTCATAGAAGCCATCTGTTTTTAACATGTTTCACTTTAGCAAACTTGTATCAAAATGTCTATATGGTTTTTTTTCCGCGGCCGTTTACTCCCCGCAATCCCGTGGAAATGAACACGAAGAAATTAAGAATGTAATTTTGAAAAGAGTCCAATCTAATCATTAGAGGAGGTTTCAATATGGCGCAAGAGCTGGAAAAACGACCGGGGCATACAAGATGGTATATTTCTTCTTTATTAAGCAGCATGATCATTTTAAATTACTTTGACCGTGTTGCCATTTCAGTCGCGGCTCCTGCGATACAGGATTCCTTTCAATTGACGGCAACCCAATTAGGCATCGTCTTTTCCATCTATACCTACTCATACACGCTGATGCAGATTCCGGTCGGGAGTCTCTTGGACGGCGTTGCCTGGGTAACAAGGATCGGAATGACCGTATGGAGTTTTCTAACCATTATATTGGCTTTTTTACAGGGGAAATTGCTTCTTTATATTGTCAGATTTTTAATCGGGCTGACGAGTGCTTCAGCATTTCCTGCCGCTTCCAAAGCCACGGCATTATGGTTTCCGCCAAATGAGCGCGGTCTTGCCAATTCTCTGTTTGACTCGGCAGCCAAGTTCGCAAATGTCATCGGCGCACCTCTCGTTGCCTTTTTAGTCACGACATTTGACTGGCGAGCCGCTTTTTTAACGATCGGAATCATCAATGTACTGTTCACCGTATTTTTCTGGATGTATTATGAACAACCCGATCGGCACAAACGAATCTCAAAAGAAGAGCTTCATTATATTCAAAAGCATAATGCCGTATCAGAGGAAGACATCACGGAACGGACGCTCATTGCTTTAAAAGCAATGCTGGCAAACCGCAAAGCATGGGGGCTGATGATCGGATTCACGGGTTACGGTTATACATTCAACCTGCTCTTAACCTGGCTGCCGACTTTCTTTAAAGAAACATACGGAATGGATATTATGTCCTCAGGGCTGTTTACAGCGGTTCCCTGGCTGATATCGACGGTTTCCGGAATCGTAGTGGGCGGATGGCTCGTTGATTTTTTAATTCAAAAGGGGCATTCGAATACAAAAGTGTACCAGACCATTATCGCAATCGGCATGAGCCTTGGATTTGCCTTTTTGGGAGCTGTCTTCACGCACAACATCACGATCGCGATCATCTGCATTTCCGTCGGCTTAGCCGGAATATCTGCGACTGCGCCTGTCGGCTGGTCGATATCAGCTGATATTGCACCGGCTGGTTCCATCTCTCTGCTCAGCTCAATGGTCAATTTGGCAAATAACTTATTCGGAGGGATTATCGCGGTTTCTTTAACAGGTTATCTGGTCGATGTGACCGGTTCATTTACGCTCAGCTTTTTAGTAGCCGGATTTGTATTACTGCTTGGACTCGTGTTCTACCTTGCAGTCCTCGGCGACATCAAACGGATTCAGATTGGCAAGCAAGAAACCTGAATGCCGCAGAAAACGGACTGGCTTTTGATGATAAAAAAAGAACAAGACCGTATTGGGTCTTGTTCCTTTTATCGGCTTACTCGCCTGCTACGTATGGAAGTAAAGCCATTTGACGAGCGCGTTTGATTGCAACAGTCAATTTACGTTGGTATTTCGCGCTTGTTCCTGTTACACGGCGTGGTAAGATTTTACCGCGCTCAGAGATAAATTTTCTAAGAAGATCTACATCTTTGTAGTCGATGTGCGTAATGCCGTTAGAAGTGAAATAACACACCTTACGGCGTTTCGCACGACCGCCTCTGCGTCCTCCTGCCATCGTTATTTCCCTCCTTTCTATTCTGGTTTTGTTTTATTCGTCCGTCATCCATTAAAATGGCAAGTCGTCATCAGAGATGTCAATCGGCTTTCCATCGTTTGCGAATGGATCGTCATTGAAGCTGTTGCCTTGATTGCGATTCTGATTGTTTTGACTGCCGCCGAATGGAGCCGGTTCATTCTGTCCGCCGCCAAAGTGTTGGCCTCCCTGGCCTCCGCTGTAACCGCCTGAACCAGAACCGCCGCCTTTAGGCTCCAGAAATTGAACACTTTCAGCTTGAACTTCCGTGACGTATACACGCTGTCCTTGCTGATTTTCATAGCTGCGCGTTTGCAAACGTCCATCTACACCCGCAAGACTTCCTTTTTTAAGGAAATTCGCAACGTTTTCGGCTTGTCTTCTCCAGACAACACAGTTGATGAAATCAGCTTCACGTTCACCCTGCTGATTCGTAAACGTACGATTGACAGCAAGCGTAAAGGTGGCAACAGCTGCACCGCTTGGAGTATAACGAAGCTCTGGGTCCTTTGTCAGTCTGCCGACTAAAACAACTCGGTTAAGCATATTGAGAGACCATCCTTTTGCTTTAGAGTATATAATTCAATTCTGTTTATTCTTCTTCTTTAACCACGATGTGGCGAATGATGTCATCACTGATTTTAGCTAAACGGTCAAATTCTTGAACTGCTTCAGCACCAGCTTGAACGTTTAAGATTTGGTAGAATCCGTCGCGGAAATCGTTGATTTCGTACGCAAGACGGCGTTTTCCCCAATCTTTTGTTTCAGTGACCTCCGCACCGTTAGTTGTTAAAATGTTGTTAAAACGCTCAACAACAGCCTTTTTAGACTCTTCATCAACGTCTGGGCGGATGATGTACATGATTTCGTACTTTCTCATTTGTATTTGCACCTCCTTTTGGACTAAGCGGCCCATTATATTGGGCAAGGAGCAATAATCCTATTACTCACAATTTTATATTATATCAAAGCTCTTGTCCTATTTCAACTGTGTTATACATTGAAACGGAAATGAATGACATCGCCGTCTTTCACAATGTATTCTTTCCCTTCAAGGCGGACTTTTCCGGCCTCTTTTGCTGCGGCCATGCTTCCAGCCTCCAGCAGATCGTCGTAAGCGACCGTTTCCGCACGGATAAATCCGCGTTCAAAGTCCGTATGGATGATACCCGCACATTCAGGGGCTTTCATTCCCTTTTTAAATGTCCAGGCTCTGACTTCCTGTTCTCCCGCTGTAAAATAAGTGGCGAGTCCAAGGAGGGAGTAGGACGCTTTAATCAGCTGATCCAAACCGGATTCTTCAATGCCGAGTTCTTCAAGGAACATTGCCTTCTCTTCGCCTTCAAGCTCTGCGATTTCGGACTCAATTTTGGCGCAGACGACGATGACTTCCGCGTTTTCAGCAGCAGCAAATTCCCGGACCTTCTGGACGTACTCGTTTCCTGAAGGATCAGCCACTTCATCCTCGCTGACATTCGCTACATATAAGACAGGTTTTGTCGTCAGCAGATGAAGCTGCTTCAACACCTTTTGCTGCTCTTCCGAGAACTCGACAGAACGGGCCGGCTTTTCCTGTTCAAAGGCCTCTTTTAACTTTGTCAAAATCTCAAATTCAAACACGGCTTCTTTGTCTTTTTGCTTGGCCATCTTTCCGACCCGGCCGATCCGCTTCTCAACGGTTTCAAGGTCAGCCAGTATCAGCTCAAGGTTGATCGTCTCGATATCCGAAATCGGATCTACTTTCCCGGACACGTGCGTAATATTGTCGTCGGCAAAACAGCGGACAACATGGCAGATCGCGTCTACTTGGCGGATGTGGGACAGGAACTTGTTTCCAAGCCCTTCTCCTTTTGATGCTCCTTTTACAATGCCGGCGATATCGGTGAATTCAAATGCGGTAGCGACCGTCTTCTTCGGATTGACGAGTTCTGTCAGCTTTTGCAGACGCTCATCAGGAACCTCTACGATTCCGACGTTTGGATCAATCGTACAAAACGGGTAGTTGGCCGATTCTGCCCCGGCCTGAGTAATTGCATTAAATAAGGTTGATTTCCCAACGTTAGGCAAACCAACAATCCCAGCTGTTAAAGCCATTGTTTCATCTCCTCTATAATTAACATCCATGTGTAGTCGTAAATGTTAAACCTGCAACAATTATAAGGATGATTACAGTAAAAGACAAGCTGACAAAACTTGCTTTTCAAGCATACAAACTAGGTGAAAATTCATTTTTCGTTGAGATCGAAAAAAAAAGCATGAGGGGGTCCGCAAAGATTAAGATTCGGACTCCTCATGCTTAACTAATATCTTTTTCAGCTTCCTTTGAAACTCTTTACGCGGGATCATGACACTGTGTGAACAGCCCTCGCACTTGATCCGGATATCCATTCCCATCCGAATGATCTTCCAGCGGTTCGTCCCGCAGGGATGCGGCTTTTTCATTTCGACCACGTCATTCAGGCCAAATTCTTTATCGGCCAACATCGTTCACCTCTTTGCTTCCTTGTTGTGATCTTATTGTACAAAAAACCACAGCGAAAGAGCAATTCTTCATGACCATAAATATATTTATTTCCATTTACTTAAAATCGGATAAAGTAAAATATTTACCAATAAATATAAATTTAATAACCCGTAAATTGGATATAAAAAAGCGATTAAATTTGAAAAGCCGATTGATGTAAAAGGCACCATGATCAACAGGAGCAGGAAGACGATTACCCATCTCGGCCAGTTCACAAGTGACAGAAAACGGCTGGACAGCCCGAGAATGCTCGAGACCGTCGTTGTGTAGATCGCGACGCAAAGAACAGCCGTCATAAAAATAAAAATTGGAAAAGGCGCGCCCTCCAAAACCGCGAATAAAGGAATTTCATAATGGGCCAGTTCACCGGCAAGCTCAACAAGGGTCTCATTGTACATGTATGAAATAGCGCCAAACACCAGGCCGCTTAATATGCTGGCAATCTTCGCTTCTCCGACTCCCTTCATCTCTTTGCCGACCGCAGACAATACAGCGACAACAGATAATATGTTCAGCGAAGTGAATGCGATGCCGGCAGGCCAGTTGTATTGATGAGTCAAATTGAGCAGCCACGGCTGATGATGAGCGGTTTGAAAAGAAATCAGCGCATACAGCAGCCCAGCCACCAAAATCGGGATTAAGTAGCTGTTAACGGACAATATGCCATTAAGCCCCCAGAAAAACAACAACCCTGTGCATAAACAAAACAAGATGACGCCAGTCCAAAACGGGATATGAAAAATTTGCAGCGTTACCCCGCCACCTGCAATCATCACAATCGTCGTCGTAAACAAGTACAGGATGATCAGCACATCGTATACTTTAGCCAGCAGCGGACCGATTAATGTTTCGAGCACAGGCAGAAAATGCTCTGATTTTTGTTCGTAGCTGATCTTCATCACAATATAAGTTGACAGGCTGAACATGATCATAAACAACAGGATAGCCAGTCCGCTTTCATCACCAAAAAACTGCCATATTTCCTGGCCGGACGCATATCCCGCACCTATTAAGCTTCCTAAAATAAGAAGCATCCACTTCATCCCGGCTCTCCACACGATTTGCTCACCCCAGCAATATAGTTTTTAAGCTTGTTTCTCCGCTTATGACACTATATTGCCGGTCCTCTATAAAAATTCATGAATCCCCTTACGACTTTTCTCATTCAAATGAATAAATTATATAAATATAATAAAATGAATTATCATATCTTCTTTTAGTAAAGTATTTTTTCCGCCTGACCAAATCGTTTCATCAAAAGCATAAAAAAAGAGACAGCTGGATATACTGTAAACAACCATTCATACTCGAAAAACACACCAAGGCACTGCTGTTACCATGATGACAAGGATGTGAAGCCTATGAATCGAAAAGGCGGAATTTTTTCTCAAGAACCAATAAATGAATATATTTCTCATTCGGATCCGCTAGCTGTGAAACAAATAGAGAAAGTTCTTTCCGTCTATTTAAAGGAAGCCGAAGACCGGCCCATCGTGATCGTTTGCATCGGTACAGACCGCTCCACCGGAGATTCGCTCGGTCCCCTCGTAGGAATGAAACTCTCCGCAAAACAGCTGACACGTTTTCATGTCTATGGAACGCTTGCCGACCCGGTTCACGCCGTAAACTTAAATGAAAAGATTGATCATATTCATCAGCAGCATCAAAATCCATTTATGATCGCGATCGATGCCTGTCTTGGACGAACCAAAAGCGTGGGATCTTTTCAAATCGGCAAAGGACCTTTGAAGCCGGGAGCAGGCGTTCAGAAAAGCTTGCCTGAAGTCGGCCACGTGCATATTAACGGCATTGTCAATGTCAGCGGCTTTATGGAGTATTTTGTCCTGCAAAATACAAGGCTCAACCTTGTCATGAGCATGGCGGATGTGCTCGCTGACGGGCTGTCGCATCTGGAGAAAGCCGGGTGGCAGCGGCGCCATGTGTCTCCAATTCAAAGAATGACCGGAAGGATGTCATAAAAAAACCATCTGCACATGATCAGATGGTTTTTAAGTTTATTCGTCTTCTTGGGCCAGCAATTCGAGAATACGCTCCAAGTCTTCATTTGAATAAAATTCGATTTCGATTCTGCCTTTTTTCTTTTGCTTTTTAATGGTCACCGGTGTTCCAAAATAGTTTCGCAAATACGACTCTCGTTCTTTGATCACTGCATCTTTTACTTGTTTCGGCTTCTTTGTTTCACGTGGAACATCAGCATTCAACTGTTGAATTAACTTTTCAAGCTGGCGGACGTTCAGCTGTTCGGACACGACCTTTTGAACAAGTGGCTCAAGCTTTTGCTTGTTTTTCAACCCAAGCAATGTTCGGCCATGGCCCATCGATAACGTGCCGTTGTCAATTAGCTTTTGAACGTCTTCAGGAAGTGTCAGCAGCCGTAAGTGGTTGGCGATGTGAGGCCTGCTTTTTCCAAGCCTTTTTGCCAGCTGTTCCTGGGTCATATCGAGATGTTTGAGCAAAGATTCATAGGCTTTTGCTTCTTCAAGCGGAGACAGGTCTTCTCGTTGAAGATTTTCCAATAGGGCAATCTCCATCATCAGGGATTCCGACAGCTCGCGCACAATCGCAGGAATGGTTTCCAATCCGGCTTTTTCAGCAGCCCGGTAACGGCGTTCTCCGGCTACAATATCATAGCCTTTAATTGACTTTCTGACGATGATGGGCTGCAAAACACCGTGTTGCAAAATGGACTCCTTCAAATCTTTTAACGATTGGTCATCAAACGTTTTTCTTGGCTGATAAGGGTTGGGCCGCAAGTCTTGCAGCTTGATTTCCTCAACCGTTTCTTCGGATAAATCAACATTTGAAAACAATGCATTAATCCCTTTTCCGAGACCTTTAGGCATTCGCAGCCACTTCCTTTGCTAATTCTAAATAGACTTCCGCTCCTCTGGAACGAGGATCATATAAAATGATCGGCTTTCCATGGCTCGGCGCTTCACTGAGCCGGACATTCCGGGGGATAACCGTTTGGTATACTTTATCGCGGAAGTACTTTTTCACTTCTTCGATGACCTGTATGCCTAAATTCGTTCTTGCATCAAGCATTGTCAGCAATACACCGTCTATCATCAGATCCGTATTTAAATGTTTTTGCACGAGCCGGACTGAGTTGAGCAGCTGGCTCAGCCCTTCCAGCGCATAATATTCGCACTGAACCGGAATCACGACGGAATCGGAAGCCGTAAGCGCATTGATTGTAAGCAGCCCTAAAGACGGCGGGCAGTCAATAATCATAAAATCATAGTTTTGTTTGACCGATTCCAAAGCTCTTTTCAGCCGGACTTCACGGGAAATGGTCGGAACGAGTTCGATTTCCGCCCCCGCAAGCTGAATCGTGGCAGGAATGACATCCAAATTTTCTACGGATGTTGTTTTGATGACATCTTTCACATCTGCATCATCTACTAATATATCGTACACACATTGATCAACATCAGCCTTTTCAACGCCGATACCGCTTGTTGCGTTTCCTTGCGGGTCTATGTCGACTAACAAAACCCTTTTCCCGATGTAAGCTAAACAAGCTCCCAGGTTAACAGAGGTTGTCGTTTTACCAACGCCACCTTTTTGGTTTGTGATCGCAATAATTTTCCCCACAATGTCACCTACTTTCACATTGAACAAGTTTCTCTCATTTCTCTATTTTAACAAAAAAAGAATCGGCCGTTTGCTTTTTTTGAATTTTTGTTTTTTCAAAGAGATCCGTTTTTTCTATTTTTCGACATAAAGAAACCATTTTTTTATCTCAGAAAAAGGAGAAGAGATGTTCAAGTGAAATGAAAGATAGTTTTATTATTATATTAATATAAAAAAAATCCCCCTGTCTTAGGGGGATTTCAATCAATCTGCTGCGGGCATTTTCCGGGTGGCGATGGCAATTCTGTTCCAGGCATTTATTGTGACGGCTGCCATGATCAGTTCGGCTGTTTCAGCTTCTGTAAAATGGATCCTTACTTCGTTGTATACTTCATCCGGCAGCCCGTGCTCGCCGATTCGCGTAACGGCTTCAGTCAGCGCCAATACCGCCCTCTCTTTTTCCGTGAAAAAAGGCGCTTCCCGCCACGCATTGAGCACATAGATCCGCTGTTCCGTCTCACCGTTCTGCCTTGCATCTTTCGTATGCATGTTTAAGCAGAAAGCACATCCATTCAGCTGTGAAGCACGAATTTTGATCAGTTCCTTTAAGACTGGATCAATGCTTGAGGAAGCCTGCGCTTTTTCAAGCTCCAGCATTCCTCTGTAGCCCTCAGGGTTTACTTTTTCCATTAGAAATCTCGTTTCCATGTCTATTCCTCCTTTAAGTGTTTCACTTATATAACAAGTGAGGAACGACGTTTGTGACAGAAAACGTTATATTTTAATGTGCTTCAGTTTATCGGGATTTGACACGATAAACACATTTTTGACGGAATCGCCTTCCGGGTTCCAAGCAAAGCAAACAGCGTAAGCCGGGCGGTTGTTTTTCATGATTAAAACGCCCTTTTGGCCGTTGATATCGACAGGTATAAAGTGGCCGGAAAAGCTTCCCTTTGAAACAACTCCCGTAAAAAACGCATAAATGCGGCTCTTTCCATAGATCGGTCTCAACGCGCTGCGTACTTTTCCGCCGCCATCCGTATACAATACGGCATCTTCAATCAATGTTTTGGAAAACGCCTCAAAGTCACCGGTTTTCGCTGATTCGATAAAAAGCCGGGCCAGTTGCTGTTCTTCGACCGGCTGTGATAATACCGAAATATCCCCATTTAGCTTCTGTTTCAGCCGGCTGTGGATTTTACGGCAGTTCGCTTCAGACTTCCCGATTATGGGCGAAATTTCCTTATAGTGATATCCGAATACTTCCCTAAACAACAAAACGGCTCTTTCCACAGGATTTAACCGGCTCATAACTACCAAAAACGCATAGGAAACCTTTTCTTTTTCTTCAACGTATTCCGCCGGACTTTGAGCTGAAAGCTCCACCTGCGGTTCAGGAAGCCATTCCCCGATATACACCTCCCGCTTCTTGCGGGCAGACTGCAGTTCATTTATGCAGCGGTTTGTGATAGATTTCGTCAAATAGGCTTGAATATGGTCAATTTGACTGATATCTTTTTCCTGGAGGTCTGCGAACAATTCCTGGACGATGTCCTCTGCATCCTGCAAAGACCCGAGCATACGGTAAGCAATTGAAAAAAGCAAAGAATGATATTGTCGATAGTATTCCATAGATGCTCCCCCATTGATATTTTGCCTAAAAAAATAAAAGCTCTAGAGGGAGCTTTTATTTCGGTATCCGGATCGTAAACTGAATATATTCTTCAAATTCCTCTTCTTCCGTATTCAGTTTGACGCCGCTGTCTTCCACCATTGATAAAGACTGGCGAATCGTATTCATCGCGATTCTCGCGTCTCTGCTGTACGCTTTTCTCTTCGGTTTCGGCTTGCGTTTATCCTGCTCAAGCATTTTGACGACACGGTCTTCGGTTTGCTTTACATTTAAATTCTTTTCAATGACTTCATGTAACAGCTTGACTTGAAGGTCGGGCTGTTTCAACGGTATGAGCGCTCTTGCGTGGCGCTCTGAAATTTCTTTTTTCAAGATCGCTTCCTGCACCTCTTCCGGAAGCTTCAACAGTCTGAGCTTATTGGCGATTGTTGACTGGCCCTTTCCAAGCCTTTGTGCAAGGGCTTCCTGCGTCAAATCGTGAAGCTCTAAAAGCCTTGCATAAGCATGCGCTTCTTCAATCGAAGATAATTCTTCCCTCTGAAGGTTTTCGATTAGAGCGACGGAAGCGGTCTCCGTATCTGAAAAATCCTTAATAATAGCGGGAACCTTCTCCCAATCGAGCGTTTGAACCGCCCGCCAGCGCCGCTCTCCGGCTATGAGTTCATATTGGCCTTCCCGCTCTGTTTTTCTGACGACAATCGGCTGGATAATGCCGTGTGTATGAATGGTTGCAGCTAATTCTTTAATTTTTTCTTCTGAGAAAATGGTGCGCGGCTGAAAACGGTTAGGAATTATATCGCCTACTGGAATCTCTTGAATTTCTTCTTTATTCGTATCATGTTCAGCAATCTCTGCTTCTTCTTCCTTGTCGCCAAGTCCGAAGAGACGAGAGAATGAATGCTTCATGTACCTACACCACCTTTAAACACTGCCATTTTTATAATTCTATTTTCTCATGAATTTTCCTTCTGTGACATCACGAAATTTGAAGAAAACGAATAATTTAACCTTCTATAGGAGATTTATTAGGTGTTCCAGGCTTTCTTGGAAATTTCTTCGGTGTCTGCGATTGTTTTTTGATGACAATGATGTTTCTGTCGCTTTCTTCAATTGGCAGCTGAAAAGAATGTACGGTTTCAATTTTGCCTCCAAGCATTTTGATGGCTTTTTTGCCCGTTTCAATTTCTTCATCAGCCGAAGCTGCTTTTAATGCTACGAATAAACCGTCTTTTTTCACAAGCGGAAGGCAGAGCTCGCTGAGAACCGAAAGGCGGGCGACAGCGCGTGCCGTCACGATGTCATAGCTTTCTCTGTGGTCTTTTGATCTTCCGAATGTTTCCGCGCGGTCATGGTAAAAAGCTGTGTTTTCCAGCTTCAAAGCATCTGACAGCTGATTCAAAAAGTGAATCCGTTTGTTCAGTGAGTCAACGATTGTGACGTGAAGGTGAGGAAAGCAGATTTTTATCGGAAGGCTTGGAAATCCGGCGCCCGCTCCAACATCACAGAGACTGTTCATCTTTTTGAAATCAACATAAAAAGAAGCGGCGATGGAATCGTAAAAATGCTTTAAATACACTTCTTTTTTCTCGGTAATCGAGGTTAAATTCATTTTTTCGTTCCACTCAACAAGCCATTCGTAATAGGTCTCAAATTGCTCCAGCTGGAAGGAAGAAAGGGAGATGCCTTTCTCCTCCAAACCGGCTGTAAATTGCTCAATGTTCATGCCGTCACCCTTTCTATTCCGCAACCTTGGCAATCCGTCCCTGCTCTAAGTAGACAAGCAGAATGGAAATATCAGCAGGATTGACGCCGGAAATCCGTGAGGCCTGTGCGACCGACAGCGGTCTGACCTCTTTCAATTTTTGGCGCGCTTCCGTTGCAATGCCTTTGATCGCGTCATAGTCGATTCTGTCAGGAATCTTTTTGTTTTCCATTTTCTTTAGTTTTTCGACCTGCTGCAAGGACTTTTCAATATATCCTTCATACTTAATTTGAATTTCAACCTGTTCAGCAACGTCGCCGGCGACTTTTTGTTCAGGCGGCGCAAGAGCAGTAACGGTTTCATAATTCATTTCCGGCCGCTTCATCAGGTCGGTCGCGCGAATGCCGTCTTTGAGCTCGCTGCCGCCCAATGAACGGATATATTCCTGATTTTCCTTTGTCGGTTTGATAATAACAGAATGAAGGCGTTTTTTCTCTGCTTCAATGGCCGCTTTTTTCTCTTGGAACTTTTGATATCGTTCTTCAGAAATCAAGCCGATCTGATAGCCGATCTCGGTCAGGCGCAAGTCTGCATTGTCGTGACGCAGAAGCAGCCTGTACTCCGCACGCGAAGTCAGCAGGCGGTACGGTTCGTTTGTTCCTTTCGTCACAAGGTCGTCGATCAATACGCCGATATAAGCGTCAGAACGGCTGAGAATGACCTCTTCTTTGCCAAGCGCTTTCCGGCCTGCATTGATGCCGGCCATAATTCCCTGTCCGGCCGCTTCTTCATAGCCTGATGTTCCGTTAATCTGTCCGGCTGTAAAGAGTCCGGGAATTTTTTTCGTTTCCAGTGTCGGCCACAGTTGAGTCGGTACGATCGCATCATATTCAATCGCGTATCCTGCCCGCATCATTTGCACATTTTCAAGACCGGGAATAGTTGAAAGCATTTTTCGCTGCACATCTTCCGGAAGGCTTGTCGATAATCCCTGGACATAGACTTCCTGGGTGTTGCGCCCTTCAGGCTCAAGAAAGATCTGGTGTCTCGGCTTGTCGTTAAAGCGGACGACCTTGTCTTCAATAGAAGGGCAATATCTTGGCCCCGTTCCTTTGATCATACCGGAATACATCGGTGAGCGATGCAGATTGTTGTCAATAATTTCGTGCGTTTCCGGGCTCGTATATGTGAGCCAGCATGGAAGCTGGTCTGTAATATATTCGACTGTCTCATACGAAAAGGCCCGCGGCACTTCATCGCCGGGCTGAATTTCCGTTTTGCTGTAGTCAATCGAATGGCTGTTGACCCGCGGCGGCGTTCCTGTTTTAAAGCGGACGAGGTCAAAGCCGAGCTCTTCAAGATGCTCTGACAGCTTGATGGACGGCTGCTGGTTGTTCGGTCCGCTCGAGTATGACAGATCGCCAAGAATGATTTTTCCTCTCAAAAATGTCCCCGTCGTCAGAACAACGGTCTTAGAACGGTACTCCGCCCCTGTTTGGGTTACAACGCCCCGGCATTCCCCGTCTTCAATCAGAAGGCGTTCGACCATTCCTTGCAGCATGGTCAAATTCGGTTCATTTTCAAGTGTCTTTTTCATTTCATGCTGATATTGGAATTTATCAGCCTGAGCCCGCAGCGCCCGGACGGCAGGTCCTTTTCCTGTATTTAAAAGCCTCATTTGAATATGAGTTTTATCGATATTTTTAGCCATTTCCCCGCCGAGCGCATCGATTTCGCGGACGACGATTCCTTTTGCAGGTCCGCCGACAGACGGGTTACATGGCATGAAAGCAACCATATCAAGGTTGATCGTTAAGACAAGCGTTTTTGCGCCTTGTCTGGCTGACGCCAGCGCCGCTTCAACACCGGCGTGTCCGGCGCCGACAACAACGACGTCATATTGGCCTGCTTCATAGCCCATATGCTTTGTTCCTCCTTTATTTTCCTAAGCAAAATTGAGAGAAGAGCTGATCGATCAGGCTTTCGTGTACAGCATCGCCAATGATCTCTCCGAGAACTTCCCAGCATCTTGTTAAATCAATTTGAACCATATCGATCGGCACATCGTTTTCGATGCCCTCCAATGCGTCAGTAATGGCGCGCTTCGCCTCATGCAGCAGTGAGATGTGCCTTGTATTGCTGACATATGTCAAGTCGCCGCTCTCGATCGTTCCTGTGAAAAACAGCGATTGAATGGCTTCCTCCAGCTCATCAATCCCTTCCTCTTTCAATAAGGATGTCGTGACGACAGGCTGATTTCCCGCCAATTCCCGAACCCGATCAAGATCAAGCTTTTGCTCAAGATCGGTCTTATTAACGATGACGATGATGTCCATGCCCTTCGTCGCTTCAAAGAGCTTGATGTCTTCTTCCGAAAGGGTCTCACTGTAATTGAGGACAAGCAAAATCAAATCGGCTTCTTTTAATACCTGTCTTGAACGTTCAACGCCGATTCGCTCGACGATGTCTTCGGTCTCACGGATCCCGGCTGTATCGACAAGCCGCAGCGGCACGCCCCTGACATTCACATATTCTTCAATGACATCCCGCGTCGTACCCGGAATGTCCGTTACAATCGCTTTTGTCTCATGGACGAGACTGTTTAAAAGCGAGGATTTGCCGACATTTGGCCGCCCGATGATAACCGTCGAGATGCCTTCTCTTAATATTTTACCCTGCTCTGAAGTCGTCAGCAGCGCCTCGATTTCCTTTTTGACCTTTGTCGCCTTTTCAATCAGCATCTTATGGGTCATTTCTTCGACATCATCGTATTCCGGATAGTCTATATTCACTTCAACATGGGCCAATGTTTCAAGAATCTCGGCTCGCAACCGTTTGATCAGTGAAGACAGCCTTCCTTCCATCTGATTCATGGCCACATTCATAGCGCGGTCTGTTTTGGCCCTGATGAGATCCATGACAGCCTCAGCCTGGGAAAGATCGATTCTTCCGTTCAAAAAGGCTCTTTTCGTAAATTCCCCCGGTTCCGCAAGGCGCGCTCCCTCTCTCAAAACGAGCTGAAGCACCTGGTTGACGGTTACAATTCCGCCATGGCAGTTGATTTCTACAATATCTTCCCGCGTAAAAGTTTTCGGCGCTTTCAGTACCGAAACCATGACTTCTTCCACGACTTTTTCCGTTTCGGGATCAACGATATGACCGTAGTTAATCGTATGTGAATCGACGGAACTCAGCCTTTTCCCGCGGGGTCCTTTATATACTTTATCGGCGATCGCAAGAGCCTCAGGGCCGCTCATCCGGACGATCGCAATCGCCCCTTCTCCCATCGGCGTTGAAATCGCAGCGATGGTATCCATGGCTTTCACCTCTCTTTTTCATTCCTCTATCTATTATCCCCATTTGTCCGGATCATCTTCCAAACATCGTATATGGATGAAAAACTTTTATTGTAATCAAAATTTAAAGATAACATAGTTTCAATTGAAGTGGAAGTGACTTGAACCGTTATCCACAACCGTTCTAAGCCATCATTACTTACTTTAACTTATCCACATGTGAATAACAATTAAATTTCATTTTCATCAACAGCTTACACCGAAAAAACTAAAGCTTAAACCGATTTGGTCTGCATTTATCGATTTTGCAACGGCAAAAAACCGAAGCCCCAATTTTGGGAACTTCGGTTTTCATGTTATTTTTTATATGAGATGACAAGGTGCCGGTTATGGTCTTCTCCGGTAGAATAAGTTTCGATATGCTGCGAGTAGCCCGCAAGCGTATCATGGATGACCTTTCGCTCACTGGAAGGCATCGGCTCCAGGTGAATGTCTTTTTTCTGCCTGGCCGCCTGGTCAGCAAGCTTCAATGCAAGCTGAGCCAGTGTTTCCTTCCGCTTTGCGCGGTATCCTTCGGCGTCAACCACCGCTTGGATATATTTGTCGGAATGACGATTGAGCACGAGCTGCGTCAGCGTTTCAAGGGCATTTAAAGTTTGTCCCCTTTTTCCAATTAAAAGGGCTGTTTTATCGCCTTTCAACTGAAAAACCACTCGTTTTGACTCCTCTTCTGCCGTCACCTGGGCTTGTATTCCCATATTCGAAATTACATTTTCCAAATACTGTTTCGCTTCTTTAACCGGGTCTATTTTTTCCCGAATGTTCACGACTGCAGACCGATGACCGAAAATGCCAAATACTCCCTTTTTTCCTTCATCAACTACGTCGACTTCGACATCATCTGCATGAAGGCCCAGCTGTTCAAGCCCGGATTGCACTGCTTCATCGACGGTACGTCCAGTAGCAGTCAGTTCCTTCACTTTTTCTTACCTCCGGATTTTTTTCCTCCGGCTGCCGCTTCCTGCCTCTCTGCCTTTAAATCAGGCCCTTTGATAAAGAAGGTTTGAGCAATCATGAATAAGTTACCGACTACCCAGTACAGGGAAAGAGCCGCCGGGAAACTGACCGCAAATACAACGATCATGATCGGCATCAGCCAAAGCATCATCGCCATCTGCGGATTTTGCTGCGCTGTTCCCGCCATCATCAGCTTTTGCTGAATGAATGTGAACACACCGGCGAGAATCGGCAAAATGAAATACGGATCACGCTCCCCAAGGTCAAACCATAAAAAGCTGTGTTCTGCGATTTCCCGCGTTCTCATAATGGCATGATAGAATCCGATTAAAATCGGCATTTGAATTAAGATCGGGAAACATCCGGCAAGCGGGTTAACCCCGTGCTTCTGCATGAGAGCCATCGTTTCCTGTTGAAGCTTCTGCTGCGTTTTTTGATCTTTAGAACTGTATTTTTCGCGAAGTTTTTGCATTTCAGGCTGGAGGGCCTGCATCGCTTTCGAACTCTTCGTCTGCTTGATCATCAGCGGCAAAATTAAAAGTCTGACTAAGATCGTGACGATGATAATCGCGAGTCCGAAGTTTTCATTCGTTAAATTTGCTACATACGTGATCAGCTGTGACAACGGGTATACAATATACGTGTTCCAAAACCCTTCGCTTTCTGCAGTGATCGGCTGGTTGATTTCCGTACATCCAGCTAACAGCACGATAACGCCGATCATACTGAACAATAATAAAATTCGCCTCTTCAACAATATTTCCTCCTAAATCTTCATTCTTCAACCGGTGTTATTCGGTTATGACCATTAAAAAGACATACTTTCTCGTATTTTATCATCTTTCTCCCCGAATGGGCGACGACATTTTTCAGGAGCTAAAGGAAGCGCTTAAAAATGAGGGCCATAACATCTTTTTAACCCGGACTATGATGGCTGATTCGGTTTTTTCCGGTAGACAAACGACTTTCTGAAAAGGTGCTGCAAACTTTTTTTCGTCTCTTCATATGACAATTCAGCTGCAGGCTTTCTTGCGATGATAATGTAGTCATTTTCTTGTTTTAACAGATCCCGCTCTTCCTGGATGACCTGGCGAATCAGCCGCTTTACCCGGTTGCGCACAACTGCGTTTCCGATTTTCTTGCTGACCGACAGTCCCACCCGAAACTCTTTCGCCTCAGGCTGGTGAAGCACGTATAAAACATATTGCCGGTTTGCCATCGATTTGCCTTTTTTAAATACTTTTTGAAAATCTTCATTTTTCTTTAATCGATTTCGCTTTTTCATATCTTCTTTCACTCCGATAACAAGCTGGCAAATGGGCCTGGTCATTCCTCTATGTAAAAAAGACCACTGACATTATTCAGTGGCCTAAGCTGATAATACTTTTCTTCCTTTGCGGCGACGACGTGCTAATACAAGACGTCCATTTTTAGAACTCATACGGCTGCGAAAGCCATGAACTTTGCTGCGCTTACGGTTATTTGGTTGAAATGTTCTTTTCATGTATGACACCTCCCTCGAGGAATAGCTGTTAAAGACAGTCTAATTTATTATATTGGGATGAGCAGTTCATTGTCAACTTCGCTCACACATTTCTTTTTTGCACCATAATAGGATAACACATATCAATTTTCTTCGAAAGCCTAATTTCATTTTTCCTCAATTTTAGCTTAAAAGATTTTTTTGGAAGCGGGAAAATGGGAAGAGCGAAGCAAAAAAAAGCCAGTGTGGATATCTTTCGCCTCGTTTTTTCTATCCACAATCATTATCGACAACATTTTCACAAAACTAACTGCTGTGGACAATATTTCTTCAACAGTTTGTATAGTGTGTGGATAAGTTCCTCACAACCATTGCAACCACTCGCTTATTCTGATATTATATTTGTGTTTTAACTCTTGATAACAAATTGGCTGCCAATCCATTATCCACAAACTGTGGATAAGTTGTGGAAAGTTTTTTCACAGGGTGTGCAGTAATTTGTCCACATCTTGTGAAGAGTGTCGAAAAGACGTTTTTCTACTATATTATATGTTTTCAACATTTCATTAACGAATGGACTCATCCATTTGCTCTTTTTTTGTGTTCTATAACAGGTTGGACAAGCAAATATGCTGGTAAAGGAGGGACGAACCGCCATTATGAAAAACATATCGGATCTTTGGAATCAAGCTTTGGGGCAGATCGAAAAAAAATTGAGCAAGCCCAGCTTTGAAACATGGATGAAATCGACAAAGGCCCATTCATTGCAGGGCGATACGCTGATCATCACCGCACCGAACGAGTTCGCAAGAGACTGGCTTGAATCAAGATACCTGCACCTGATTGCCGATACGATCTACGATCTGACAGGAGAAGAATTGAGCATTAAATTTGTCATTCCGCAGAATCAAAATGAAGAAGATTTTATGCCTAAGTCTCCAATCAAAAAAATGTCGAAAGAAGAACCGGCTGATTTTCCGCAAAACATGCTGAATCCCAAATATACATTCGATACGTTCGTTATCGGTTCAGGAAACCGATTCGCCCATGCGGCGTCTTTGGCAGTGGCCGAAGCCCCGGCGAAAGCTTACAATCCGCTGTTTATTTATGGGGGAGTCGGACTTGGAAAGACTCACTTAATGCATGCGATCGGGCACTATGTCATCGATCACAATCCATCTGCAAAAGTGGTTTATTTGTCATCTGAGAAATTTACAAATGAATTCATTAACTCGATCCGTGACAATAAAGCTGTCGATTTTCGCAATCGCTATCGAAATGTTGACGTTCTTTTGATAGATGATATTCAATTTTTAGCCGGAAAAGAACAAACGCAAGAGGAATTTTTCCATACGTTTAATACGCTGCATGAAGAAACAAAGCAGATCGTCATTTCCAGTGACCGGCCTCCAAAAGAGATCCCAACGCTTGAAGACCGTTTGCGCTCCCGTTTTGAATGGGGATTGATCACAGACATCACGCCTCCTGATCTGGAAACAAGAATTGCGATTTTAAGAAAGAAAGCAAAAGCAGAAGGACTTGATATCCCGAATGAAGTCATGCTTTATATTGCCAATCAGATCGACAGCAATATCAGGGAGCTGGAAGGAGCATTAATCAGGGTTGTCGCATATTCTTCCCTGATCAATAAAGACATCAACGCCGATCTGGCTGCCGAAGCTTTGAAAGATATCATTCCGTCTTCAAAGCCGAAAGTCATTACGATCAAAGACATCCAAAGAATTGTCGGCCAGCAGTTCAATATCAAGCTGGAAGATTTCAAGGCGAAGAAACGGACAAAATCGGTAGCTTTTCCGAGGCAGATCGCTATGTATCTATCAAGAGAAATGACAGATTCTTCTCTTCCGAAGATCGGCGAAGAGTTTGGCGGACGCGACCACACGACCGTCATCCATGCCCATGAGAAAATATCAAAACTGCTGAGCGATGATGAACAGCTCCAGCAGCAGATTAAAGAAATTAAAGAGCAGCTGAGATAAGTGGTGAGCGGGAAAGTGTGAATAACTTGAACATAGTCTTACACAGTCTGTCCACATGTGGATAGGCTGTATTTCCGTTCGTTTTTTACACTTATCCACAAATCCACAGCCCCTACTAGTACTTCTGCTATTTTTATAAAACATAATAATTAATAGATTCCTGCAAGGAGGATGATTATGAAGTTTACAATTCAAAAAGACCGCCTAGTCGAAGGTGTCCAAGATGTGTTAAAAGCCGTTTCTTCAAGAACGACGATTCCGATCTTAACCGGTATTAAAATTGTGGCCTCTGATGAAGGAGTCTCTCTGACAGGCAGCGATTCCGATATTTCGATTGAATCGTTTATCCCGAAAGAAGACGGCGATTTAGAGGTCGTGACAATTGAACAGCCCGGCAGCATTGTGCTTCAAGCCCGTTTTTTCAGTGAAATTGTCAAAAAGCTGCCGATGTCAACGGTGGAAATCGAGGTTCAAAATCAATACTTAACGATCATCCGCTCCGGCAAAGCAGAGTTTAACTTAAACGGTTTAGATGCGAGCGAATATCCGCTTTTGCCGCAAATTGAAGAGCATCACGCTTTTCAAATTCCGACCGATCTGCTGAAAAACCTGATCCGCCAAACCGTTTTCGCAGTGTCCACCTCAGAAACACGCCCAATCTTGACAGGTGTAAACTGGAATGTCACAAGCGGTGAATTAATATGCACTGCGACGGATAGTCACCGTCTGGCGCTAAGAAAAGCTAAGCTCGACATTCACGAAGACAGTTCTTACAATGTCGTCATCCCAGGAAAAAGCTTAACCGAGCTGAGCAAGATCCTTGATGACCACCAGGAGCTTGTCGATATTGTAATTACCGAAACACAAGTGCTGTTTAAAACAAAAAACGTGCTGTTTTTCTCCAGGCTGCTTGACGGAAATTATCCGGATACAAACCGCCTGATTCCTCAGGAAAGCAAAACGAACCTGATCGTCAATACAAAGGAATTTCTTCAGGCGATCGACAGGGCTTCGCTCTTGGCGAGAGAAGGACGAAACAATGTGGTGAAACTTTCCGCAGCCGCCAATGAGTCGATCGAAATTTCTTCAAACTCTCCGGAAATCGGAAAGGTTGTCGAGACGGTGAATGCCGAGCAGATTGAAGGGGAAGACTTAAAGATATCCTTTAGTCCGAAATATATGCTGGATGCCCTTAAAGTTCTTGAAGGAGAGGACATTCACGTGAGTTTCACGGGCGCTATGAGGCCTTTTCTGATCCGTACGCCGAATGACGATTCGATCGTCCAATTAATTCTTCCTGTCCGGACGTATTAATTTGTTGGAATAGAAAGTTGCCGGCTGGTCCGGCAGCTTCTCTTATTTTTTCGGGAGAAAAGCGCTCTCGCCCTGCCTTGGTTGTTCATACCGCAAGTTTCCCCTTTCCTTCTTTCCCTGTTTTTTAGTACAATTAGATATTAGTGATATTGAAAGAGGTCGATATAATGACAAAGACGGTGGCTATTGATACAGAGATGATTACCCTCGGCCAGTTTTTGAAATTGGCGGATGTCATTCAGTCCGGAGGAATGGCAAAATGGTTTTTATCGGAATATGAAGTACTCGTCAATGACGAGCCGGATAACCGCCGCGGACGAAAACTGTATGTCGGAGATGTGGTGACGATTGAAGGATTCGGTTCATTTCAAGTCGTCGGCTAAAAGCAGGTGGTATTGATTGTATATCCAAAATCTAACATTGTCGTCTTACCGTAATTATGAGCGCCTTGACCTTCAATTTGAGAACAAAGTGAACGTGATTATCGGAGAGAACGCTCAAGGAAAAACGAATTTGATGGAAGCGATCTATGTGCTTGCGATGGCCAAATCCCATCGGACGTCAAATGATAAAGAACTCATACGATGGGATGAAGACTATGCTAAAATAGAAGGCAGGGTCATTAAAAAAAACGGTTCTGTTCCCATTCAGCTCGTGATTTCCAAAAAAGGAAAAAAAGGTAAAGTTAATCATATTGAACAGCAGAAGCTGAGCCAGTATGTCGGGGCTGTCAACACGATTATGTTCGCGCCGGAGGATTTAAACCTTGTAAAAGGAAGTCCTCAGGTCAGAAGAAGGTTTCTCGATATGGAAATCGGCCAAGTATCACCTGTCTATCTTCATGACCTTTCTCTTTACCAAAAAATCCTTTCACAACGGAATCATTTCCTGAAACAGCTTCAAACGAGAAAGCAAACCGATCAAACGATGCTTGACGTGCTGACGGAACAGCTGACGGAATTCGCAGCAAAGGTTGTGATGAAACGGCTTCAGTTTGTCGATCAGCTTGAAAAATGGGCTCAGCCCATTCATTCCGGAATTTCAAGAGGTCTGGAAGAGCTGACGCTAAAGTATCATACGTCTCTTCACGTATCAGATTCGCCCGATTTGTCGAAAATGATCAATAGTTATCAAGAAACGTTTTCTAAATTAAGAGATAAAGAAATAGAACGGGGGGTATCTCTGTCAGGTCCCCACAGGGATGATGTTCTCTTCTACGTCAATGGCCGTGATGTGCAGACTTACGGATCGCAGGGCCAGCAGCGAACGACTGCATTGTCACTTAAATTGGCTGAAATCGATTTGATTCAGGAAGAGATAGGAGAATACCCGATTTTGCTTTTGGATGATGTTTTATCAGAGCTGGACGACTATCGGCAGTCTCACTTGCTCCACACCATTCAAGGCCGTGTTCAAACTTTCGTAACAACGACAAGCGTTGATGGAATTGATCATAAAACCTTAAACGAAGCGGAAATCTTTCGAGTTGAAAATGGCACGCTATCGGACTGAGAAAATGGGGTGAGGGATTGTATATCCACTTAGGTGACGATTTTGTCGTCTCAACGCGTGAAATTGTGGCTATTTTTGATTACAAGGCAAAGACATCGCCGATTGTTGAAGAGTTTTTAAACAAGCAAAAACAGCTGATTGTCTCTTCTAACAGCACGCCGAAGTCAATTGTTGTCACATTACAATCGATTTATTTTTCTCCTTTAGCCTCAAGCACGTTGAAAAAACGGGCGCAATCCAAGCCGGAAATCGATTCATAAAAGAATCTTAACTATAAATTTATTATGTTTGAAGAAAAGTGTAGGTGAATGTGCGTGGCAATGGAACAGCAAAATAATTACGATGAAAATCAGATACAGGTTCTAGAGGGATTGGAAGCCGTTCGGAAAAGACCCGGAATGTACATCGGGTCGACAAGCGGCAAAGGTCTGCACCATTTAGTATGGGAAATTGTCGATAACAGCATCGATGAAGCATTGGCCGGTTACTGCACTGAAATCAATGTCGAAATTGAAAAAGACAACAGCATCACTGTAAAAGACAACGGACGGGGGATTCCTGTCGGTATTCACGAGAAGATGGGCCGTCCCGCTGTTGAAGTCATCATGACTGTCTTGCACGCCGGAGGAAAGTTTGACGGAAGCGGATATAAAGTTTCAGGCGGTCTGCACGGCGTTGGTGCTTCTGTTGTTAACGCCCTTTCAACCGAGCTCGATGTAACGGTTTACAGAGATGGAAAAGTCCATTATCAGGAATTTGAACGGGGCGTTCCGAAAGCTGATCTGAAAGTCATCGGAGAGACGGAAGTGACGGGAACGACCACTCACTTCAAGCCTGATCCGGAAATATTCACGGAAACGACTGAATACGACTATGATACACTTGCCACTCGTGTCCGGGAGCTCGCTTTCTTGACAAAAGGCGTCAAAATCACGATCGAAGATAAACGAGATGGAAAAGAACGCAAGAATGAATACTGCTATGAAGGCGGTATTAAAAGCTATGTTGAACATTTGAACCGTTCGCGGGAAGTTGTTCATGAAGAGCCGGTCTACATTGAAGGATCCAAAGACGGCATTACCGTCGAGGTGGCGCTTCAATACAACGACAGCTATACCAGCAACATTTATTCATTTGCCAACAACATTCATACGTATGAAGGCGGAACGCATGAAGCCGGCTTTAAGACCGGTTTGACGAGGGTCATCAATGATTACGCGAGAAGGAACGGCGTATTCAAAGAAAGCGATCCAAACTTAAGCGGGGAAGACGTCCGAGAAGGGTTGACAGCGATCATTTCAATCAAGCACCCGGATCCTCAATTTGAAGGTCAGACGAAAACAAAGCTTGGCAACTCAGAAGCGCGTACGATAACAGATGCGCTATTTTCAGAAGCGCTCGAAAAATTTCTGCTTGAAAACCCGGATTCAGCGAAAAAAATCGTTGAAAAAGGGGTTATGGCTGCCAGAGCACGAATGGCTGCAAAGAAAGCGCGCGAATTGACGCGCAGAAAAAGCGCCCTTGAAGTGTCAAATCTGCCAGGGAAACTGGCTGACTGTTCTTCTAAAGACCCGACGATTTCCGAACTTTACATCGTTGAGGGTGACTCTGCGGGCGGATCGGCAAAACAGGGCCGCGATCGTCATTTCCAAGCCATTTTGCCTTTGAGAGGGAAAATCTTGAACGTCGAAAAAGCACGCCTGGACAAAATTTTGTCCAACAATGAGGTTCGTTCTATGATCACCGCACTTGGCACCGGAATCGGGGAAGATTTCAATCTTGAAAAAGCCCGCTACCACAAAGTCGTGATTATGACGGATGCCGATGTCGACGGTGCCCACATCAGAACATTGCTGCTGACCTTTTTCTACCGCTACATGAGGCAGATCATCGAACAAGGATATGTCTACATCGCTCAGCCGCCGCTTTACAAAATACAGCAGGGGAAACGCGTTGAGTATGCGTACAATGACCAGCAGCTCGAAGAAATTTTAAAAGAGCTTCCGCAAAATCCGAAGCCAGGCCTGCAGCGCTATAAAGGTTTGGGCGAGATGAACGCGACACAGCTTTGGGAAACGACGATGGATCCTGAAACGCGGACATTGCTTCAAGTAACGCTCAAAGATGCGATCGATGCGGATGAAACCTTTGAAATGCTGATGGGCGACAAGGTTGAGCCGCGCCGCAACTTTATCGAAGAGAATGCCCGATATGTGAAGAATTTGGATATTTAATGATTGTAAGACCTTATTTTCGCTTATTTGAAATAAGGTCTTTTCTAGAATGAGCCTTTGACGCTCTAGTCATTTGATGTGTATAAAATCAAGATTATTGATATAATGGAGAATAGCCTAATTCGTTGAAGAGTATAAATACAAATCTACTCCCACACAACTCATGTAGATTCTCCAGGGAGGTTTTTTAATGAGTGAACAACATAAGCCCCAAGTTCAGGAAGTCAATATCAGTCAGGAAATGCGCACATCTTTTTTAGATTACGCAATGAGTGTTATTGTTTCCCGCGCTCTTCCGGACGTAAGAGACGGTCTGAAGCCGGTGCACAGAAGAATATTGTATGCGATGAACGACCTTGGGATGACAAGTGATAAGCCGTATAAAAAATCCGCGCGTATTGTCGGCGAAGTTATCGGTAAGTACCACCCGCATGGTGATTCTGCTGTTTACGAAGCGATGGTCAGAATGGCGCAGGATTTTAACTATCGGTACATGCTCGTTCAAGGCCACGGAAACTTCGGTTCTGTTGACGGCGACTCGGCTGCGGCCATGCGTTACACAGAAGCGAGAATGTCTAAAATATCAATGGAAATTCTGCGCGACATCAATAAAGACACAATCGATTACCAGGACAACTATGACGGATCGGAAAAAGAGCCTGTTGTCATGCCCGCGAGATTTCCAAACCTGCTTGTCAACGGAGCGGCCGGTATTGCTGTAGGTATGGCTACGAACATTCCGCCGCATCAGCTCGGTGAAGTCATTGACGGGGTCTTGGCGGTCAGCAAGAACCCTGATATTACGTTGCCGGAATTGATGGAAATCATTCCTGGACCTGATTTCCCTACAGCAGGGCTGATCTTGGGGAGAAGCGGCATTCGGAAAGCCTATGAAACAGGCCGGGGATCCATTACGCTTCGAGCCAAAGCTCAAATCGAAGAAACATCTTCCGGCAAACCGGTAATCATTATTACGGAAATACCGTACCAGGTGAATAAAGCTAGGCTGATCGAAAAAATCGCGGATCTAGTGCGCGATAAGAAAATCGACGGCATTACGGATCTCCGCGATGAATCAGACCGAAACGGAATGCGCATCGTCATTGAACTGAGAAGGGACGCAAACGCTAATGTACTGTTAAATAACTTGTACAAGCAGACCGCTCTTCAAACATCATTCGGCATTAATCTTTTGGCGCTTGTTGACGGACAGCCGAAAGTATTGAGCCTGAAGCAGTGTCTGGAGCATTATCTTGACCATCAAAAAGTCGTGATCAGAAGGCGCACGGCATTCGAGCTTCGCAAAGCGGAAGCGCGGGCCCATATTCTTGAGGGCTTGAGAGTGGCGCTTGATCATCTTGATGAAGTTATTTCCCTAATTAGAAATTCGCAAACGGCTGAAATCGCAAAAAACGGATTGATCGAGAAGTTTTCTTTGACCGAAAAACAGGCCCAAGCGATTTTGGACATGCGTCTTCAGCGTTTAACAGGACTGGAACGCGAAAAAATCGAAGAGGAATATCAAGGCCTTGTTGAGTTGATTGCAGAGCTAAAAGCCATCTTAGCAGACGAAGAAAAGGTTCTTGAAATCATTCGAGAAGAGCTTACGGAAGTTAAAGAGCGCTTTAATGATGAGCGCCGTACAGAAATCGTGACATCAGGCCTTGAGACGATTGAGGACGAAGATCTCATCACGCGCGAGAATATCGTTGTGACTTTAACCCATAACGGATATATCAAACGTCTGCCTTCTTCCACTTACCGTAGCCAAAAACGGGGCGGGAAAGGCATTCAGGGCATGGGGACAAACGAAGACGACTTCGTTGAACACCTGATTTCAACATCCACCCATGACACCATTCTCTTCTTCTCAAATAAAGGGAAGGTTTACCGTGCGAAAGGATATGAGATCCCTGAATTCGGACGGACAGCAAAGGGAATTCCGATTATTAACCTGCTTGAAGTGGAAAAAGGAGAATGGATCAACGCGATTATTCCGGTAAGCGAATTTGATGACGAGTCTTATTTGTTCTTCACGACAAAACACGGAATATCAAAACGCACGCCGCTTTCCCAATTCGCGAATATCCGCAATAACGGATTGATCGCCTTAAGCCTCCGCGATGAGGATGAATTGATGGCCGTCCGCCTGACGGACGGAAATAAACAAATGATTATCGGTACGAAGAACGGTCTGCTGATCCGTTTCCCTGAAACAGATGTAAGGCAAATGGGAAGAACAGCAGCCGGCGTTAAAGGCATCACTCTGACAGATGACGATGTTGTCGTCGGCATGGAGATTTTGGAAGAGGATTATCATGTGCTAATCGTAACTGAAAAAGGCTACGGAAAACTGACGCCGGCTTCAGAATATAGGGTTCAAAGCCGTGGAGGAAAAGGGCTGAAAACCTGCAAAATCACAGAAAATAACGGATCTCTTGTGACAGTGAAAGCAACAACAGGAGAAGAAGATTTAATGATCATCACAGCCAGCGGCGTGATCATTCGGATGGATATTAAAGATATTTCCACGACCGGCCGCGTCACTCAGGGTGTGCGTCTTATCCGCTTAGGTGAACAAGAGCATGTCGCGACTGTCGCTTTAGTTGAAAAAGATGAAGAGAACGATGCAGAAGAACAGGAACAGGAAGCAGACGAATCATAAAAACATGCAGCCAAAGGGCTGCATGTTTTTCTATTCAAATTCAAATATTATCTTTTCATCAGAAAGATCATGTGCTATAATTTCTTTTGGTCGCTTATAAAAGTAACAACAAAAACTTTTTCAAAAAAAGTATTGACCGCTTGTCTCATAAATGTTATATTTAAGTGGTCGCTTTGAGAGCGGCAACGAAGTTCTTTGAAAACTAAACAAGACAAAACGTACCTGTTAATTCATTAAATAAATCGCACATGCGAATGTGCGTAGTCAGGGGCCTGCACGATGCAGGTCATGCAGATGTTGTCACAGGATGTGACGAACTTAATCTGCGCTCCATTATTTCATGGAGAGTTTGATCCTGGCTCAGGACGAACGCTGGCGGCGTGCCTAATACATGCAAGTCGAGCGGACAGATGGGAGCTTGCTCCCTGATGTTAGCGGCGGACGGGTGAGTAACACGTGGGTAACCTGCCTGTAAGACTGGGATAACTCCGGGAAACCGGGGCTAATACCGGATGCTTGATTGAACCGCATGGTTCAATTATAAAAGGTGGCTTTTAGCTACCACTTACAGATGGACCCGCGGCGCATTAGCTAGTTGGTGAGGTAACGGCTCACCAAGGCAACGATGCGTAGCCGACC